>PLBE01000135.1 GCA_003134435.1 Acidobacteriaceae bacterium
GCGGGGATTGCGGCGGGACTTTCGGCGGGCGGCGTGGGCAGCGATGGAGGAGGATCGTTTCGAGTGCCGGCGCATTTTTGCGGGATTTGCGGATTGAAGCCGACACCGGGACGCATTCCTTCGACGGGGCACTATCCGAAATCGGGGGGGCCTTTTGCGTTGATTGGAGTGGTGGGGCCGATGGGGCGCGGGGTGGAGGACGTGAGGATTTTGTTTGAGGCGATGGCGGGATGGGATGATGGGGATCCTTGCGCAGCGCCGGTGGAAGTGCGTGAGGTTGAGGACGCGAGGTTGCGGGGCATAAGGATTGGGATCTTTGAGGAGGATGGGCGAACTCCGGTTACGGCGGAGACGAGGGCGGCGGTGCAGCGGGCGGCGTCGCTACTGGAGGGACGCGGATTTCAGGTTGATGAATTTCGTCCGGAGGGGCTGGAGGAGGCGCGGCAGCGGTGGTGGGAATTTTTTGGCACTGCGGGAGGAATGATTCTGGGAGCGGAGTTGCGGGGCCGCGAGTCTGAGCTGAGCCCGCTCCTGCGGGAGTTCAAGGGGTGGACGAGCCGGGAGCCGGCGCATAGTGGGGAATCGCTGTTGGCGGCATGGCTAGGGCGCGATGCGGTGCGGGAGAAGATTCTGCTGCAGATGCGGAGGTATCCGGTGCTGATTTGTCCGACGGCGGCGATTCCGGCGTTTCGGCATGGGGAGCGGGAGTGGCAAGTGGAAGGGAAGACGGTGAAGTATCTGGATGCGTGGAGCTACAGCGAGTGGTTTAACCTGCTGGGATTTCCGGCGGCGGTGGTTCCGATGGGACATTCGCCAGAGGGATTGCCGATTGGAGTGCAGTTGGTGGGGCGTCCGTGGGAAGAAGAGGTTGTGCTGGCGGTGGCGGCGAAGTTGGAAGAGGAGCGGGGGCGCTGGCTGGCGCCTGGCGGGTTGGGCTAGAAGCGCGTCCATGGGAGAAACGAAGAGACGAAACAGAACTGAAGAGTCGAAGAGAATTATCCTCAGTTCGAATGTGAAAAGAAATTCAGTATTGTTGCAAGACGGCGCTATTGGCCGATTCTGATTGCTTTTCCTGAAAGCCGATGTATAAACTACGGAGGCTAGTTGCTCCCCAAGTCCCCACCATGCCCCCACGTTGTATCGGCAGCGGTGCGCGCATGCGGTAAAGCGAAAGCGCGAGACTCGCCAACTAGATGCCGATGATGTGAAACTCTTCCCCCTGATGGCCAGGTTGCCCGCGGTGAGCTCTGAGGTTGAAGAGCGGATTTCAATGCGCAGCTGGCAGCATGGTTCAAAAGTTTTGAGATAAGGATCACAGCATAGTACCCAGGAGAAAGACGACATGGTTGGTGTAGGCCCGGTGGTTCGCACTCTCACTCACACTCTGATTCTAGGTGGCATGGCGATGGCTGCACTGGCTTTCGCCAAGACCGACAAGAGCACCACGATTGTGACCTACCCATCCGGCTTTGCGGTTTCGCGGCCGGTGTCGGACCTGCCGTTGGATACTTCGATCTACCCGAGCCGTGAAATGCCAGAGCCGCGGCCGGGGCCGCTGCGAACGAAGGCGATTGAGGGGCCGTGGCAACAGGAAGATCCGGTGCTGCAGAAGGAAGTGCTGCCTCCGGTATCGGCCTCGCAGGGCGTGGATTTCAATGGCATTCCATCGCCCGGCTACGCGCCATCGGATTCGAACATGGCGGTGGGCCTGAACTACATTGTGGAGACGGTCAACGTGCAATTTGCGGTGTATAGCAAGAGCGGCGCGACGATCGCGGGACCGATCAATATTCAGAGTTTATTCAGTCCGCTGGGCGGGGACTGCGGGACGGGCACCTACGGCGATCCGGTGGTGCTCTACGACCGGCATGCCGACCGCTGGCTGCTCAGCGACATTGGCAAAGGAGTAACGAAGTCGGAATGCATCGCGGTTTCTCAGACCAACAATCCGGCTGGCGCCTACTATCTCTATGGCTACTCCTTTGGCGCAAGTCTGAACGACTACCCGAAGCTGAGTGTTTGGCCGACAACGAGCAACAGTGCGTATCTGGCGACCTACAACATATTTGGCCCGTCAAATTTTCTGGGCGCGGACCTCTGCGGGCTGGACCGTACGAAGATGCTGGTGGGCGATCCGACGGCGGCGCAACTCTGCAAGTTGACTCCCAACAACGAGTTCAGTTATCTGCCGTCCGACAACGATGGTCCGACGCCTCCCACAGACGGCACGCCGGGGCTTTACATTTCGTGGCAGAACAACAGTCCAGGCGAGTTATACCTGCGGACGCTGACGCTGAACTTCGCAGCGGCTAGCGCAACGCTTTCTTCGCCAACGACGATTAATGTGGCGAGCGACACGCTGGCTTGCGGGAATGGCGGTACGTGCGTTCCGCAGGCTGGAACGACGGAGACGCTGGATACGCTGGGCGATAGGATGATGTATCGATTTGCCATCCGGCACTTCGCCGATCATGATCGGGCAGTGTTCAGCCACGCGGTCGGGAACGGCAACCAGGTGGCGGTGCGCTGGTATGAGCTCTATGATCCGGCCGGCAACGTCACTCTGAGTCAGCAGGGAACGTTCGCTCCGGACAGCGATTTCCGGTGGATGTCGAGCGTGGCGGAGGATCAGAGCGGGGATATCGGGCTGGGATATAGCGCATCCAGCGACATCATCCATCCTGGCATCCGCTTTACCGGGCGGGTTCCGAGCGACCCCTTAGGGACGATGGAGACGGAAACCAGCATTCTGGTCGGCGCCGGGTCGCAAACCACGGGTCTCTCGCGGTGGGGAGACTATACGGCCATGGTGGTTGACCCCAGCGACGACTGCACTTTCTGGTACGTGGACCAGTACGAAAACGTCAGTGGCACCTTCAACTGGCAAACGAACATCGGGTCGTTCATTTTTACGGGTTGTGCGCCAGGGAGTCCGAACTTCACGCTTGCGCCATCGCCGAACAGTGTGACGGTGACGCAAGGAACCAGCGGCAGCAGCACCATCACGGTCAGTCCGACAAACGGATTCACGGGCAGCGTCAACTTGAGCGCTTCCGGTTTGCCGAGCGGAGTGACAGCGGGGTTCAACCCGAATCCGACAACCTCAACCAGCACCTTGACGCTGACGGCCAGTGCCACGGCAGCGACGGGGACGGCCAGCGTGACGATCAGTGGCACGTCGGGCAGCCTGACGCAGACGACGGCGGTGAGCCTCACGGTATTGGCCAGTGGACCCACAGTGGCGTTGTCGCCGTCCGGGCTGACGTGGGGCAACGTGGTGGTGGGGGCAAAGGCGGCGGCAAAGACCGTGACGCTCAGCAACACGGGGGCGACGACGCTGAATATCAGTAACATCGCCGCTAGCGGGGATTTTGCCCTGACGACCAGCACCAAGCCTTGCGGCAGCACGCTGGCGGCGGGAACGAGCTGTTTGATCAAAGTTACCTTCACTCCGACGCAGGTGGGAGGGCGCAGCGGGAGCCTTACGGTTGCGGACAACGCTTCGAACAGTCCGCAGGCGGTGACGTTGTTCGGGACGGGCGTAGCGCAGGCCGCGTTGACACCTGCGAGCGCGACCTACTCGGCGGAGAAGGTTGGGACGACCAGTCCGGCGAAGGTGTTTACGCTAACCAACAAACAGAACGTAGCGCTGAACAGCATCGTGATCTCGACGAGCGGAGACTTCAGTGTCTCCTCGACGACCTGCACGACGAGCCTGGTGGCCAAGGCCAGTTGCAAAATCAGCGTGACCTTCACACCAACTATGACGGGGACGAGGACGGGATCGTTGAGCGTGGCGGATAGCGGTATCAATAGTCCGCAGACTTCGGCGCTGACCGGCACCGGGAAATGACCCGGCTGCTGTTCTTCTACAGTCGCAGGTAAACAGCCCCGCAGAAATGCGGGGTTTTTTTCGAGCGACGGCCGGGGCGCACTGACAGCAGCAGGCAGCTTTGAAGACGGATTCTCCGCAACTTCGCGCCGGCAATTCGTGTAAGATTCTAGAGGCGAGTAATGGTATACGGCTTCGCGGGTGTTGGAGCTGCCGGGCCGATTGGAGATGGGCCGGCGTTCTAGTGCGGCACAATCTGGTGCTGCTGCGTAACGATACTCCCAAAATACCAGGTAGAACCGCAGCCTTTTGGCTGGCGGCACATTCCTGTCAGGAGAGAAGTGAATGGCGAAAATTGCAAAGACAGCCGACCGGAAGAAGGTCATGGATACCACGAAATCGACGGCATGCCCCAAGTGCGGCAAGGAAACGCGCATCGTGAAGCGGATGAAAGATCGCGAGCGCGGAGTGCCGGGCGGAATCTATATTTCGTGCTCGGGGTGCGAGTTTTTCGAAAAGCTGTAGGAAGAGTTCTCGAAGAAGTTCTCAGTGCGGTTCTCAGGTCTCAGTGACGGCTAGACAAGGGCGCAGCCGCGGCAGATTGCCGCGGCTCTTGCTATTTCTGAGAAGGGAACTGGGAACTGATTCAGCCGATCTGGCCGAGAATTGCTCTGGCTTCGGCTGCGGGGTCGGCGGCTTCGGTGATAGGGCGGCCGACTACGATGTGGGAGGAACCGGCGGCAATGGCTTCGGATGGGGTGACGACTCGGGCCTGATCGTCGTGGCCACTGCCGGCGGGGCGCACTCCGGGAGTCACAATAGCGAAGTCGTTGCCAAATTCTTCTCGTAGTGCTGCGGCTTCGTGGGCGGAGGCGACCACGCCTTTGCATCCGTTCGAAAGCGCGAGGGCGGCGAGCCTGAGGACCTGATCCAGAACTCCACCGCGCAGGCCGATCTTGCCGAGATCAACGTCATCGAGGCTGGTAAGCACGGTGACGGCTAGGACGAGCGCGTCAGGTTTGGTCGCCTGGGCGGCGTCTACGGCAGCTCGCAACATCTTGCCGCCTCCGGAGGCGTGGACGGTGAGCATGGTTACACCCAACTGGGCCGCCTCGCGAACGGCGGAGGCTACGGTGTTGGGGATGTCGTGGTATTTGAGATCGAGAAAGACGCGGCGACCGGAACCCACCAGTTCGCGAACCGCGGCGGGACCTTCGGCGGTGTAGAGCTGCATGCCGACTTTGTAGGTGAGGGCGGAGTCACCGACGGCCGCCACGATGTTCCGGGCGGCCGCGGAGGAAGAAACATCCAGGGCAACGATGAGACGCTGGCGCGGGTCCATAGGCTCGGCTGTGTTCTCAAACTATCGTTGCCGAGTGTATCGGGTTTACTGGAGCTTGGCTACGGGCTGCAGCAGCGCCACGGCGGATGCCCGGGTATTTCTGGCCGGGTCATGATTGGCCCGGTCAACACTGATCCGGTGATTCGTCCGGTCATTGTCGGGCTGGTAAAGGTCCAGACGGACCGTCTGCAAGCCGCGCTCTTTGAATCCCAGCACGCGGGCGGCGCTGTAGGAGACGTCGATGATCCGGCCGTCGACAACGGGACCGCGGTCATTGACCCGAACGACTACGGCCTTGCCGTTGTTCAGGTTGGTGACCTTGACCAACGTGCCCAAGGGAAGCTTGGGATGGGCGGCGGTGAAATCGAGCATGTCGAAGGGTTCTCCGCTGGCGGTTTGTCTGCCTTGGAACTGCTCACCATACCAGGACGCGGTGCCGGTCTGATAGGCCTTCGACTTCGAACTGCTGGTTTTTAGGGATTTATGCCCTCCGGTCTGAATTTCAATGACCGGTGGCGGTGTGACCTTGGCGGCTTCCAGGCTGCTTGGCCCGGATGCGGCTCCGGCCCCCAGACTGGCGACCGATAAAACAATCGCTAGGCTTTCGGCTAAACGTCGTCGCATTCAGTTACCTCTCATCGTGGAAATCGTTGTCTGGTCGTATGCTCCTTTGGTCAAACGAACAATCTCACGATGCTACCGAGAGGGAGGGGATGTGTCAAACGAAAAATCAAGGCAATCAAGTAACTAAATAGTACATAATCAAAGACTTAGCCCCATGAAAAATATGGATTTGCGTGCGTATGTTATTGAAAGCAGTCAATGCCAAACAGTGATGGATGAGTTACCATACGGATTCCGGGAGACGGGCTATTCGTGTAACATGTTTTCGAATGTTGCACTTACAAAATGTAAAGATAAACGTTTTATAATCATTAGTTTAGCTTTGCAACTCGTTACTGTTTAGTAAACTTAAGATCGCGAGTTCATTGCCTTGCTCCTAATCTTCGCGAAATTCGTGGGGTCAGAGGGATCGGGCGGAAGTGGTGTTTCGCTGGTTGAAGTTTCGGTTTAGAGTGTCGGCATGGCTGCAAGCCCACCCGTGGTTTTGACGATTGCCGGGTTCGACCCCTCCTCGGGCGCGGGGATCACGGCCGACATTAAGACGATTGCGGCGCATGAGTGCTATGGCGTTGCCTGCATCACAGCGTTGACGGTGCAGTCGACGCGGGGAGTGCGACGGGTGGTAGGGGTAGATCCCAGGATCATGGCTGAGACCCTGGAGGAACTGGCTTCCGACATCACGGTCGACGCAGTTCACATCGGGATGCTGGGCAATGAGCGGTCGGTCGCGGTCGTCGCGGATTTTCTGAGCGCTTTTGCGGGAGGGTCCGGACTGCCTCATGTAGTTCTGGATCCAATTCTGAAGTCGAGTTCGGGCGCGGATCTGTTGGATGCGGCGGGGACGCAGATGCTGCTGGAGAGGTTGCTGCCGCTGGCGGAGTTAGTGACGCCGAATATGGAGGAGGCCAGTGTCTTGACCGGGATGGCAGTCACGAACCTCGATCAGATGCATGCGGCGGCGGCTCGACTGCACGCTCTGGGAGCGGCGAATGTTGTGGTTACCGGGGGCGACCTGATCCGGGTGGTGGATGACCGGACAGGCACGGACAAGGCAANNAAGGCGGATCGTCAGCGCTCGAGATCCACGCACGGCACGGGTTGCGCGTTCGCGACGGCGCTGGCGTGCCATCTGGCGCACGGGCGCGGATTGCCCGAGGCGGTTCTTCTAGCCAAGGTGTATGTCGCGGCAGCGATCGCGAATGCGTACCCGGTGGGGGGTGGAGTGGGGCCGTTGCATCATTTGTACCGGATGGGTCAGCAACGGCGGGCGAGCGCGGTGGTCTCGGAAGCGGAGCACTCTCATTCGCGGAGTTGACTGGACTTTCGGGCGGGGATGGGGTTTTCCGGTCTTGTGGGCGGGTCGTCCGACGAGGACAACGCTGGAGTTTATGGCGTGACTTACAACACGAACGCTCTAAACCCTGGGTATACGATCAGAAGCTGCGCACAAGACGTCCAAAGGCGTTTCATGGTTTCCTCCTTTCGTATGTTGGCAAGGTGACCTAATGCGTTCCAAGATCGGGACGAGCACGGGAACTGCGTCGTCGCAACAGTTCCCGCGAACGGTGTGGCGGCTTATTTCTTAGAACGGTGATCCGCTGGCGACGGCGCATCCCTGGCGATAGACGTTGCCGTTGATGTCGGCAAAGGTAACGGAGGCCGTGCTAGTCCACTGGCCGGTGTCATTGTTGAAGGCGATGTTCTGGGAGATGGTTTGCTGGCCCGCCTCAAATCCAGGGTTGTGGGTTTTCTGGTTAGGCGGAGTAGTGTATTTAATGAAAGCTACACTCTTGGCCGAGTAGGTTGATTGGCCGGTGCTGCTCCAGGTTCCTTGTCCACCGCCTCTTTGTCCGTGGCCGAAGGCGGGGTTTTCGGTGTCCTCGTTCATGGTGCCGCCCTGAGCGAAGGTGAGCAGCGAGGTGAAAGGAGGTCCCAGTGGAGCGCCGCTTTGGCAGTCCACCTGCGTTACCTGGACCTGCCAGGTCCCCACGAGTTTGGTTTTCGGTTCTGGGTGTGCCGCCGACTGGCCGAAAGCCGGTATTACCATAACCGCCGCCAGCAACAAGCTTGCTTTGCAAAGGTTTGACCGCATAATTTTCTCTCCTTGATTTTCGATTTGTCGAGTCGATGCATGCTTCAGTTAGAAATCTGGACGGTCAGCGTACTCAGTCCGATGTCGATGAAGTCGGCGGGCGAGCCTGTTCCACCGCCGCAGAGCGCGAAGGTGTTCGTGCCTTTTTTGAGTCCATCGGTTGGCAATATGACCCACTGATGGGTGGTACTCGTGTAGCCGCTTCCTCCGGGTGCAAACAGGTCGATCTCACGAGACCCGTACGCAATGCATGAGCCTCCGTTCAGCGATAGGCCAACGATGAATTCATCGTTGGGGGCAACGTCCGCGCTCCAGGTCACGATGACTGGAACCACGGCGGCGGGTTCGGTGATTTTGACGGTCTGGTTCCACAGAGAACAGCACAGGCCCTCGAAATTGTTAAAGATGAGGACGCGTGAGACTTGGGTGGCAGGAACTGCAAAGGCGGATGTGGATGCCGCGAGCATCGCGCAGGCGAGGGCTGCTATGACCATCGCCGTGTTCTTGTTTGCTTTCCAGATGTTTGACCGCATAAGGTTCACTCCTTGATTTCTGAATTCCGTGGCGGATGCACTCATCCGGCCACGTGCGCTATCCTGTCCCCCTGCCTGTATAAAAGTCCTTAGAATCGCGGTGAAAAGTTCTGAGAATTTATGAAGGCCGAGCAGAGACGATGAGCGAAGCACGGGCTCGCATCTATGAATTCGAAGACTTTCGCGTAGACGTGGATAAGCGCCTGCTTTTCCGGCAGGGAAAGGCCGTACACCTGACGCCGAAGGCGTTTGATACGTTGCTGCTGCTGGTGCAGCGCAAAGGGGAGGTCATTTCGAAGGATGACCTGATGCGCGAAGTGTGGCCGGATACGGCGGTGGAGGAGAACAACCTCAATCAGAACATCTCTACATTGCGCCGGGTTCTAGGGGAGAACCGGGGAGAGAATCGCTATATCGCCACCGTGCCGGGGCAAGGGTATCGCTTTGTTCCAGCGGTGGAGAGCTCTGGAGTCACGCCCGGCATCGCCGGGCCAGTCACAGTGGCTGTGTTGCCGTTCACGAATATGAGTTCCGACCAGGACGGTGAAATCTTCGCCGACGGCATTACCGAGGAGATCATCAATGCCCTGGCGCAAATCCGGAATCTGCGAGTAGTTGCGCGGACCTCCGCCTTCTCGTTCAAAGGCAAGCAGGTCGATCTTCGGACGGTGGGCGCAACGTTAAACGCCGGGACGTTACTGGAGGGCAGTGTGCGCAAGTCGGGAGACCGTTTGCGCATTGTCGCGCAGCTCATCAATGCCGCCGACGGATACCACATCTGGTCGGAGCGTTATGACCGCGAAATGCAGGATATCTTTGCGGTCCAGGATGAAATCGCCAGGACGATTGCAGACCGGTTGAAAGTCACGCTCGGCTCCGAGAAGGTGGAGGCACTGGTTCGCTCGGAAACCAAAGTCCTGGAGGCCTACCAGCTCTATCTCAAAGGGCGATTCCACTGGAACAAGCGCAGCCCGGATGGATTGCAGAAAGCCATCGAATATTTCCAGCAGGCCATCGAGAAAGATCCCAACTACGCCGTTGCTTATGCTGGCCTGGCGGATGGCTATAACATGATCTCGTTTCGGAACATGCTGGCACCGGACGCGGTCATGCCGAAGGCAAAAGCGGCGGCTGCCAAGGCACTGGAACTCGAGGCCAACCGCGCCGAAGCGCACGTCTCGCTGGCCTACGCTTCCTACACTTACGATCGCGATTGGCCCGCCGCCGGCCGGCACTTCGAGCGCGCGCAGGCGCTCAATCCCGCGTATGTCATGGGCCACGCTTTCTATCCGCTTTATCTGGGCTCACGGGGACGGTCGAAAGAATCTATTTCGGTTGCGAGGCGCGCTCTCGAACTAGATCCCGCGTCCGCTGCCGTAAGCCATGTATTAGCCGTGCAGCTTTACCTGGCCAGATTTTTCGATCAGGCGGTGCAGCAGTGTCAGCAGACACTGGAACTCGATCCCAGCTACGAGCCCGCCTATGCCGTGCTGGGGCAGGTGTATTCCTTAACCGGGAAGTATGAGGAGGCGGTGAAC
This sequence comes from Acidobacteriaceae bacterium, assembly GCA_003134435.1. GTDB lineage: Bacteria > Acidobacteriota > Terriglobia > Terriglobales > Acidobacteriaceae > Acidiflorens. The sequence goes on from PLBE01000135.1 coordinate 9,962, forward strand.
GAATTCGAAAAGAGTCTGACCCTTACCCGACGTTCCAGCTGGGCGCTCGCGCAACTGGGGTATGCGCGCGCTCGATCGGGGGCGCGGAGCCAGACGATGGAAATTATCGCGGAGCTGGAGACAACTTCAAGAGCCGGTTTTGTACCTGCCCTTTGCTTTGCCCTTGTCTATGCGGGACTGGGAGAAGTGGATCTGGCTTTCGCATGGCTAGCGAAAGCCAGCGACGAGAGGCACAACCGACTTGCCTATATCAAGGTAGAGGGTCTTTGGGATCCGCTGCGTTCCGACCCGCGCTTCGCAGAGCTGCTTCGAGGGTTCGGTATACCGGACTAGATTGACCCACGAGGCTATTTTGTCGCGAAGTCATCCTGGGGGAAGCCCGAAGTTGCGGACAAGTCCTGTCGACTCCGTCCGGGAGGGGTTGCCCGCCCTCCTGCAAAGCTTCGGCGTCGCCACCTTAGAACTCGGTGTGGAGACGGGCTTTGCCCCGGAGTTTACCGTAACTTTACCCCAGATTACTTGTGAAAATCGGACGAGGCCCGCATGATGCGCCTCGGGTCGATTCGCTCGTGTTGCTCCCGCGACCTGCTGAACCGACACAAGTTCAAGGAGTAGCCCATGGTATCTCTGCCCAGCGGTCATTTCCGGATGCAGTCTGCCGGTCTTTCACTTGCCCCCGGCACGATGAAAGTTTTTTCACTCTCCCTTTTGCTGTTTGCTCTCGTCGCGCCTGGCGCGGCGCAGACCCCGTCGGCAGCCAGCTTTACCACCGCCGACCTGTTTGACACTGGTTTCGCCGGACTGGGGCATGGAGGCACACCAGAGGCCATAGCACTGGGAGACTTTAATGGCGACGGCAAGGAAGACTTACTGGCGGTCGGGGCGAATTGCACCTGCCCGCCTGTGGTGACTACATTCCTCGGCAACGGGGAGGGGTGGTTCACTCTTTACCAGCAGACAACGCTTGCCACGCGGAACGGCAACGACGGCATCACCGGACATAATCCTAACGCAATTGCCACCGGAGACTTCAATCATGATGGCAACCTCGACTTTGCCGTCTATATAAACGGGGACGGCTCTGGCACGAACTACGTTGACGTCTACCTCGGGGACGGCAGCGGCGGTTTTTCTTACTCGAATAGCTATTCCATCGGAGCTACCGGGACCGGCGGGACTATCGATGGCGTGGTCGCCGCCGATGTCAACGGAGACCAGAAGCTCGATCTGCTCGCGATCAATGCGGGAGATAACACTGTCACGGTGCTTTTGGGCAACGGGGATGGGACGTATCAGCCTGGGGTGCTGTATACGGCCTGCAACACGACGGATTGCGCTCCCCTGGCGATCACGGTTGCCGACTTCAACAAAGACGGCCATCCCGACATCGCGCTGTCCGACGCCGTTGGCGGGATCGATATTCTGCTGAATAGAGGGAACGGAACATTTGACGCTCCCGTCTTCTACCCGGCGACGAATTGCTGTGGCGGTGGAGTCCCGGGCGGGGAGTCGGGGATCGCCGCCGCCTACCTCAACACGGACAAAGACCTCGATCTCGTCATTGCCGCGCCCTCCGGCGTTTGGGTGTACCTGGGTAATGGCGACGGAAGCTTCAAAACCCCGGTAAATTATTCCTTCCCATACGGCGATTCCATCGCCATCGCAGACGTCAATGGAGACAAAAAGCTTGATCTCATCGTGCCCGACTATTACAGCAGTTGCGTGTGGGTACTTTTAGGCGACGGCAATGGCACCTTCAAGCCTGCTGTGGCCTACGCCACCGACTGGTTTCCGCAATCGATTGTCGTGGCGGACTTCAACGGCGACGGCCTGCCTGACATAGCCATGGGCAGCGACAGCGGTCCTTACATCACCCTGGCGTTCGGCAACGGGGACGGCACGTTCCGAGCGGGCGCCAACTACAATCAAGGCGACTGGATCGGCCAAGCCACCGCGGATTTCAACGGCGATGGCAACCCGGACATAGTGACTTTCTCCAGCTCTAGGTTCGCGGTGATGCTGGGCAGTTCCCACGGCATTCTCTCCACGCCTATCGTCACCCAGCCAACAGCCTTCAACACGATCAATTGGCTGGCAAGCGGCGATGTGAACGGCGATGGTAGGGCGGATGTCGTGATTAGCTACGTCACCACCACCACGATTTTTGGAATAGGAGTCCTGTTGGGCAATGGAAATGGAACTTTCAAGACGCCAGTACTCTACTCCAGCGGCGACAGCAATGGCTATCCGGGCATTGTCACACTGGCCGACGTGAATAACGACGGCAAGTTAGACATCATCGAAACCAACGGGGACAACACGGTCAGCGTCCTGCTCAACACGGGCAAAGGAAAGTTTGGCGCGCCTATTGTTTTCCCGGGAGGAAACGGGGGCGAGATCGCCACCGGCGATTTCAATCACGATGGCAAAATCGACCTCGCCATCAACGACTGGACCAACAACAGCATCGATATCTTTCTGGGAAACGGAAATGGTACGTTCCAGCCCATGGTGGCTTATCCGGTGGTGAACCATCCCGAATGGGTGGCAGTTGGCGATTTCAACAATGACAAGAAGCTCGACCTGGCTACCGGCGGCTACAGCGTTACCGGCGGCCTGTTCAATAATGCGGGCATCGCGACTCTGCTGGGCAATGGCGACGGAACCTTCGGCAGCGCTGCTTATTACAGCACGTATCCCAGTTCCTTCCCCAACGACGACCCGGATAGCGGAGTGGTCGCCGACGTCAACCTGGATGGGATTCCCGATCTGGTCGTCACTTTTAAGAACACGCATCTGGGCTCTGGTGGGTGTTGCAATACTCCAGCCAATGTTGGCCTGGGGATTTTCCTGGGCAAGGGCGATGGTACGTTCGCATTTGAGAATCCGGGAGGAGAATCTGGAGTAGCTGGCGGACCGTTCTTAGTCGGTACGGGCAGCATCGGCGGAGGACTCGTCGTCGGCGACTTCAACTCGGACGGCGCACCGGATGCCGCCGTTCTCAACGCCCACAATTTCGGAGGCGGCGCGGGTCAGGCCTACACTACGGTGCTGCTCAACAACACCGCGCCGATCAGCGTTTCGCCGTTGAGTATCGAATTCGCGTCACGCACGGTAGGTACGACAAGCCCGGCCAGCACAGTGCTCGTAACCAACGATCAGGCCACGACGCTGAGTATAACCAGCGTCACCATGGGAGGCACGGATCCCGGCGACTTCCCATATAAGTCAGCCTGCAAGACTACGCTGCTGCCTGGCGCCGACTGCACGATTTCGATCACGTTCAAGCCGAGCGTGGCTGGCAGCAGAACGGCTTCGCTGATGATCAGCGATAGCGTCGGCACGCAAACGATATCGATCAGCGGCGTGGGAAAGTAGTTCGGTCGATTGTTACTTCCGTAGGAGCTGATCGTTGAGTTGATTTTAAAGTTCGGCATTCCCAGACGGGGCAAAGCCGGTGAAGCCCTGGAACGGGCATCTACTTCTTGAGGAGGCAGCCGGCGATAAAGGCGGCGACGGAGGCGAGCAGCCACTCGATGCGCCAAAGTTGGATGGCCTGCCAATCGAGCACGGTGCGAGCGCTGAAGAGCAGGCTGACGGTGAGAGCGCCTACGACGCACAAGACACCAAGCAGGAAGGCTACTACGGCAGATATGTTGAGGCCGAGCCGGAGGCCGAGGCTGGTGAGTTCCGCCACGCCGGGGATTTCACGAGGAACATTCAGATCGGGACGGCTAGCGCCGCAGGCATGGCAATACAGTGAAGAGACAATGAATTCGGTTCCGCAACGGCAGGTTGCGCTCCGTTCCGGGCCGGCGACCGCCGCAGATGCTCGCAGGGGGGGGCGCCAAAACTCATGATGAGTCTGATCAGCTACTTCTGCCATAAGTACTCTGCTTCTTGTCATTTCAAGGTCGCAAGCGAATCACCAAAGCAAGTTATTGCAACGGCGATGGTTACGAGCTGGCCAGGGGGAGGTTGGCCATTTCGGAGAGCAAGAATTACGCGATCTAACCCTGAATTTTCCTATTTTGCACGACTTCATCGGGTTGTGAACGTGGCTTGTTTGGTTCCTGCCCAGTTCTCGGTTCTCAGTTCCCGGTACTCGGTGAGAGCCTTTGGTTTCTGGCGGGGAGCTGGGAACCGGGAACTGTTAAACTGAGGGAGCGTGGTCTTCTCCTTGTTCCGGTATCGCCCCGTTTTGATTGTTTTCCTGCTGCCGGCGCTTGCCCAGATTGGTCGGGCGGCGGATCCGGCGGTTTCGACGGTATCGCGCCCGGTGGAGTTTCGTCCGGCTGATCCGTTGAATCAGGCGGCTTTCGAGCACTACTACAACCTTGACTATGATGCGGCGATCCAGGATTTCGAGAAAATTCTGGCGCGCCATCCGAACGATCCTTTTGCGGTGAATCACCTGCTCTCGGCGATTCAGGTGCGGGAGTTGTACCGCATGGGTGCGATGAATACCGGGGAATACGCGAACGACAGTTTTATCGGGCAAGCGCACCGTCCGGCCGAAGCTGCCGCGAAGCAACGGATCAAGCAACTGGTGGAGCAGGCGGAGAAACTGGAGGACGCGGAACTGGCGCGCGATCCGAACAGCGTGGATATGCTTTATGCGCGAGGGGTTACGCGGGGGCAGTTCGCGTTGTTCACGGCGCTGATCGAGCGGGCTTGGTTTTCGGCGCTGCGGAACGCAGTGGGAGCGCGGCGCGATCACGAGCGAGTATTGGAATTGGACCCGCAGTACACGGATGCCAAGCTGGTGGTTGGAGCGCATAACTATGTGATGGGCAGCCTGTCGTTTGCGGTGAAGATGGCGGTGGCGCTGGCGGGGCTGAGCGGCGACAAAGAGAAGGGACTGCAATATCTGAAGGATGCCTATCGCGGCAAGGGCGAGACTAGTGTGGACGCGGGAATTGTGCTGATGGTCTTTTTGCGGCGGGAACACCGGTATGGGGAGGCGTATGAGATTGCGGGCGAGATCGGGCCGCGCTTTCCGCGCAACTATCTACTGCCGCTGGAAGAGGCGAACCTGCTGCGGGCGGCGGGGAAGAGTGGTGAGGCGGAGGAACAATACCGGCGGGTGTGGCAGAACGGGCGCGAGGGGAAGTACGGCGGCCTGCATTACGAAATCGCGGCGATCGGGCTGGGAGACTTGTTGCGTAACGAGAAGAAATATCAGGCAGCGGCAGCGGCTTACGAACTGGTAAGCGGGGTGACGGGGGCCGATCCGGAATTGCTGCAAAAGGCGAATCTGGGGGCGGGCGAGATGTATGACCAGCTCCAGAAGCGTGATTTGGCGGTAAAGAAGTATGAGGCGGTGGTGGCGACAGATTCGGGCAATGCAGAAGCGGAGAAGGCACGGAAGAGGATGAAAGAGGCTTACCGGGAGTGAGCAGAGTCATTGAGTCATGGAATCATTGAGGTATTGAGTCATTAAGACGCCCATACGGAACATTTTCATTACCCTTGTCGTATCCTAAAGCAGGAGAGATACCATGTACTGCAACGCTTGCGGAAAGACTATCGCTGAGGACGGGCGTTTTTGCTGCTATTGCGGCAATGTAGTGGGGCTTGCGCCCACGCCGAAGAAGCTGATGCGCTCGCGCGCCGATCGGAAGATCGGGGGCGTTTGCGCGGGGCTGGCACAGTATCTCGATCTCGACATATCCCTGGTGCGCATTCTGTGGTTCTTCATTACGCTGGCGTGCGGGATCTTCCCGGGAATTGTGGCCTATGTTCTGGGGTGGATCATCATTCCGGAGGAGCCGCTTTTCTTGCCGGTGGCACCATCGCAACAGCCGGTAACGGGTTAACACCGAGGCATTCGCCTGCCCTGTTCTGGCGGGCGTTGCGATGGAATCTTTTACCTCAATGCCCGGGTCTGGCGACGACATATAATTCCTCCCATGGAACGGTTGCGCAGCGATGATGCTGAAATCTTCTATGAAGTTCGGGGGAATGGTCCTCCGGTAGTTCTGCTACATCCATTTCCCTGTCATCACGAATTCTGGAATCGTGTGGCAACGGCGCTGGAATCGCGCTACCGGCTGATTCTTCCAGATCTGCGCGGGCACGGGGACTCGGAGGTTGGCGAGGGGCCAGCCCTTATGCAGAAGCATGCGGGCGATGTTGGCCGCGTGCTGGATGCGGCGGGCGTCGGCTCGGCTGTCTTTGTGGGATGTTCCATCGGCGGATACATTCTGTTTGAATGCTGGCGGCGTTTTCGGGCACGGATGAGCGCGCTGGTGTTGTGCGATACGCGGCCTCAGGCCGACACGGCGGGGGCTCGGGCGAATCGGCTGAAAGGCGCGGCCGCCGTCCTGGAGCAGGGAACGGAGCCGTTTATCGAGAGCATGATTCCGAAGCTGATGGGCCGGACGACGGTGGAGACGCGTCCGGATCTGGTCGCTGGAGCCCGCGCCATGATGCGCAAAATGTCAGCCGAAGATATCAGCCTGGTGCAGCGCGGCATGGCGGAGCGTCCGGACTCGGTCGCGGATCTGAAGACCATCAATGTGGCGACGCTGATCGTGATCGGAGAAGAGGATGTGCTCTCGACCGTGTCCGATGGCGAACTGATGCGGCAGAATATCGCGGGCGGGGAATTGAAGGTGATCCCGAAAGCGGGACACTACGCGCCCTGGGAACAAGCGGAAGCGGTGGGCGGGATTCTGCGGCAGTTTCTGGATGACGCGGCTCGGCGTTGAGCTGGTTTCGCGGTGGCTGGCGAGTTGCGCTCAGTTCGCCGGGTGGGGGCGCCCGTTCCTACAGGAGCATGTGCTTCGTGATGTCAATCGGCTAGCAGTTCGATTTCGGCGGAGTCGAGATGGTCGAGGGGGCGGCTGCTGATGAGGGCCAGCCATAGGCTCAGCAGCGAAACTGCTCCCAGCAGCAAGACACAGCCGGGCCAGCCTTGCCGGCGCCAGAACCAGTCGGTGAGGGTGGCGCCCAGGGTTCCTCCGAGATAGTAGAAGGTGACGTAGAGTCCGGCGGCGGAGGAGCGGGCGCGGCCGGCGATGGCGCCCGTCTGGACGGTGGCGGCGGCCTGAGCGACGAAAACTCCCGAAGAAAAAATGGCTAAGCCGACGATGACGATGGGCAGGGATTTGACCAGAGTGAGGAGCAATCCGGCGATCATCATGGCGCAGTAGACAAAGGTAGTGTGGCGAAAGCCGAAATGGTCAAGGAATCGGCCAGACTGGGGGGTGATGACGACTCCCAGGAGGTAGACAAAGAAGATGCTGCCGAGCTGGGCGGAGTTGAGGTGGAAAGGGGCGGCGGCGAGATAGAAGTTGGCGTAAGTGAAGCATCCGACAAGAGCGCAAAGCGCGGCAGCGCCCATACCAAAGTTGGCCAGAAGGCGCGGGTTGCGGAGGTGTTGGCGGGCGTGGTCGAGAACCTGGCGTAAGTGGTCGGCGCGGACAAAATGTTTTGCGAGGGGAAGCCATGCGCGGACGAGAAAGGCTCCGATCAGGTCGAGGGCGGCGAGCACGAGGAACGTGGTGCGCCAATGCCAGTGGGCGGCGATGATACCGGAAATGAAGCGGCCGAGGAAGCCTCCGATCACGGTGCCGGTGACGTAGGCAGACATGGCGCGACCGACGCCGCGACCGGCCCATTCTTCATTGACATAGGCGAGCATCACGGCGATGACTCCGGGAACGAAAAGGCCCTGGGCGAAGCGCCAGAAGATGAGGGCGCCGAGGCTGCTGGAAGTCGCGGCGAGGGCGGTGGGAAGGGCGAGCAGGAAGAGCGCGGGGACGATGACTTTCTTGCGGCCGCGGCGTTCGGCGATCATGCCGATGAAGGGGGCGGTGAGGGCGGTGGCGAAGATGGTTGCACTCACGGTGAGGCTGACTTGCAGTTCGGAGGCATGGAAAGTCTGACGCAGCAGGGGGAGCAAGGGCTGGGTGCAGTAAACATTGAGGAACGTGCACATGCCAGCCAGCATGGTGGCGACGGTCGCCTTGTCGAGCTTTTGCACGAAGAACTGAAACCTCGATGCCTTGCTTTTGATGATATGCGAAGTGCGGAGTTGTGGCGGCGCATCGTGCCGGGCGGACATCACAGCCAACGCCGGGGTCACTCTGCTAGAATCTCGGCGTCATGATGGAAGCTTTTCTGGTTGCCGAAAACACCGTCGTCCAAGCTAAAGGAGACGGGCCTGCGCTCGATGTCAGTGGGGCGGAGGGGCGGATTTTTCTGCTGACGCTGGCCATTACCAACATCATCGAGCAGGAATCGCTTGAGGTCAGCATCTTTGGATCGGCGGATGGAGCGGCGTGGGATGCCAAGCCAGTAGTAGCTTTTCCGCAGAAATTTTACCGGGAAGAGATTCCGCTACTGCTGAATCTGACGGGGCGTCCGGAGATCAAGTTTATTCGCGCTCACTGGGAAGTGGGACGATGGGGACGAGGGACGGAAACTCCCATGTTCGAATTCTGCGTGACGCTGCGGGAGGTTCCGCAGGAGATTCTTGCCGAAGCCGCGGGACGGGTGCGCGCACAGTGATGCGCGCGGCGTAATCCGCAAGCAGGGTGTACGAAGGCAAACCTCACAAACGGGGAGTTCAGCGATCACAGATTTTCTGGGTCGGCTGGGATGTAATGGCTGGTACCGCTCGTTGAGGAAAAGATGAATCCATCTGCCCGCCGAAGAAGAGGGAAAAACAATCCCAACCTGATCGTAATCAACGAAGAGTGCCAGTTTTGCGCATCCACGGCGCTGCCGGTGGCTTGCACGAGTTGTTACATGCAGTTGTGCGAGGACTGTGTGGAATACTTCGGTGGAAGACGCGTGTGCGGGATGTGCTGCGAGATATTGGAGAATCCAAAGCGGCTGGCGAAGGTGCTCAGCTTTCTTCCGGTGCAACCTACGACCGCGCCCGGTATGCCGATTCGAGGGCGGCGCAAGGCGCTGCGGTGAGTGGCCCTCACTTTTTGTAGTGTCAGGAATGTTCCATGAACGACCAGATTCGCTAACTCTCCACTATATTTAGTAACGATGGAATCGAGTTCGAAGGTCATCGTTCGTCCGGCGCGCGAAGTAGGGGGAGTTGTGCGCATTCCGGGAGACAAATCCATTTCACACCGATACGGGATGCTGGCGGCGATGGCCGAGGGCAGGAGCCGATTTCACAATTTTTCTGCGGCGCGGGATTGCGCGAGCACGCTGGATTGTGTGGCGAAACTGGGCTGCGAGTGGACACGCCTGAAAGATGACGACGGCGAGAGCGCGATTGAGGTGTGCGGGTTGGGGCCGCGACTGCAGGCTCCGAGCGAGGCGCTGGATTGTGGAAACTCGGGTTCGACCATGCGCATGTTGAGCGGGATTCTTGCCGGGCAGCCTTTTGCGAGCGAGCTATGCGGCGACGAGTCACTGTCGCGCCGTCCGATGGCGCGGATCATGACGCCGCTCACGCAGATGGGGGCGAGGATGGAGGCGGCGGAAGGTGAACGTCCTCCGCTGAAGATTCATGGTGGCGCGCTGCGGGCGATTCACTATCGGCCGGAAGTGGCCAGCGCGCAGGTGAAGTCGTGTGTGCTGTTTGCGGGGCTGTTTGCGGCGGGCGCGACGGTGGTGGAGGAATCGATCCGGACGCGCGATCACGGCGAGATTGCGCTGCGGGCATTTGGGGCGGAAGTGGAGCGCATCGGGAATGGGGTGCGGATCGCCGGGGGCCAGCGTTTGCACGCGATCGAGGCGCACGTGCCCGGCGATC
>PLBE01000016.1 GCA_003134435.1 Acidobacteriaceae bacterium
CATTACGCAGTCTGGGTGTCGGCTTATTGCTCTTGCGATACATATCCACGCACTTCTTTCCGAGAGTCCAAATCTGTCCTTCGCTTCGACAGTTCAGCCACTAGATACAGAATGGGCGTGGAAAGAATGTTTGGCTGATCCAAACTGCTCAGTTCCGATAATCGCCAACGGATGACCGGCGACGACGCGGTGCCGGGTTTGGTATGTGGTCAGCCTGCCGGGCGGAAGCTAATCGTGGAGAACAACACTGAGAAGCGAGCTGTGAACTTCCAGCCCGCCGTTGTAGTGAATAAATCCCAATTTCCTGAAGCGATTCATAAAAAAACTCACTCGCGAGCGGGTTGTGCCGATCATTTCCGCCAGGCTCTCCTGGCTGATCTTCGGAATCACGGTCTCTGGTACACCGTCTTTACCAAAATGAGCGAGCATAAGAAGCACTCGGGCCAGTCGCTTTTCACTCGAATTGAAGAGCTGGTCGACCAGATCCTCTTCGTAGCGGACATTGCGCGAGAGCAAATACGCGACGAAAAGGTCGGACAACTCGTGTTCCCGATGAAGAACATCCACCATGGCTTTCTTGTCGATTCGCATCACAGCACAATCTGTCATTGCCGCTGCCGAACCCATACGGAGAGGTTGGCCAGCCAGCGAACCTTCGCCGAAAAAACTCCTCTCGCTCAATATGCCGATCGTCGCTTCCTTGCCGGTCTTCGAGACCACAGTGAGTTTTACCTTGCCTGTTTGCAGATAGAACACTGCGTCTGCTCGATCTCCTTGCGCAAAGATGGTTTGCTTTTTCGGAAAGAGCATGGCTTTTCTACCCTCGCCGATGGTAGCGAGGAACGCATGTGGATCGAACTCGCGGCCGTTCTTCGAACGACCACGTACTTGCGCGGAATTCTGGGCTGCTGCGGATATCCGACGAATCGGCTTTGGGCGGGCGATGTTGGTTGAACCCTCGGACTCGCGAAGCAGAGACATAAGCGCCTCCTCTAACCCCGCGTTCGAAAACATTATAAACGCCCACAACGTGACAGTAAACCCGGCCATTTTCAGAACCGTCTAACATGAACCGGCTAGGACAGTATTGGAAACGCGCCCGATGGCGTCCGCCCCGCTAAGGTTTTTCAGTTGGGGTAATGGACGTTTTTGGCGCACAGTCGGGTTGGGTGGGAGGGGATCCAGATCTGTCTGATTCCACCGTCAGACTGTCTGATGGCGGGACAAACTGCTCATTTGCCCCATCCACAGGGTAACCGCTCTCCTCGATATCACGAACGAGGTTATCGGTCGAATCTGGATTCTCAGAGAAACCGGCTGCCGTTTTTGTCAATATCGTTCTCCACAACCCAGGTTTGGTTCTCAAGTTGGTCTTCGTATATACAAAGGTGCCAGTGGCCTTGGTCGATTGTCTACGCAGGATGACCAAAGGTTTGCGCGGGCCCGGGGCGTCGCAAATCATCGTCCTTCACTACTCTCTGGAGTTCGCTGATTGTGTTGAGAGCAGCAAGCAGCAATCGGCTCTCCTGACCGGAAGCAGTATCGAAGGAGTCTTCAATTCGGTCCATGATGGCATCTTTCGCGTTCTGGACTCGCTGCTCGCGCGCTACAGGATCACGTTCCAGCAGAGCGCATTCAAACAGCTCCTCCCAATTACTTGCGGAATCCGCGGGCGATATCGGACTGATCTTCTCGCTCATGGCATCCCTCTGATACCAAAGTTGACGTGACACCCGTCAATAATGCTTTGCTCGAACAAGGCTCGAAGTTATTCTGGCTGAGAGCCAGCCCAAGAGTCTCGGTTCCCAATCGCAGCAAGGGTAAGAATATCCCCAGGTCGTGTCTGTTCAAAATTGCTCACCGTGCGGCGGAGGATCCCCCAGACCGTTTCGTTGGAATGCAAGCATTGGAGCTCTCGTCGTATCGGATATTCTGTGCCAGCAGATACACTACGAAGGCCATTATTCATAGCCCCGATCAGAGCAGACGGTTGACTATCCCCAGCGAAAACCCGCAGCCAACGTCAAATCTCTGGCGACCTCTGCGCTTGCCAACGTTTCGCAATCTCTTGATTGCCGATGTCGTTTCCGATCTGGGTACGTTCATGCAGAGCGTGGGCGCAGCCTGGATCATGGTCTCGCTAAATGCTGGACCTCTCTATGTTGCCCTCACTCAGACTGCAAGCGCTCTCCCATTCTTCGTGTTTGCGCTGCCCGCCGGAGCCATCGGAGACATCGTCGATCGCCGCAAGCTCATTCTGTTTACTGAAATGTGGATGGCCGGGGTGGGCATAGTGCTCGCGGGCGTGACCATGGCCGGCCTGATTTCTCCAATATGGCTGCTGTTCCTCACGTTTGCCCTTTCCGCCGGAGACGCCTTCGAGAGCCCCACGTGGCGAGCCGTGTTGCCTGAACTGGTGCCCAAGGAAGATCTGGCCTCCGCAACGGCGCTCAACGGGATCGAGTTTAATTTTGCCCGCGCGATTGGACCCGCGCTGGCCGGTGTCGTCATTGCGATCGCGGGGGTTGGTACCGCATTCCTGATCAATGCGGCCTCCTTTGTTGGAGTCGTGCTCGTCATTGCCCGATGGAAACGGCAGGTTCGGAGGCGGACGGCGCCGCCGGAGACCTTGGGTGGTGCGACAGCCGCGGCCATCCGATACGTTCGCTACTCACCTGCGATTCGCACACTCCTGGTTCGATCCGGGGTCGTGATGTTCTTCGCGAGCGGCCTTCTGGCGTTGCTGCCCTCCGTCGCTCACAGCGCGAACAAGAGCCCAATCGGTTATGGCCTCTTGCTGGGATGCTTTGGGTTTGGCGCCGTTCTGGGTGCCCTCATGATGCAGCGGGTTCGGTCCCGCTGGTCGACTGAGGCAGTGGTCTCAGGCGGAGTCTTGATCTTCGGGCTCGCAACAGTTGCCGCAGGGGTACTTCGTCTTTTGACGATGCTAGGAGTGAGCATGCTGATCGGAGGTGCAGCATGGATATTGTTCATCTCACTCTTCAATGTGCTCATTCTGACCCACACACCCGATTGGGTACGGGCTCGCGTCCTTGCGGTGTCGATGCTCGTGTTTCAAGGAGCAATGGCGGCTGGCAGCGCCACGTGGGGTATTGTGGCAACGAGGACGAACATTCATTTGGCGCTGGTATGCGCTGGCGTTGGAACAATCGCGACCACCGCACTGGGGCTATTCCTCAAGTTGCCGGACGCGAGCGTCGATCTCACTCCTTGGGTTCATTGGCGGTTACCCACAATTTTGAAAGAAGACCCGGTTGCCGTCGATCGAGGCCCGATTCTGGTCACGGTTGAGTATGATGTCGACCTTGAACAGAAAGGCCCATTTATCAAGGCAATGCATAAGTATGGACGTATTCGGCGACGTGACGGCGCCTTTAGATGGGGAATCTTTCAGGACCTCGAAAATCCGGACCGCTACATCGAAACGTTCCTGGTGGATTCGTGGGCCGAACACGCGCGGCAGCACGAGCGTGCGACCCGAGCGGATCGAGAAGTTGAAGAGAGAGTCCACAGCTGTGTCCGCGGTACGCCCACAGTGCGACATCTGTTGTACGTGCCAACAAAGTCGTAGTCTCGCACGGCCCGCCCCAGGACCACCCTCTAAGACAATCCTAGCGGGGAACTAGGCAGATGTTTTCTCTTCGACGTCTGTATACTCAGCGTCAATTACGCCCTCGTCTCGCTTGGGAGGGCGACCGGCTGCGGAATTGGCGCCGACACTCGGACCTGCGCCCGATGTGCTTTGCGGTTGTGCTTTGCTGTACATCTGCTCTGCGAGTTTGTGCGATACCTGCGTCAGACGCTCACGAGCTTCGTCCATTTGATGTTTGTCGGCGGATTCCAATGCTTTCTTGGCGTCGGCGAGTGAGTTTTCAACCTCGCCGCGTTCCGATCCCGAGATCTTGTCACCATGATCGCGCAGCATCTTCTCCACGTTGTAAAGCATGGAGTCCAGCTGATTCTTCGCTTCGATCTGTTCGCGTCTGATTTTGTCATCCGTCGCGTGCGACTCGGCTTCCTTCGCCATGCGCTCAATGTCTTCTTTGCTCAAACCCGACGACGAAGTGATGGTGATCTTCTGGTCCTTGCCGGTTGCCAGATCCTTCGCGGCCACGTTCAGAATGCCGTTGGCATCGACGTCGAATGTGACTTCGATCTGCGGTACCCCACGCGGAGCAGGCGGAATCCCAGTCAGTTGGAACTTGCCAAGCGTGCGATTCTGGTCTGCCATGGTGCGCTCGCCTTGCAGAACGTGAACGTCGACCGAGGACTGATTATCCGCGGCAGTCGAAAACTTTTCCGTTTTGCGCGTCGGAATGGTTGTATTGCGCGGAATCATCGGTGTCGATATGGAGCCCTGTGTTTCGATCGAAAGTGTAAGTGGGGTCACATCGAGAAGAAGAAGATCCTTCACTTCGCCTTGAAGCACACCTCCCTGAAGTGCCGCTCCTACCGCGACCACTTCATCGGGGTTCACGCTCTTGTCGCCCTCTTTGCCGAACAGTTCCTTCACGAGCCGCTGAATGCGTGGCATGCGGGTCTGTCCGCCAACGAGTACGACCTCATTGATCTTCCCGGTATCTACGCTGCCATCCTTCATGCACTGTTTGCAAGGCGGCACGGAGCGCTGAACGAGATCCTCGACCATTGACTCCAGTTTTGCGCGCGTCAGTTTCTTGACGAGATGCTTCGGCCCATTGGCGTCGGCCGTGATGAAGGGCAGGTTAATTTCAGTTTCCATTGTGGAAGAAAGTTCGATCTTTGCACGTTCGGCTGCATCCCGGAGGCGCTGCAGGGCCATCTCGTTGCCCTTGGATCGCAAGTCGAGACCTTCTTCTTTTCTGAACTCATCAATCAGCCAATCAACCAGGCGCTGGTCGATATTGTCACCACCAAGATGTGTGTCCCCGTTCGTGGCCGCAACCTCGATAAGACCGTCGCCGACGTGCAGAATGGAAACGTCAAATGTGCCGCCCCCGAAGTCATAAACAGCGATGGTCTCGTCTTTTTTCTTATCGAGGCCGTAGGCAAGGGCAGCTGCCGTAGGCTCGTTGATAATGCGCTTAACATCGAGTCCGGCAATCTTCCCGGCATCTTTAGTTGCCTGACGTTGCGCGTCATTGAAATATGCCGGGACGGTGATGACCGCCTCGGTGACTTTTTCACCCAAGTAATCTTCGGCGGCCTTTTTCAGTTTCTGAAGAATCATGGCGGAGATCTGCGGCGGAGTGTATTTCTTTCCTTGAGCGACAATTACTACGTTGTCTCCATCGGGCTCCACCTTGTAGGGCACCATTTTCAACTCTTCGCCAATTTCGTTGTGGCGGCGCCCCATGAAACGCTTGATCGAATAAATCGTATTCTCGGGATTGGTCGTGGACTGGCGTCTTGCGACTTGTCCGACGAGTATCTCGCCATTCTTCGTAAAAGCGACGACCGAGGGAGTGGTGCGGCTGCCTTCTTCGTTGGGGATGACCTTGGCTTCGCCGCCATCCATAACCGCTACAACCGAGTTCGTAGTGCCTAAATCAATGCCGATAGTTTTACCCATGATTGCGTTCTCCTGAACTTGTAAAGACTTTAAAAGTAGGGAACTGCCGAACTCTTCAAACGATTGTGGGACGCCTGGGGCTATTCTTAGTACCCATCTCCCATGCCACCACGTCCGCCAGCCGGAGCTCCCGTTGGTTCTTCCTTAATGTCGGCGATTAGGGCTTCGGTGGTCAGCATGAGCGCCGCGATCGATCCGGCGTTCGTGAGAGCCGTGCGCACTACCTTGGTCGGATCGAGTACTCCGGCTTTGACCAGGTCTTCATACTCTCCTGTCAAAGCGTTGTAGCCGAAGTTCGGGTCCTTCGATTCGAGCACTTTGCCCAGTACGATGGCGCCTTCTTCGCCAGCGTTTTCAGCAATCTGACGGAGCGGTTCCTGCAAGGCGCGTTTCACAATGTTGACGCCGATCTGCTCNNCTCCAGTTTCAACTTGTTGAGAGCCGTCGCACACCGCGCCAGAGCGACTCCGCCTCCGGGGACAATACCTTCCTCTACCGCCGCGCGAGTCGCGTGCATGGCGTCTTCGACGCGAGCTTTTGTCTCTTTCATTTCGGTTTCGGTAGCCGCGCCCACCTTGATCACAGCCACGCCACCCACGAGCTTCGCTAATCGCTCCTGCAGTTTCTCGCGGTCGTAGTCACTCGTCGTCTTTTCGATCTGGCCTCGAATTTCCTTCACGCGGCCCTCGACATCACCCTTCTTGCCTTTGCCTTCAATGATGGTTGTATTGTCCTTGTCGATTGTGATCTTTTTCGCCTGTCCGAGATCCTCAATTTTGACGTTTTCCAGCAAGATTCCGAGATCTTCGGTGATGGCTTTCCCTCCGGTGAGGGTTGCGATGTCCTGCAACATGGCTTTGCGCCGGTCGCCGAAGCCGGGAGCCTTTACGGCTGCAACTTGCAGTGTCCCGCGAAGTTTATTGACGACCAGAGTAGCCAGCGCTTCGCCCTCAATATCTTCGGCAATGATGACGAACGGCCTAGCGCTTTTAGCGATCTGTTCGAGCAAGGGCAGCAAATCTTTCATCGAACTGATCTTCTTTTCGTGGATGAGGACGTAGGCGTTCTCGAATGCCACTTCCATACGCTCGGGATCAGTCACGAAGTAAGGAGAAAGATAACCGCGGTCGAACTGCATGCCTTCGACAACTTCGAGCTGAGTCTCGAGGGTCCTCGATTCTTCCACGGTAATGACGCCGTCCTTGCCAACCTTCTTCATGGCGTCCGCGATGATGTGGCCAATGGTCGAGTCGTTGTTGGCGGAAATGCTGCCGACCTGAGCGATCATGTCGCCGGTAACCGGCTTCGAAAACTTGTCCAGTTCACCGTTCTTGCGTTCGCCGCTCTTCGGATCGATGTTGCCGCAAATCGCGTCGACAGCTTTCTCGATCCCACGTTTCATGGCCATGGGATTAGCGCCGGCCGCGACGGTCCTGACGCCTTCACGATAAATGGCCTGAGCCAAGACGGTCGCAGTTGTCGTACCGTCACCGGCAACATCGGACGTTTTGCTGGCGACCTCGCGAACCATCTGAGCGCCGATGTTTTCAAGGCCGTCCTGGAGTTCGATCTCTTTCGCAACGGTGACGCCGTCCTTGGTGATTGTGGGCGATCCGAACTTCTTCTCGATGACTACGTTTCGACCTCTGGGGCCGAGAGTCACCTTCACCGCGTCCGCCAACAAGTTCACGCCGCGCAAGATCGCCTGCCGCGACTCTTCTCCGTGTACGATTTGCTTTGCCATGATTCTTTCTCCTTAAAATAAGGCTATTAGAGTTTGCTTAAGGCCCCAAGTTTGTTCTGCTTGGAGACGGCTGCTCTTGTGACCACGCGCAAACGAGACTGCGCCATCGCGCAAGAACAGGAGACTGCGACCCTTACTTGCGAGCACCGACGGTCTCGCGAGCGATGACGCTCTCTTTCTTGGCCGTACCCGTAACGATGCCCAGCACTTCTTCCTCTTTCATGATGAGGAAGTCTTCGCCGTCAAGTTTGATTTCGGTTCCGGAGTACTTGCCGAACAGAATGCTGTCGCCTTCCTTCACCGCGAGTGGAAACAATTTGCCTTCCTCGTTGGTCTTGCCGTTCCCCACAGAGATGACGGTGCCCTCCTGCGGTTTATCTTTGGCAGAATCGGGGATGATGAGGCCCCCCCGCGTAGTTCCGACTTCCTCTTCGCGGCGCACCAGGATGCGGTCATGCAGTGGAGTAAATCTCGTTGCCATAATTGCTAACTCCTTTTCGTTCATGTTGTGATCGAGATCGCAGTCTTTCGAGGAAGAGACGAACTAACCCGATCCGAAAATGTTCTTTAGCGAGTATGGTCCTGTCGGTGATACGAAACTGATCAAGATTGACCACCGCACATCCATCGCGTTGGCTTCTGTGAAAGGTCGCGCTTCGCCTGGCTCCCCTTTACACAACTGTTCCGAACAACGACCCGATTCCCGCGGTCACCGCCATAGCGAGAGCTCCCCAGAATGTGACCCGCAAGGCGCCAACTACCACTCCCGCACCGCCCGCACGTGCCGCCAAACCACCGAGAAGTGCCAGGAAGATCAACGAACTTCCGGCGACAATCGGTAAAACCCTGGCTGGCGAGGCCAAAGTGGCGACCAACAGAGGCATGACTGCCCCAACGGCGAAGCTGCAGGCCGATGCCAACGCGGCCTGAATGGGACGCGCACGGGAAGCTTCGGAGATGCCGAGTTCGTCGCGGGCGTGTGCGCCGATGGCGTCGTGGGCCATCAACTGTTGGGCGACCTGTTCCGCGAGTGCAGGGCTGAGTCCGCGAGCGACGTAGATTGCCGCCAATTCCTTGTGTTCGCCCTTGTCGTCTGTTTTGAGTTCCGTACGCTCAAGCTTGAGGTCGGCTTTTTCAGTGTCTGCCTGTGAGTGGACAGACACGTACTCGCCCGCTGCCATTGACATGGCCCCTGCTACAAGGCCTGCGACGCCTGCGATGACCACGCTGCTGTGAGTCGCGTGTGCGGCTGCGACACCCAAGACCAGACTAGAGGTCGAGAGAATCCCGTCGTTGGCGCCCAGCACTGCCGCGCGTAACCAACCGATGCGCGAAGTGCGATGTCGTTCGTTGTTGTTTCCCGGCATCCTCGAAGACCTTGTGGTTGCGGAAGGCCTAGCCGTCTCCGGTGGGGGAGTCTTGGTCTGGAATCGCCCGTTCATTGTTCGACATCGTACTCGCGGGGTACATCGTCCTGAGGCACTTCTCTGGTTCTCACTTCATGAACATCAGGATCGTCTGCGTCTTCCACGCCGCTCACGGCCGCGGCTTCGAAAGACTGCCCGTCAGCTGCCAGTTCTTCGACGCTTTCACTATTCGCCTGCTCGGCGTTTGACAAACCTTGCGTGTCACCGGATTGCACGTCGGTTTCGCGTGGGCTTCCACTAGTAGTCGCGGTAGTAAATTGCTTCATTTTCTCCCTCACGATTCCTCCTTTTTCGACTCAAGCCTTCATGTCGTGCAGGGTCGTAAAGGCTTTATACAAAACGCGCGGGTCGTACTGACCTTTGTAGACGGCCGGTGGCTTCCGGTTCAGCTTGAGCAGGTCGTAAACAGCGGTCTGCGCGGAGCGGATCGAGTACTCGACGGTGAACACCACGTCGTCCGGAAGCTCGCAGAACTGGCCGGTGAAGGCCAGATTCGTTGATCCTTTGGGCACAACCTCCGGGCGATCGCCTCTCTCCCGCCGCAGGAATTGGCTGGTAATGAAAGGCATCATGCACGGAATGCAGATGGAGGTATCCAAGATCCGCGAAGCTTCGGATGCGATGTGCAGAAGGCCCATGATCTCGGTCATAATTTCCCGACCCGTACATTCAGACATCGGTTTCTTCACAAAGTCGCCCGGCTTATCGACAAACAGGCCATACCCCCAGAAGACGTTCACGTCTTCTGGTTGCCCGATAAAGTGCGGCTGATGAGGCAGTACGATCGAGGTCAACCAACTGGAATCTGCGAACGTGATCAGTCCGCCCTCTCCGGGCACGTTACCCGTGAGGTCCCGAACCAAGCGAAAGAAGGTCGGGTCTCGCTGAGTCGTGGTGAACGACACCCATTTTGATTCTTCGATGTGGTCGGCAAAGACAGACGGTCGACCGAATTCCGGCCTTCCGGTCGCGAGTTTTTCCCAGAGCGTCCAGGCGCCCCCGTCGGTTTTGCCGTTCAGGGCAGGAGCCGAGTCCATAGACCCGAGGCTGGAAGCGTCAGTCATCGAACCCAGAGTGACGATCACGAAGTCGTTTTTGTCAACTTCGACCTCGCTCGAGAGACCGCTCCGCGTGCAGACGATGCGTTCTACAGTCTTGCGGTCAGCCTCCTCAGAAAAGAGAAGATTGGTAACGCGGGTGTTCAACTCGAACCGTACCCCGCGCTCCTCAAGCCATTTCTGGAGCGGACGGACCATGGAGTCGTACTGGTTGAGGACCGTACGCATGATCCCCTTGAGATGGTTGAATCCGGCGACCATGTGGGTAAACCGCAACAGATAGCGTCTGAACTCGACGGCGCTATGCCAGGGCTGGAACGCGAAAGTTGTGCACCACATCAACCAGAAATTCGTTTGAAAGAATGAAGCATCGAATTCGTCGGCGATGGTGCTCCTGCCGAGCATTCCCTCCGGTTCCGCCACCACGCGCTCTAGAGTGAGGATGTGCTTTTCGCTCAAGCCAAATTCGGGGCCGTCGATTCTTTGTCCTCTGCGTACGAAACGTGATTTCGAGGAGGTCTTCATCGTCTCGTTCCAGTCGAAGATTTCCTGAGTAACGGTCTTGCTTCCATCGAGCGTCGGGATCGACGCGAACAGGTCATAGGTGCAGAGGTATTTACTCTCGATCATCCTCCCGCCGCGAAGCACATAACCGTCCCGCGGGGATCCGGCGCCGTCAAGACTGCCGCCTAAGCGATCGAGTTGCTCCAGGATGACGATGTTGTGGCCCAGAACATCTGCGTCTCGGATGAGGAAAGCCGCAGCGGCGAGGGAGGCAATGCCACCACCGATGAGATAGATTTTCGTATCGTCTTGCTGGGTAGATCTATGGTCTTCCATGAAGAGTCCTTTCAGTTGCTTCGCGCACCCGCCAGAGGCTCTGGTCCACTGTGCGTGGATTTCATCAATAAAGACGGATCGTACCCCAGTTCTCGAACGCGTGTAACGATTTGCCCATAGACTGATTCGGTGAGCTGAGAAGAACGGCTGAGGATCCAGAGATATTTACGATCAGGTTCTCCGACGACGGCGTAGCTGTAATCGGGCGCCAAGTCGATGATCCAGTAATTTCCTGAGAACGGCCAAAAGAAAGTGACCTTGAGCTTGGCGTTCGTCCTCTTGTCCACCACTCTAGCCGTGCCCTTTGACCTCTTCACCTGTCCGTCCGCCTTTCGACACTCGTTCACAACCTCGATCTTGCCACCGGATCGCTGAGTGTAGGTTGCGGTCAC
>PLBE01000059.1 GCA_003134435.1 Acidobacteriaceae bacterium
CGCTCAATCCGCTCTACCGCGACGTGCTGAAGCATTATGGCGCGGTCGCTTTGCCATGCCGCGTGCGGGATCCGGACCGGAAAGGCAAGGTCGAATCCGGCGTCGGCCATGCGCAGAAAACGCCGTTGAAGGGTCAGCGCTTCGAGAGCCTGGAACAAGCGCAAGCGTATCTGGATCACTGGGAGGAGCGCTGGGCCGACACGCGGATTCACGGCACGACCAAGCGGCAAGTCGCGGCCATGTTCGCCGAAGAGAAACCGGCGCTGCTGCCTCTGCCAGTCGAGCCTTTTCGCTATTACCTCTATGGCGAGCGCACCGTTCATCTGGACGGCTGCATCGAAGTCGAGGCCGCCTACTATGGCGCGCCTCCGGGCTGGATCGGACGCCGGGTTCACGTGCAGTGGAATGCCGCGCATGTGCGGTTGATCGATCCGCTCAGCGGGCAACTGCTGCGCGAGCACTTGCGGCAACAGCGCGGACGCCACCGCATTCAAGACCAAGATCGTCCCACGCGGACACCGTTGAGCACCGCGCAGCTACTGCGCCGCGCCGAAGTCGCCGGACCGCACATTGGTGCGTTGTGCCGGGCCATGCATCAAGACCTGGGCGAGGAAGCGGTGCGCCGCATCCTCGGCGTGCTGAACCTGACGAAGAAGTACGGCGTCGCTTCCACCGATGAGGCTTGCGCCCTGGGGCTGGCAACCCGCGCGAGCCATTATCACTTCGTGCGCCGCTACCTGGAACATAACCCGCAACTGCCGCTGAGTCTGCGCCAGGTCGATCCGCTGATCCGTCAGCTCACGCTCTATCGCGATCTCATCGAAAGCCGAACCCAAAACTCAAAACAGGAGAATCCATCATGAACCTCATCGAAGTCGACCGCGCGTTGCGCCAACTCCGCCTGGGCGGCATGGCTGCGGTGCTCGAAACCCGCTTGCGTCAGGCGCAAGCTGAAGCCATGGCTCCCATCGACTTGATCGCGTGTCTGGTTTCCGACGAACTCACTCTACGCACTGACCGTTTACTCCAACGCCGCCGTAAACAGGCCGCCTTTCGCGATGCCGACCGGACACTCGATAACTTCGACTTCACCTTCAACCCGAAAATGAATCGCAGTCTGGTGTTCGACCTGGCTACTGCCGCCTTCATCAATAAGCGCGAAGACGCGTTGTTTCTCGGCCCCGGCGGCACCGGCAAAAGTCACCTGGCGCAGGCCATCGGCCAGTGCGCCATCCAGCAAGGCTACAAAGTGCTGTATCGCGAAACGCACATCCTGCTCGATGAACTGGCCGACGCGGTCNNCTGGGCGATGTCGCCGCCGTCAGCGCGATGCTCGACCGCCTGCTCCATCACGGCCACGTGCTCAAGTGTGGACCGCGAAGTTGGCGCACCAAGACCGCGCCGGCATCGTAAGGAAAGAAACTCGCCTTAGTTGGGGACGCCGTAGAGTAGGAGACAGGCGCGCCGCGCGAACGCACGTTTCCTGCCTCCCCTCATCGAACTGGACGTGCGGATTTCCCGCATCCAGCTCTCCGATCATCTTCGTCCGGCGGCGTGCGCCGCAATCCTTCCAGATGGCTCACCTTTCCCACCATGTGGTACAGCCGACATCGGTCATGAAGGAAGTGATACCCCCATCGTTTCTTAGCAGTCCGCCAGGGGCATTGGTGCTTGCGCCGAAGCCATAACTGCAACTCGCTCCGAACGGCCCAGTCCACCTTATGGAATGTCCGATTACTGTTGCCAACCCGGAAATAGGTGCACCACCCATTCAGGATCGGGTTCAATTTCTGGATCACCACGCCGACCTGCCCATTGGACGGAAAGGACCGAACCGCTTCACGAATCCGGTGACGGATATGGCGGCACGCCTTTTCGCGAGGCCACATCAAAAGCATCCGCCCCGGAGCCTTTCGGAATTCGAAACCGAGAAACGCGAAACCTTCCGCCAGCTTTGTCAGTCGACTCTTCTCCTGGTTCACCACCAAGCGAAGAGCCGCAAACTGAGCCTGCAGTTGCTCCCACGCCACCCGCGCCTCTTGTTCCGTTCGCGCCAGCAGCACCATGTCATCCGCGTAACGAACCAGTCGAACGCCGCCGAGCGCGATTCCGTCGCGCCGGCACCATTGACGATCTACCTCATGCAGAAAGATGTTGGACAGCGTCGGCGAAATCACTCCGCCCTGAGGCGAACCTCGATCCGGGTGAGTCACCTTGCCCTCCTCCATAACTCCCGCTTTCAGCCAAGCTCGGATCAGGCGTAAGACTTGAACGTCTCCGACCCGACGTCCCACCAACTCTAAAAGCAGTTCGTGCGAAATCGTGTCGAAGTAGGATTTCAAATCAACGTCCACCACGAAGGAGTAACCGTCATTGACGCTTTGCACTATCGCGCTCAACGCCATGCGCGGCGTTCTCTTCGGGCGGAATCCAAATGAACAGGGCATGAAATCGGCCTCGAACAATGGCTCGATTACCAACTTCACCGCCATCTGCACCACTCGGTCCTTCACCGT
>PLBE01000175.1 GCA_003134435.1 Acidobacteriaceae bacterium
TCATAGCACGCTTGAATATCCGCAACTCGGAAATTCAGAAAGCTGTTGATGTGATTCGGGTCGGGGACGCTGAGCGTTACCGTCGGCTTATCCGGAGTCGGCCCGCCCCCAACGTTGAGGATCATCCAGATATTCGCAAGCTGAAGGTACGGAGGCGCGTCCCCGTCACCCATGGTCAGAATGCGAGCGCCGAAGACCTTTTCGTAGT
Source organism: Acidobacteriaceae bacterium (assembly GCA_003134435.1). Taxonomy (GTDB): domain Bacteria; phylum Acidobacteriota; class Terriglobia; order Terriglobales; family Acidobacteriaceae; genus Acidiflorens. Next base: position 209 of record PLBE01000175.1, read on the forward strand.
AGCGGGCTGATCGCTCAACGTCGGCGACGGTGAGAAAATGCGCAATGCTGATCCCCTCGCGCGGGGGCATCTCATAGCTCTTCTGGTCGACTTGTATGGCGTTCATTGATAGCTCCTTTCGGTACAGTGCCCATTACAAATACGGTGTTCGGAGTCCCCTCCCTAGCGCGCAATTTGGCCCAGATGGCACGACCATTCAGCCAGAACGAAACGAGCCGCGCAATTGGACGATGGTATCGCCCATACTTTGATATCGAATGTCATGTGTTGATGCCTGAGGCACACGGCTTTTCTCCATCCGGCTAGCCTGAAAATCGATCAAAGCGAAGGCCCCCCCTCCCGCACGATACGAAGGTATCGCCGATACCATAGTCCAATTGTTTTACTACCCTCGCCTCTGGCCTAATCGCAATCGTCCAAGATGCACGTTGATCGGGCTTAACAAACTTTGTTTGTGAGGAGAACACGAAGATGTCTGAACTTGTGACGAAATCTGTGGCGCAAGAACAACAAGAACGAAGGATAGAAACACGCACACCTGTGAAACGTCTCGGCGGCTTTACCATCGTCGCGACAGCCGTGGCTGTGCTCGGCGTCATAGTCCTTCACGCGCAAAGCCAGGACAAGGACAAGTATTCGCTGGTATCGCCGGGCGGAATTGCGTTCTCCGACTTCAGGGGATACGAGGACTGGGCTGACGTCTCCTCCGCCCGAACCACCGAAATACTCAAGGTGATCGTCGCGAATCCCACGATGATCAACGCGTATAAAGCCGGCGCCCCCGGTAACGGCCAGCCTTTCCCGGAGGGGTCCATGATCGTCAAGCTCCAGTGGAAGTTGAAAAAGAGCACGGAGGCGCCTTTCGCCGTGGAAGTACCCGACGTCTTTTCCCAGGCTTTCGTGATGGAAAAGGACAGCAAGAGGTTTTCGAAAAGCGGCGGATGGGGATACGCGGTATTCAACTACGACCCCGCAACCGATAAGTTCACGGCCGATGCCAAAAGCCCTTCAGACTGCGGATACGCGTGCCATACGCCAGTCAAGGCGAAAGACTACATCTTCCACCCGTACCAGAAGCGTTGAACGGCTGCGTGCTTCGAGATCGAGTGTCCGGCTAGGCGCCGCCGAGCGACTCCATCAAGTGTGCAGCCCCCAACGTTCTCCTCTGTCCAATCGGAAGTGTCTTCTACGCCTGGATTACGAGGAACGTTATATGCCAAATGAGACAACAGGAGTGATCACGAGACCACAACAAGGTATGGTTGCAGCGCATCAGCCAGGCCAGGACGTTTTCAAATCGGTCCTGTCCGAAGACATCAATTGGGAGCCCTTCGCAGCTTTCCCACCTTCGGTCCGCATGGCTCTCATCGTGGGTCAGCCCTCGGAATCTGGTCCCTACACGATCAGGGTTCGAGTGCCCCATGGCGTTAAGCTGATGCCACATCGACACCCGGAGGACCGAGTGTATACGGTGATCTCGGGCGTTTTCTACATCGGCCTGGGCGACCAGTTCAATCCGGAAAAGCTGCAGGCCTATCCGCCCGGGAGCGTCATCGTTCTGCCCGGCAATACGTCCCATTTCCACTGGGCGAAATCCAGTGAGTACATAACGCAAGTCACCGCGATTGGGCCGCTTGGGCTTGAATACGTCAGTAGGAACGATGATCCAAGAAACCACAACTCTTAGGAGGCATCTGCGCGATTTTCCGCAACGGAGGACAGGCCAGCTATGTGTTTCTCAGCCACCGCGAATTTCGTAGACAGCGGAGTTCTGAGTGCCGTCGGCTAAAAGCCGCAGCAGGATGTTGCCGTTCCTCGTTCTTGGCGGAGCTACTACGGGACATCCGTGCGGTTCCACCACCCGCCGCCAAGGGCCTGGAATAATGCTGCCGTGTCGGCGTAACGATTGCCTTGGGCTTGCGCCAGGTTAATCACGGCCTGTTGATACGCTTGCTCCGCGCTCAATAATCCCAGATAGTTGACATAGCCGGCCTGAAACTGCTTTTTGGCTAGGTCGAGAGTAACGGCGGCAGCGTCTTTCGAGGCAGCGGCAGCTTTTAGCCCGTCCGCATCTTGTTGGAGCGCATTCAGCGTATCCGCCACATTTTGAAATGCAGTGAGGACTGTGCTGCGGTATTGCTCGTTGGCCTGAATATAGGCTGCTCTCGCCGCACGCTCTCGATGCATCAGAGTTCCGCCATCGAATATCGGCTGCGTGACGCCGGCTGTTACGTCGCGAAACCCATTCCCGGCGGAGAATATATTGGCAAAGGCGAGTGCCATGCCGCCGATGTCCCCGGTCAGGTTAAAGTTCGGCAGCCGGTTGGCACGCGCAACCCCAATCAGCGCGCTCGCGGAATGCAGATTCTCTTCCGCTTGACGCACGTCGGGACGTTGCTCCACCAGTTTCGCAGGAAGGCTCACCGGCAGTTCTTGCGGCAGTTGCAAATTCGAGAGTTCAAATTTCTCAGGCAGATCTTTATCGGGGAAACCTCCCGCTAACACGGTAAGCAGGTCTCGCTGCTGCGCCAACTGGTTCAGCAGCGGCGGCAACGTGGCGGCGACTTGAGCAAGCTGCGATTCCTGCGCCGCCACGTCAAGCTCACTGGCATATCCCTTGGCATACTGGCTGCGGAGAATCTCCAACATATTCGTGTTGATCTTGATCAGCTCGTTGGTCGCATCAATTTGTGCCCGCAGCGAAGCCTCTTGGATGGCTGTGGCGGCGACGTTGGAACTGAGTGTGATATCCGTTGCCGCCAGGGCAAAGCGGGCTTGCTCCTGCTGCGCCTTCAAAGACTCGACCGTTCGCCGGTTCAAGCCGAAGACATCCGGGACGAACGAAACGCTCACCTCTGGGGTGAAGAGGCTGTACTGAAAAACGCTGGCGTTCGGCACGGGCGAAAGTTCGTTAGATGTCTTTGCACGCGTCGCCGAGAAACTGCCCGACACACTCGGATAGTAGGCGCCCCGCTGTGCCAGCACATTCTCCCTTGCAACCAGCAACGCCGCTTGCGCCGCCTTGAGATCAGGGTTGGCTTTCAGCGCACGCTCGATCAAGTCGTTGAGCGCCCTGGAATGAAACAAGGTCCACCAATCGCCCGGAATGTCGCCGCCCTCTTCGAGATGTTGTGCCTCCCCGCCCGCAACGTTAGGCGTGCCGGTGGTGTTCTTAATCGGAACCGGAGTGTAGCCTCCGACATCGGGAGCCGCAGGCTTCTTGAACCTCGGCCCCACCACGCAAGCGGAGGTAAGTAGCAACAAGGTCAAGAGCAATGCCGAAGTCGTTAGCAAGCGGCAGAGACGCGATTTGCGAGTCGGAATCATCAAAATCTGTTCCTTTAGGGCTTGCGGCTCATACGGCTTCCGTTGATCGCGCATGTGTCGCCGGGTTTTGAGGTTCCGAGTCCGCCAACCACCGCGGGATTCGGGCCACGATGCCGATGGTTGTCGAGCGACGGAGAGGAAGACGGGAGCATACTCGGCCGCTGCACGGCAGAAACGCTGGTCACGGCCTTCTTTCGGATCGATCCTCTTTTCTCAACCACGACGGACTGGCTTAGTCCGGACGGCGTACGAAGGCGAGGAGTTGCACTCGTAGACCTCGCCTGGCCGTTCGCAGGGCGTTTGAGCCGATTCGTGTTCGCTACGTGTGGAGGTTTGGGCACTTGATTCGCCTTTGCAGCACGATGCTGGACTCGGTGTTTGCCGGCAGACTCTGTGCTCGCGGCGCCTTCTAACCTCTGTGGCGCTGGTTCCGACGCAGTCGCATCACTGGCGGCGAGCGTCAACGCGCTGCTGATCATCAAGAAAACAAGGCGAGAAATCTTCATTGTGATTCCTTCGCTTCCGAGCTGTGTGGGCCTAAGTGATGTTCGCCGCCCAGGAAGATCATTCGCAGTGCAGGCACGGCGAGAAGCAGCATCACGGGGCCAACTAACATTCCACCCACGATCACGGTTGCGAGCGGGCGCTGCACCTGGCTGCCGATACCCGTTGAGATTGCCGCGGGCAGCAGACCAATGCACGCCGAGAGAGCCGTCATCAGCAGGGGCCGCATACGTGTGGAGGCAGCGCGATACATCGCATCGACCGGCGCGAAGCCGTGTGTGAGCTCCTGATTGTAGAAGGTGATCATTAGGATTCCGTCCATCACTGACACGCCGAACAGCGAGACGAAACCGATGGCGGCGGAGATGCTGAAATGGAGGCCAGAGACGTAAAGCGCGAGGATGCCGCCAACGATCGCCGGTTGCGGTGGAACCTTCAGAAACTCTATGACTCGCTTGATGCGCAGCGCCGTCAACGGGGCCTCTCATGGCCGCAACTCGCGCATGAATTGCGATGCACTCCCAGCCAAGTCAGCGGACTAAAACGCGCGCGCTTCGCGATCTCTATGAAGCTGGCAATGCGCATCGTGCATTGGCTTGATTGTCCAGCGCGCGATTTCATCATTCCCGACGAGCTTCGTCGTACTTATTTCGCCGGAATTTCCTACTTCACAATCTGGAGCTGCCCCTGATACGCCGGGAACGCGTTCCCATAGATCGTCACCGTGTAAGTACCCAGCGCATACTTCGCCGTGTGCAGATTCAGTTTGTAAGTCCCGGGTGCGCCTTCCTGCTTAAAGGCACTGAGCTTCGATAGCACAACCTGCTGCGTGGGATTCCCCTTGCCATCGGCGATCATCACCACCGAGATTCCCACCCGGGCGTCGGTGATCGGCTTTCCCGTGGCTACCGATGTCAATCGAATGGCCACCGGCGTCGGGTGCTCGCGCCCCAAGCCGATTTTCTTCGGAAACACGGGATGAAGTAGCTTGAATTGCGCCAGACCTTGAGGATTGGTGGCGCCCAGATCCACCGCCACAAACTCCGAGAAGCCCACCGTCCTCCCTTTTACGGTGGGATCGGCATATCCCGTAAAAATGTTGGTCCACTGGTTCTGGCCAATGGGAGTGGTCAGGTAGCCCGGATTGACGATGGTTTGCGCAGTCGTAAAGCTGGTTTGCACCGCGATCGTCGGCTGCGGTTCGCCCGGGCAGGTGATCGGGTTGCCGCTATTGTCCGAACACGTTACCTGATAGTCGATGCAGTTGCCCCCCGTTCCCGAATACACGATGCAGGCGGCGCTGGCAAACTTCGTCCCCGCTACCCGTTGCTGGAACTGGGCCTGCGTAATCTCCACTGCGGTTGTGGTCATGTTCACGCCCGAGAAATTCGTCCCCGGCGGGTACTGCACCACCTGGTTGTTCGTCCCAAAATTAAATACGTTCGGCTGCGTCGGACTCAACGGCTGCGTGATGGGCTGAGACATCGGCGGCGCCGAGGCCACTGCGATGCCAAAAACTCCGTCCGCTACCGGAACCGTAGCGACCACCGAGTTCGTCGCAGTACTTATCACTGAGATGGTGCCGTCCGCGGCATTCCCCACATATACCTGACTCCCGTCCGTGGAAACGGCAATGGCATAGGGTTGGTTTCCGACCGGCACCGTCGCGATCACAGAATTGCTGCCCGTCTCGACGACCGAAACATTGTTGGAACTAAGATTGGTCACGTAAACCAGCGAGCCGTCCGGAGTAATCGCAACTTTGATCGGGTTCGCGGAAGCCGATCCCAGCGGAATCGTGGCCACCACTCGGTTGCTGGGGACGGCAAGCACCGTCAGGGTCCCGGGACTGGCAAACTGAGCCACATAAGCCAAAGCTCCGTTCGGAGCAAAAGCCAGTCCTGTTGGGGCCGTGATCGGAACCGTCGCGGTAACCGTATTGGTTGACGTGTTGATCACCGACAGCTCGTTGCCCTGAGTGCTCGCAACATAAACGAGGCTTCCATCCGGCGTCACTTTGGGCAAAAATGGCGCTGGTCCCACAGTGACCGTTTGAACCACGCTGTTGCTGGCAGTGCTGATCACGGAGACGGTGTTACTGGTCGGGTTGTTGGCGTCGTTGTTGGCAACATACACAAATTGCCCATTGGGCGTCACCGCTACCCCGTCCGGACCCAGTCCAACCGGAATCGTCGCCGTCACCGTGTTGTTTGCCGTGGCAACCACCGAAACGCTGTTGCCGGCGTTGTCCGCCACATAGACCTTGGTTTGGTCTGGCGATACCGCTAACTCATAGGGCTCGCCGGAGATGGGTATTGCGTTGACCACGAGGTCGGTTGTCGTATCCAACAGCGACACACCGCCTGAACCGGCGATGTAGGCAAAGGAACCCTGGTTCCCTGTACCGCCGCCCGCAGACAACGTGAACACCGTGCCATAGTTGTTGGTCCCGCCGCCAGCTAAAGTTGTTCCATAGAAGTTCCCATTAGCGCCCTGGATCAACGCTGCGTACGGAAGTGTGCCGTCCGTGCAATTGCTTTGCGAACAGAAACTGTACAGCGTCGTCAGCGTACCGCCGGGTGTGATTTTGAAAGCCACTCCGCAACCGATGTCGTTCTCTGAGCACGAAGAGTTGGCCCCGCCAAAGATGGTCGTCCCATAGAAGTTCCCATCCGTGCCCTGAATCAACCCCGAGCCGGGTTCCGCGCCGTCCGCGCACCCGCTTTGCGGGCAGAAGTTGTAGAGAGTCGTCAGCGCCCCGCTCGAAGTGATTTTGAAGACCGTGCCGCAGCCAGTATCGCCGTTACCGTTCGTGCACGACTTGTTGGCCCCGCCATACGTGGTGGTCCCGTAGAAGTTCCCATCGGAAGCCTGGATCAACGCCCCGTTCGGACTGTCTCCGTCCGTGCAATTGCTTTGCGAGCAGAAATTGTAGAGCGTCGTCAGCGTACCGCTGGGCGTGATTTTGAAAACCGTCCCGCACTCAGAGCTACCGTTGTTGAGCGTGCACGACTGGCCCGTCCCGCCAAGGTATGTGGTCCCGTAGAAATTCCCATCGCTGCCCTGCAGCAGCGCCCCGAACGGTTCCGCTCCGTCCGGGCAACCGCTCTGCGGGCAGAAACTGTACAGCGTCGTCAACGTTCCGCCAGGTGTGACCTTGAAGATCGTCCCTGCCCCGGACGCCCCACCTACCACCGTCGTCCCGTAGAAGCTCCCATCGGAAGCCTGGATCAACGCCGTGTATGGAAATGCGCCGTCCGTGCAATTGCTTTGCGAACAAAAGTTGTAAAGCGTCGTCAGGATCCCGCTTGGCGTGACTTTGAAGACTGTGCCACAGAAAGCAGATTGATTGCTGCAGTTGGCCCCACCTGCCACCGTCGTCCCGTAGAAGTTCCCATCCGCGCCCTGCACCAGTCCAGCATATGGTATTGCGCCATCCGTGAAGTTAAAGGTGGCCAGCGTGGAGAAATTTTGCGCCTCGGCCGGTCCGGTCGCGAACCCTGCGACCGCAAGCACGATCGCCAATGCCAGTACCGTGGTTGTCGCCCGCCCGCGAGTTCCGCGAACAGAAATCCTATCCTGCGTCATGCTGACAACCGTCCCTCTGACAACCATGGCTTCTCCCTTTTGACTTGGAATGTTCTGGAACTGGCCCCGATGCTGGAAACAACGCTCACACAGAAGACGGAAGAATGAGACTCAAGCGCAAACAACTTGCGGATTTGGGCCGCAATTATCGGTGGCGGCGAATCGCATGTCAAGATGAAAGACTTTGCGCACGACGCCAACTGGATTCTTCTCGCGTGGTGCGTCGAAAAGATCGACACTCCTAACTCGCCGGTTTCCCCCCGTGGTTAAGCCCTTGATCTCCCCGGTTAAGCGGAACCCTTCACGCCGAATCGATGTGCACTACACTAAAGCGCAGCCGCCTCCGCTTTCTTAGCGATCAGATCGAATCCTCTTTCTTTGGCTTCTTTCTGTAACTGTGCCAGCCGGGCGCGGGATGTCGCTGACTTACCCGACTTCATCTCGATCTCTTCAAGCGCCAGGCGGGATTCGAACTGCTCACCGGCATAGCCCGACTTCGTCGCCTTGGCCAGGGTTTCTTTGAGGAGGGTCTTGGCTGCGGCAACGTTCTGAGAACCCGCTTCGACGCTCGCTCTGGCGCCTGCGAAGGCTAACTGCACGCTCAGATTCTGGCTCCTCGCGGCCAGCGCGGCAGTCTTCGCCACCTCTTTGACCGCATCCTCACGCCTTCCTCCCGCCAACAGCGCGCCTGCCAGCACCGCCGTTGCGGAAATCTGATCGTCGTTCTTGCGCGCCTGCTGAAACTCGTCGCGAGCTTCCCGCGCAGGTCGTTCCGCCGCTCCTGGATGGCCTTCTTCAATCGCCAATCTTGCGATCGCCACCTGCGTCGCTGCGATCGTAGCTTTCTCACCCAACTCGTTGCGCAGGGAAAGAGCCTCCTCGTAATCCTTGCGCGCCGTTGTGAAATCGGCCCCCTTCAATGCCAGGCTTCCCAGGCCTGCAAGAGCGTAAGCGGCCATACTTTTGTCCCCGGCAGTGCGGGCCAGGGCGAGAGCGTTTTCATAATTTTTTCGAGCTCCCGGCAAATCGCCCAGGTGTTGCATCGCGTCGCCCATGTCGATGAGTTTGTCGATCGCGGGATTGGTTTGTCCGCCCGCAAGATCGAGAGCCATAGCCTGCTCCAGCATTTTCTTGGCGGCAGCGGAGTCGCCTTCACAATCCAACACCGTGCCAATCGCCGTGAGTGAAGATGCGATCCCATCCTGGTTATTGATTTCCCGGTAGAGTGCCAGCGCCTGGTCGTAAGTCTTCCGCGCCCCGGACAGGTCCCCCTCCTCCATCGTGATGCCCGCGATATTGATCAGAGTCGTGGCGTAGTTGTATTTGTCGCTCACCTCGCGTGAGACCGGGAGAGCCTTCTCGTACATTCTTCGAGCCTGTTCGCCGTCTCCCTGCTGATTCAGGACGAGTGCCATATTGTTAAGAGCCGAGGCTTCCGCCCTGCGATTGCCCACCTCGCGGGCAATGGCGAGTTCGCTGTTGAATTTCGCGATTGCACCGGGATAATCGCCGTGATCGGTGAGGACGTTTCCGGTCACTTCGAGCGTGCTGGCCAGCCCATAGCGGTCGCCGACCGCCTGATAGATGAGCCCCGCTTCCTCCGCCGCGGCCGCGGCCCCCTTCGCGTCGCCCAGATTTTCCAGCGCCAGCCCCTGCTGGTAGAGAGCGCGCGCCAGAAGTAGTTTCGCGTTTTGAGCCTTCGCTTTCTCCTCTGCCTGCGCCGCAAGGGCCTCTCCCTGCTTGAAGTCGCCGAGCGACCGCCAGGCCTCGGAGGCGGCTAATTCGATCCGCGCATCGTCGCCCGCCGGCAATCGGCGCAGCGATTCCACCGTCGCCAAAGCTTCTTTCCCTTTTCCTCCGCGAGTTTGCGCCCGGGCCAGCAGCAGGCCATATTCCAGGTCATCGGGGAAGAAACCAAAAAGTGTGCGGTAATTCTCGGCCGCGTTGTCCCACTCCTTCGAAGTTTCGCGGTATCGCGCTTCGATCAGCAGGCGGTCCTCGCGGTTCAGCGATGCCGAGAGTTCATAAGCGCTCTTGGCCGACAGGCGTGCTTTCTCGTCATACCCGAGAAGAGTCCACGCTGCCGCCAGTGCGGAGTGGGCCAAAGCATAGCCCGGGTCCGCTGCCACCGCCTTTTGCAGAAGGTCGCGAGCCGCAATGGCATCGTTCACGCGCAGTTTTGCCAGACCTTCGGCGTACAGCTTCGACGCCACCGGAGTCGCGGGAAAGGCGGCGCGCACACTGGCTTGCTCTTGCGCGTTCACCTGCCCCGCGTCGCACTTTTCCCTGAGCTGCACGCCAGCTCGGCTCACCAGATCAAACAAATTGCTTTCGTCTCCGGTTTCCTTGACCGAGATCAGGGTTTCACCGGCGGACACATCCTGCAGATGAAGATCGACTCGCAGTTTGCCCCCCGACAACGCCACGTAAGAACCGAGCACCACCAGGTCCGCATCCAGCGTCTTGCCTACCTGAGACAAAGTCGAAGCCGCCAGCGTGTCGGAGTCGGGCAGCGCTAGATTCATCTTCATCTGCGCGACTTCCTCCCCCGTAATCGTGCGCAATCTCTCGCCCGCCGCCAGTTCAGTGGTCAACATCTCGGGCAGCGCGGTCGACAGCCATGCCGCTTCGGGGCGGGACGTGGAATTCTTAAAGTTCAGGACGGCCACGGTGCGCCGCCGGTTCAACGGTTTGGCGGTTCTTTCCGCCGGCGCCTTCCCCCGAAAATGCAAATACGAAAGCATTCCCGCCAGAAGCAGCACGATCACAGCCGCCAGAACTGCCGCCTCTCCAGCCTTTGATTTCGCGACCGTCGCGGGCGCAGTCTCCGGCAGCGTCGCGGGCATCTCGGGAATCCGGGTTCGCGCTGAAACCGGAGCCGAAGGTACTTGCGAAACCGGCATCGTCAGCCGGTCGAGGTCGACCCTCAACTCCCGCGCCGATTGATAGCGCCGCTCCGGATCTTTGTCGAGACATTTGAGAATCGCCACCTCCAGCCCCGGAGAGATGTCGGGATTGAGCGCGCTCGGCGGCTCCGGAGGCTTGTTCAGGATGGCATCGATCAGCAAGGGCACCTGCGAGAACGGGAACGGACGCTTCCCAGTCACCAATTCATACAAAACCGCGCCAGCCGACCAGATATCCGAACGCTGATCGGTCACCTCCCCGCGCAATTGCTCCGGGGACATATAAGGAAGCGTGCCCGCAACTTGCTTGCTTTCCGAAATGCTGGCGGTCACTCCGAGATCAGTTTCCTGCCGGACAAACTGCGCCAGCCCGAAATCGAGGATCTTCAGCCGATTGTCCTCGGTCAACCGCATGTTCGCCGGCTTCAGGTCGCGATGAATGACGCCGTGCTCGTGCGCGCTCGCCAAACCGTCCGCGAGTTGAAACCCCAGGCGCAAAACGTCCTTTTGTTTCAGCGGACCGAATCCCAGCTTGGCATCGACAGGAGCCCCCCCGACATATTCCATGACCAGGAAATCCAGCCCGTTGTGGCTGCCGAATTCGTAAACCGTTCCGATGTTGGGATGGTTCAACTTGGCGAGCGTGAGCGCCTCACGACGGAAGCGTTTGCGCGCGCCTTCGTCCGAGAGCATTCCCAGCGGGAGCACTTTGATGGCGACGTCACGTTCGAGTTGCTGGTCGGAAGCCCGGAACACCAGGCCCATTCCTCCCGCCCCGATTTGCTCCATCACCCGGTAATGGCCCAGGACTTGCCCGACGATTGGAGTCTCCGGCGCCATCCAGCCGGAATCTTACCTGCTACACAATTTGCGGTCAACGGAAGTACTTACCTCCCTGCCTTTCATGCAGTGCAGCCTTGTGAGTGGCCGGAAAAGCGGGGAAGATTGCCGATCACAACCTCGTGATTACGGTGAATTAAAATCCATTGAGTCCTGAGTCGCGGTCTTAGAAGACAGTCTTAGAATTCTCCGCAGTGCGGTTCGAGAAGATAAAACCGCGAATTGGCTGGCTTTTCGCGATCATTTCAAGTCGGGCCGTGAAGTCGTATTCGTCGCTCACCAACTGGTCGGGACTGCCCGTGAAACTGTCCACATTATACGGAGCGCCCTTCAGCGCGTAGCGCTCCCCGAACGGTGCGAACGCCAGCGACTCGCTGAACGCCCGGGTCGTCGGATTCGACTCGGCGCGAATCGTCCCTTCCCAATTCCCGCGTTTTTCGAGAAGTGGGCGGCCAGACTGCAGACCTTGGAG
>PLBE01000047.1 GCA_003134435.1 Acidobacteriaceae bacterium
AACCGAGTCACCGCCTCGTGCGACCGGTCGAAACCACAACGGAGTCTGAAACCATGGACTTGAAAACATACGAGCAAATCAAATTCGAACTGGCCGAACTGATCCGTGCCGGGCAGCTCATCGCTTCCGAAAGGGAGCAAGATCCGAACAAGAGGTACGACACGGAACGACCCTGGCGTGCACTGCTAACCCGTTTGGCGGAAGACCGTTTCACGGTTGTCGTTGCCGGGCGGTTTAGTCGGGGAAAGTCTTCGTTGATGAATGCGGTTCTCGGCATGGATCGTCTTCCGACAGGTATCGTGCCGCTGACCTCCGTGATCACGTATGTGCGTTATGGCACCAGCGAGCGAGTTTTGCTCAATTACGAAGGTACGAGATTGCGAGGAGAGGCCACGCTCCAAGAATTGCCTGAATACGTCACCGAGAAAGGAAATCCGGGAAATGCAAAGCGGATTGAGTCAGCCGAGATTCAACTCCCGGCAGAAATTCTTCGCCGAGGATTCTTCTTCGTAGACACTCCGGGCCTCGGATCCGCCATTTTCGAGAATACGAAAACGACGGAGCGATTCATTCCAGAAATCGATGTACTGATTCTGGTCACGAGTTACGAGAGTCCGCTCACAGAGGACGAGATGCGATTTCTTCACTATGCTTCGGCCTCCGTGCGTGCCGTCTTCATCGTGATCAACAAGCAGGACACCGTGCCAGCGGAAGCGCGCGAGGAAGTGGTTCGCTATGTAGAGAAAACCGCCCGCAGCATTGTGGGAAGTAAGGCATTCCATCCGTTTTCAGTCTCGGCGAGGGATGGCTTGTTAGGGAAGCAAATGGGCGATGCGGAAAAGCTCCAGCAAAGCGGGCTATTGGATTTTGAGGGGGCTCTAGTGCAATTCTTGGCCAACCACAGGGCACAGCTCTTCTTGTCTTCCATGTGTGATCGCACGTTCGTCGAACTGCAGTCTTTGCCGGAATCCGAAGCGGAAAACCTAATCGCCAGGTCGCATACTTTGAGGCAGCGGGTTGATCCAGACTCGTCCAGTGGCTCGGGACAAACGAACGATGCGGCTTTTGAACCTCTGCCCGCTGCCAACGTGAGGTCCGGAACTGTCGGCACCTGCGAGGTTTGCAGGGCAGTGATGGGCAAGACCATGAAGTTCTTGGCGCGATATCAATATAACCTGAGCACACGACCGGGCACCCAGGAACAGCACGCCAAAGAGGGAGGGTTTTGCCCCCTGCACACTTGGCACTACGAGCAAATTGCTTCGCCCCGCAGTGTCTGCACGGCGTATCCTGCCCTCCTAAATCGAATAGCAAGCCATCTGCGTTCTCTTGCAACCGATGGGGCCGCACAGACCAAGTTCTCTTCGCCGCTCCTTGCGTCAGACTGTCCTGCGTGCGAGGTTCGTTGGGCGACCGAAGACCAAACCATCGCTTCTATTCTCAGCAGAGTTACCCAGGTCAGTGACCTCAGCAAGCTCACACTTTCGGCTCTGTGTCTGCCCCACTTGCAGTTGATATTGCACCGAACCGACAATGAATCTTTTCGGAAGTTTCTGTTAAATCGCGAAGCCGCCCTCATGGAACGAATCGCAGAAGACATGCAGCGCTATGCCATCAAATACGACGCTTTGCGTAGGGATCTGGCAAGTGCGGAAGAACATGATTCATATCTGCAAGCGCTTCAGTTAATCGTCGGACATCGCAACGTCAACGCTGTCTTCACGGTGAGAGACATTATGTAGTGAGAGTTGCGCTGCCTCCAAAGGCCACAATCTCCTTTTGACAGTCCATGAAGACAATCCTGTCGGATGAAGTTTTCTCATGCGCGATGGGTGGTTTTCGCGGAGACTCTCGCTGGAGAGCGCGGAGGAAGCTCAGATCTACGATCCTTCGTGGATTTGTTTTTTTATTTTTTCTCTGCTGACGAACACTCTTCTAATTCCTCCGTTACCTTCGAGGAATCGATGTCATAGTTTTCTTCTTCGGCTTTGGTGAGGTTCGGATGACATGGCCTTTGTTCGGGTATCTTCATTGTCTTATGTTGGATTCCAAATCAGCACCCAAAGTTGTCGTTACACCAGCCTCAGTTTTCATCGGCTCAACTGGGTAAAATGTCGGGTCGCTTTCTTACAATCATGAATACCGGAATTGCAGCTATTTGAGCGACAACCGAAAAGATGATTAGTGCTGAGATGGAAACGTCGTAAAGCCTCCCCATAATCACGCTGCCGATGAACCAGCACACTCCATAGCCCGCGGTAAAGAGCCCGTACGCGGAAGGCCGGCGCTGTTGCGGCACCATAGTCGCGACCGCAGCTGGAATGATGGATTCGTGTACACCCATTCCCAAACCCCATAGTGCGGAGCCGATAAGGGCGAGCCAGAAGCTGCCAAGGAAGACCAGCGGAGCCGATGCGGCGGAGATCACTGTCAGAGGTACCAGTATCCATAGTCCGACGCGATCAAATAATCGTCCGAACAAAAGCGATCCGATGCCGCTCACTGCCATTGCCACGGAATAAAAGACCGGAACCCACGTGCCAGGAATGACCGAAGCCTTTTGAAAATGATAGGCAACCAGGGAAAAATCCGCGAATCCAGCCGCGACAAGAGCTGCTCCAGCGAGATAGATCCAGAAGCTGCGGGGCAATCCTGCTGCCTCGATATTCGGAACCTTGATCTCCATGTCTTCTGGTCGCGGATAGAGGAATCGAGCAATCACCAAGAGAGTCAGGGTCACAATCGCAGGAACGAGTAGCACGGCGAAAGCCGTGCGGTAGTTCCCTCGGCTAGCGAGAACGGCGGCAACCACAAGCGGCCCAAATAGCGCGCCGAACTGGTCTAGCGCTTCGTGTAATCCGAAACCCCACCCATATCCCATCTGCTTGGCGGCGTGTGAAAGCATGACATCGCGCGGAGGATTGCGGATGGCCTTCCCAATACGCTCAACTACGATCAGCAAGCCGGCGATCTGCCAATTCGGAGCCAAGGCCAAGAGTGGTACTGCGCTCATTTGAACGATATAGCCGAATATAGTAATCGGCCAGAATTCGCCGGTGCGCTCGCTGAGCCGCCCTGAAACCAGGCGTAGACCATATCCGAGCAGTTCCCCGAGACCAGCAATAAAACCGACCAACGTGGCACTCGCTCCCAGGATTGCCAGATATGGTCCTGTGACGCTGCGGGCGCCTTCATAGGTGAAGTCGGCAAAAAAACTCACGACCCCGATGAGGAGCACGAATTTGAGTGCCCTGCTTTGCATT
>PLBE01000114.1 GCA_003134435.1 Acidobacteriaceae bacterium
AATACTACGTGCTGGAGATGCTTCCCTACCCTTCCGGCGCCCTGCACATGGGTCACGTCCGCAATTACTCGATCGGCGATGCGCTGGCTCGCTACATGTGGATGAACGGCTACAACGTGCTTCATCCCATGGGCTGGGATTCCTTCGGCTTGCCGGCTGAAAATGCTGCGATCAAGAACAACACTCCGCCAAAGGAGTGGACGCTCTCGAACATTGCGGCTATGAAGGTTCAAATGAAGCGCCTCGGCTTCGCTTATGACTGGTCGCGCGAGGTTACCACCTGCCTGCCCGATTACTATCGCTGGAATCAGTGGTTCTTTTTGAAGCTCTACCAGTCGGGATTGGCGTATCGCAAGAACAGCAAGGTCAACTGGTGTCCGAAATGCGCCACGGTGCTGGCGAACGAGCAGGTTGTGGGTGGAATGTGCTGGCGGCATGAGGACACTCCTGTTGAGCAGCGCGAACTGGAACAATGGTTTTTGCGCATCACGAAGTACGCCGACGAATTGCTGCGCGATCTGGAAAAACTGCAGGGCTGGCCGGAAAAAGTTCGCATCATGCAACAGAACTGGATCGGGCGCAGCGAAGGCACGCTGGTGGATTTCGATTTGGGTGGAACCGTGGGTCCGGCGGGATCGACGATTACCGTTTTCACCACGCGGGTGGATACGATTTATGGCGCGACCTCGGTGCAGTTGGCACCCGAGCATCCTATCGTCACGGACCTGATCGCCCGCAACGCCGAACTGCGGGCCCAGGTGGAACAGTTGATCGCGGAGCAGCGCCGCGCCAAGGAAGCGGGCGATATCGGCAATATCGAGAAGCATGGCGTATTCACCGGGCGCTACGCCAAGAATCCATACAACGGCGAGGCGGTGCCGGTGTGGGTCGCGAATTACATTCTGATGGACTATGGCACCGGCGCAATCATGAGCGTGCCCGCGCACGACGAGCGCGACTATGAATTTGCGCAAAAGTACAAGCTGGAAATCCGGCTGGTGATTTTGCCGGCCAGCACCGATCCGGAAGAAACCATGACCGCGCCGCCGCTTCCCTTTACCCCGACCGACGGCATTCTGGTGAACTCGGGCGAGTTCAGCGGACTCGGCTGCGAAGAAGCCATTGCCCGCATGTCGGCGATGGCAGAGGAAAAGAATTTTGGCAAAGCTACAGTCACGTTCCGCATTAAAGACTGGGGCATCTCGCGGCAGCGCTATTGGGGCACGCCGATTCCCATGGTGTATTGCGAGAAAGACGGCGTCGTGCCCTTGGCGGAAAAAGATCTGCCAGTGCTCTTGCCCGACAATGTGCCGATTACGCTGGCCGGCGGATCGCCGCTGGCAAGTGTGCCGTCATTTCTGAACACCACTTGCCCGAAGTGCGGCGGCCCCGCGCGACGCGAAACCGACACCATGGATACGTTCGTCGATTCCTCCTGGTATTTCTACCGCTACGCCGATGCGCACAATTCGGGCGCGCCTTTCGACACCGCGACCATCGCCTACTGGTTTCCCATCGATCAATATATCGGCGGCGTGGAACACGCCATTCTCCACCTGATCTATTCGCGCTTCTGGACCAAGTTCATGCGTGATATGGGGCTGGTAAAGAACGACGAGCCGGTGACGCGTTTGTTCACGCAAGGAATGGTGATTAAAGACGGCGCCAAGATGTCAAAGAATCTGGGGAACGTGGTATCGCCCGATGACATGGTGGCGCGCTACGGAGCTGACGCTACCCGCCTGTACAGCTTGTTTGCCGCGCCTCCCGATCGCGATCTCGATTGGCAGGAATCGGGAATCGAGGGGATCCAAAGATTTTTAGGCAGGCTATATCGGTTCTACTTGCGCAATCGCCAGGTGCGGAATTCGCCGCAAGCGGACAACGTTCCGCCCACTGAATTGTCATCCGAAGCTCGGTCCCTTCAGCGGAAGCTGCATCAGACCATTAAACGCGTCAGCCACGATTTCCAGGGGCGCTGGCACTTCAACACCTGCATCGCCGCCATCATGGAACTGGTCAACGAAATCTATAGCGCAGAAGAAGCTATCGCCGGGGGACGAGTTCCCCCATCGTTGATCTTGGACGTGCAGCGCAACATCGCCTTACTCCTGGCTCCCATGGCGCCTTATCTGGCTCACGAATTGTGGGAGATGGCGGGCGAGACGGGCAACCTGCTGAAAGCGTCGTGGCCGAAACACGATCCGGCTCTGGCCGCCGAGGATGAAATCGAAATTCCGGTGCAGGTCAACGGGAAATTGCGCGGGCTGGTGGTGGTACCGGCAGCGGCGAGCGAGGACGAAATCAAGCAGGCAGGGCTCGCTGATGAAAAAGTGAAGGCGGCGATTGCCGCCAAGCAGATAGTGAAAGTCATCGTCGTGCCGAAAAAACTGGTCAACATCGTCGTGCGGTAAAGTGCGCTGCTAACCACGGAGTCACACAGACGAACACAGCGTAAACCTGAAGTTGCCCCTCGTGTCCATCTCTGTTCCCCATGGTGAAGGCATTGGCTTTTGTTTGCAACCGCGCCCTCAATCTGAGAAACTCATCCGTGGAAACCCAATCGATCGTAGTCCTCGACTTCGGCGCGCAGTATTCGCAGTTGATCGCCCGCCGCATCCGCGAACAGAAGATTTTCTCGGTCGTCCTTCCCTTCAACGCCAGCCTGGAGGAGATTCGCAGCTATTCTCCGGTCGGGATCATCCTGTCGGGCGGGCCTTCGTCGGTGTACGACAAAGACGCGCCGCTGGCCGATAAGAGCGTCTTCGATCTCGGCGTCCCGGTGCTGGGCATCTGCTACGGACTCCAGTTCATGGTGTATGCGCTGGGCGGAAAAGTGCGCCCGGCGGCGAAACGCGAGTACGGCCACGCGCAGGTCGAAATCCAGCATTCCGACTCGCAGCTTTTTCAGGGACTGCCCCAACAGCTTTCCGTCTGGATGTCGCACGGCGACTCGGCGGAAGAACTGCCGGCGGGATTCCGGCTGACGGCGAAGACTCCCAACGCCCTTGCGGCCATCGAAAACGCGGCGCGCAAGATGTGGGCGGTGCAATTCCATCCCGAGGTACACCACACGCCTCTCGGCTCGGAAATCCTGCGTAACTTCGCTCTCAACATTTGCGGCGCCAAGCCTTCCTGGACGCCGCAGCATTTTATTGACGCGACCGTGGCGCAGGTACGCCAGCAAGTCGGCAACGGACGGGCGATTTGCGCGCTTTCGGGCGGCGTTGATTCTTCGGTAGCCGCCGTGCTGGTGGATCGCGCCATGCGCGACGCGCCTGCCCTGAGCGGAGCCCAAGGGTCCGGAAAATCGCGGCTGACATGCGTGTTCGTCAACAATGGAGTCCTGCGCAAGAACGAATTCGAAAAAGTGCAACAGAACATGCGCGACAATCTCGGACTGCGTCTGGTCGCGGTCGATGCCACCGATCGCTTCATGAAGAAGCTTGCGGGCGTGACCGATCCGGAGAAGAAAAGAAAGATCATCGGCAACGAGTTCATCGAAGTTTTCGACGACGAAGCGCATCGTATCCTGCAAAACAAGGACGAAGGCGAAGTCGAGTGGCTGGTTCAGGGGACGCTCTATCCCGATGTGATCGAATCGCGCTCCGTCCGCGGCCCGTCGGAGGTCATCAAGTCGCACCACAACGTTGGCGGATTGCCCGAGAAGATGAAGCTCAAGCTCATCGAGCCTCTGAAGGACCTGTTCAAAGATGAAGTCCGCAGAATCGGCCGCGATCTCGGCATGCCCGAAGACATTCTGCAGCGCCAGCCCTTCCCCGGCCCGGGACTGGCCGTTCGCATCTTAGGTGAAGTAACTAAAGAACGAGCCGACTTACTTCGCGAATGCGATGAGATTGTGGTGGGCGAGATTAAAAAGGCTGGGTTGTATCAGAAAATCTGGCAGTCGTTCGCTGTGCTCTTGCCGGTGATGTCAGTCGGGGTGATGGGCGATCAGCGCACCTACGCCTACACCTGCGCCGTCCGCGCCGTGCATTCCGAGGACGGCATGACCGCCGACTGGGTTCCGCTGCCGTATGAGGTGCTGAAGACGATTTCCAATCGGATCGTGAATGAAGTGCGCGGGGTGAACCGTGTGGTGTATGACATTACTTCCAAGCCTCCGGGGACCATTGAGTGGGAATGAAACGCAATTTGTGATTTGGTGATCGCGCAATTGTGTTTCTTTCTCGCGCCGGGTGCCACCCAAGTTTTAACCGGTCGGGACTTCATCATGCTCTCTATCCCCGCTCCCGCCCCTCGCGCACCATCGCAACCAAATCCGCAGTGGACATCTTCACCTTGACGCCCTTCACATCCAGCGGC
This sequence comes from Acidobacteriaceae bacterium, assembly GCA_003134435.1. Lineage (GTDB taxonomy): Bacteria > Acidobacteriota > Terriglobia > Terriglobales > Acidobacteriaceae > Acidiflorens. Next base: position 4,327 of record PLBE01000114.1, read on the forward strand.
GATGCCTTGGATCTTCGCGCGGGCAGAATTCGGAAAACTGCGCCGTCGCGCCGGCGAATTTCAACCGCTCCGTGCCGTTTGGCTTCTTCAAGCACCAGAAACGGAGGACTTGAGTGGACCAGTCGCCCTGGTCCCCAAACGCCGAGTCAAACACGCTTGTAAATTGATCCCAGTGAGTTACAATTTGGCCGGTCACATCATGATCATGCGTCGACTTTGTCTTGCATTCCTGCTGCTCTCGATTAGCGCGCTTTATTCCCAAGACACGATCTCCGTAGACGCAGTTGCGGCCATGCACGTGTGCAGTGACAAGAATGGTGCATCGGAAGGCCCGTGTGCAACAGCTCCCCGGCCATTGAGCAAAATCAATCCTTCTTATCCCGAGAAAGCCCGGCAGCACCGGAAGGAAGGAACCGTTACTCTGGGACTAACAGTGAGTAAGAACGGATCTGTAAGCGGCGTGCACGTGGTGAATGGAATCGACAAGGAAATCGATCAAGCTGCGATCGATGCCGTGAGCCAATGGAAGTTCGATCCCGGAACCTATCAGGGCGATCCGGTCGATGTGGACTTGACTGTGGCTGTCAATTTCCGGCTGAGCGCCACTCCACCGCCAACCTCTCCAGACGAGCACCTGCAACAGCGACAAAACGCTGTCGACGACTTCCGGAATATCTACTCCGATGCCGCTGAGGCATACAACCGTGGCGACTACGCGACCGCGGTTAATCTGTTTCGCAAAACCATTTCGATCAACCCAGAGAACTCGAACGCGTGGAACGAACTGGGGCGGGCATTGCTGGCAATGGACCAACTGGACGCTGCCACCGAAGCGCTGCAAACATCAATTCAGAAAGATCCAACCACCAGGAACGCTTATAACAACCTCGGCCGCGTTTACTGGCGAGCGCGAAAATACGAAGAAGCTGGAGCGCAGTTCCGCAAGCAAATGGTCGTGAATCCTGACGATCACTATGCCCATCGCAACCTCGGCATGATGTTGCGCGATCAGCATCGGTGCACTGAAGCTATCCCCGAACTCCAGAAAGCGCTTTCCCTCACTCCCAACCACGCCGAGACATTGCTGGCCGAAGGGGAGTGCGATCTTGACCTCGGCAACCGGGCCAAAGGCATGTCCGAGCTAGAGCAGGCGACCAGCCTGTCTTCCGCGCCAAACATTTTCAACAGCGCTGCCTACGCGTTAGCCCAGCGCAACATCGAACTCGGAATCGCGGAAAAGTGGTCGGAGGCGTGCCTGACCATCGAAAACACCCGCCTTCAGAATGTCTCGCTTGATCACCTGACTCCGGAGCAACTGAACTATGTTTTCTGGATGGCGAGTTATTGGGACACGCGCGGCTGGATCTATTTCTTGCGCGGCGACAACGCCAAAGCCCGGTCCTACCTGGAAGCGGCCTGGTCAATTCGCGCAGACGCCACAACCGGGGATCACCTTGGTCAGATCGACGAGAAATCAGGTCGCTCGGAAGACGCAGCCAAAGTTTATGCCATAGCGGTCGCTTCCGCAGAGCGGCCGTCCCGGGCTCGAATCGACTTGGACGATCTCGCCGATGTTAAGAAACGGCTGGAACAACTAGCGGGCAAGAACACCGCGAGCATGGTTGCCCAGGGGCGCGCCGACCTGAGCGGGAAAAACCTCGTGTTGGTCGCTAATGAAGGTGCACTGAGCGCTTCCGCGGACTTCGCCGTGCGCCTCTCGGCAGCGGGAAAGCCGGTGGAATTTCACCAGTTGAACGGAGACAAAACTCTCGCCAAATTCGCCGCTTCGCTGCAAGCCGTGAGGCTTCCCATTTCCCTCCCGCAATCCGCGGGCGTTGAGGTACCGCTCCGAGGAACATTGACCTGTCATTCCGACGAAGCGCAGTGCCGTTTCGCCTTCCTGACTCCTGAAGAGGCTGTAAATGTAACCCGCAACGAGATGGCGATGGCAAGCGCCACGCCATCCACGAGCACGACGCGCGATCCGCACGTATACGATGACCCGGCCATGGGCCTGCGCATTTTCCTCCCCGACGCTTGGAAGTTGGTCAAGGTAGAACCGGGATCATTCAGCCACCCGCGGAATGCCATGTTTGGCAAGTCTGGCTCGCTGGCTATGTTTATGTTGACACGGGAGCACTTCGAGGGATCGCTGGAACTCTATCTGAAGATGCTCGACAATTTTCTCGTAAAAAGAACGGACTTCCGGCGTCTTAGTGAAGAAAAAGTGACGCGGGACGGGCTAGCCGGCACGCGCTGGAAAGTAAGCTGGACCGAGAATGGAATTGCCTACTTCTCGGCGATGGAGATCTTCAGCGACGGGGATGATTACTACCGCGTCACGACCTTTGCGCCAAAAGAAGTTTACGATCGATACACGGAAACGTTCGAAGATGTGTTGCATTCGGTGCAATTCCCCATGCTGCGCACGAGTTCTCATCTTCTCGATCCCGCGAACTAATCATGCTCGAACGTAGCAATTCCATCACTTCCCCGTAGTACTGAACATCGGGACCCGACGTTCGGCAGCAAGCGTAAGCGAGGGCTGCCCATTCGCCAGGCGCTCCCGTCGGGTGGCGAAGAAAGCATGTTTGGCGCGGCGTTGCCACAGCGGCTTAAAGCCGCTTGTATGGCGGGTTCTGGTGACACGACTGAAATCGCGCCTTACCGTCCTTACTCCGATTGATGATTCCGTACCCGACCAACTACCATATCCCCATGCCCGTTGATACCGAAACTCAAACAACTTCATACACTCGCATTCGCGCCCTGCGCGGCACTACGCTCTCCTGCAAGGGTTGGCAGCAGGAAGCAGCCATGCGCATGCTCATGAACAATCTCGACGAGGACGTTGCCGAGCGGCCTCAAGACCTTGTCGTCTATGGAGGAACAGGAAAAGCCGCTCGCAATTGGGATTGCTATCACGCCATCGTCCGGGCGTTACAAGCGCTGGAAAATGACGAGACGCTGCTGGTGCAATCGGGCAAGCCAGTAGGCGTGTTCAAAACGCACGAATACGCTCCGCGTGTGCTCATCGCGAACTCGAATCTGGTTGGGCATTTTTCCAACTGGGAGAAGTTCAACGAACTGGAGCGCGCCGGACTGATGATGTATGGACAGATGACCGCCGGTTCGTGGATCTACATTGGCTCGCAGGGAATCGTGCAGGGCACGTACGAGACGTTCAACGCGGCGGGCGACAAGCATTTTGGCGGCGATCTGAGCGGGAAGCTGATCGTTTCCGGGGGCATGGGCGGCATGGGCGGCGCGCAGCCGTTGGCGGCCACCATGACGGGTGCGGCGTTTCTGGGGATTGATGTCGATCCGGAGCGCATCAAGAAACGGCTCAAGACGGGCTACTGCGATTTCCTCGTGACCACGCTGGATGAGGCGCTGCGCATTCTGAAAAATGCCGTCCGCAAGAAAGAAAATGTCTCGGTCGGGCTGGTGGGCAATTGCGCGGACATTATTCCGGAACTCGCCGAACGCGGCGTGGTGCCCGATATCCTCACCGATCAGACCTCGGCGCACGATCCGCTCAACGGATATGTGCCGAACGGCATGACGCTGGAAGCGGCTCTGGAACTGCGCCAGCGCGATCCTCAGACATATCAGGAGCGGTCGCTTGATGCCATGGCGAAGCACGTCGAGGGCATGCTGCGGCTCCAGAAAATGGGCGCGGTGACGTTCGATTACGGCAACAATATTCGGACGTTCGCGTTTCAGCGCGGGGTGAAGAATGCTTACGACTTTCCCGGATTTGTGCCGGCTTATATTCGTCCGCTGTTCTGCGAAGGACGCGGACCGTTTCGCTGGGCGGCGCTTTCGGGCGAAGCTTCGGATATCGCCGTCACCGACGATCTGGTGCTTGAACTTTTCCCGGAGAATCGCAGCCTGCGCCGCTGGATTGAACTGGCCCGCAAGCGCATCAAGTTTCAGGGACTGCCGGCGCGCATCTGTTGGCTGGGATACGGCGAACGCGCGCGGTTCGGGCTGGCGATTAACGATCTGGTGAAAAAGGGCACGATCAAAGCTCCGATCGTGATTGGACGCGATCACCTCGACTGCGGCTCGGTGGCATCTCCATTCCGCGAAACCGAGAGCATGAAAGATGGCTCGGACGCGGTGGCCGACTGGCCGCTGCTGAATGCGCTGGTGAATACGGCGGCGGGAGCGTCGTGGGTTTCGATTCACAACGGCGGCGGCGTGGGTATTGGCTATTCACTGCACGCCGGTCAGGTCACCGTAGCCGACGGCACCGATGCGATGGCCACGCGCATCGAGCGCGTGCTGACGACTGATCCCGGCATGGGCGTGATTCGCCACGTGGACGCGGGGTATGAGGAAGCGAACGAATTTGCCGCGAAGGCGGGGATTCGCATTCCGATGGCGCGACCATGAGCACACACCACGGAGACACGGAGCCAGGGAGATCCTTAGGATGGTTCTTTCTCGGGCGCACGAATGCGTAGGACATCGACACTGCTGCTGGTAAACATCGGCCAGCTTCTGACTCTGCGTGCAGCGGCGAATGGCCCGCGACGCGGCGCTTCCCTTTCCGAACTCGGAGTCATCGCAGACGCAGCTGTGCTGTGCCTCGGCGGGAAGATTGTTTCGGTCGGCACCACGGGAGACGCTCTGCGCGATCCTTGGCTTAAGAAAAACCGCAAGAAGGTCGTCGAGATTGACTGCGGCGGACGCGTTGTCCTGCCCGGCTTTGTCGATTCCCATACCCACCCGGCATTCATGCAGCCGCGGCTGGTCGATTTTGAGAAGCGCATCGCCGGCTCCAACTATGAAGAGATTGCCGAGGCCGGTGGAGGCATTCGCTCCAGCATCGAGGGTGTGCGGAAGGCCAGCAAGACCGCGCTGACGCAAAAAGTTTCCGCGGTGCTGGCGGATTTACTGCGCCACGGAACCACGACTGTCGAGGCGAAGTCGGGCTACGGTTTGGATTTTGAATCTGAACTGAAGTCGCTCGAAGCCATACGTGCGGCGGCGCGGGAGTGGGCGGGGACCGTGGTTCCTACTTTCCTGGGCGCGCATACGGTTCCGCCGGAGTATCGCGGACGCTCGCAGGAATATGTCGACCTGATCTGCACTGCCATGATCCGGGCAGTCGCGAAGCGCAAATTGGCTCAGTTCGTGGATGTGTTCTGCGATCGCGGCGCTTTCAGCGCCGAAGAAACCGCGCAGATTTTTGCGGCGGCGGAAAAACACAAGCTCGCCGTCCGTGCCCATATGGGACAACTCACCGAAACCCGTCTGGGGCCGATTTTGCAATACCGGCCCGCATCTCTCGACCACATGGACTACGTGAACCATGCGGACTTGCCCGCGCTCGCGCAGAGTGACACGGTGGCAACTTTCGTGCCGGGGGCAAATTACTTTCTCGGCTTAGCGAGGTATCCGGATGCGCGCCGGTTGGTTGCTTCGGGCGTGGCCATAGCGCTAGCCACGGATTATAACCCGGGCTCATCGCCAACGCTGAGCATGCCGATGGCGATGTCGCTGGCGTGCACGCACATGAAGATGTCACCGGAGGAAGCGATCGCGGCGGCGACGATCAACGGCGCCTGGGCGCTGCGCTTAGCCGACCGGAAGGGCAGCATCGAAGCGGGCAAAGACGCCGACCTGGCCGTGTTTGACGTACATGATTATCGCGAGATCGCGTACTGGTTCGGGGCCAATCGGTGCGTGTTGACCATGGTAAACGGCGCGCCGAACAGTCCGCTCGCGTCATGAGGTGGACGCGAGAAATAACGCAGACCAGCGACAACGCCGCGAAAAAATCGCCGCCGTGATTTTGAGGTGGGGCATAACGTTGTTATAATTCAGAAGTTCCGCACGGTCTCAGCGCGTCGGCTGTTTTGTTTCGCGGCATCCCGCCCAGTGAAAGCGCAAGCACTACGCAAGAGCGGCGGTTAATTCCGCAGTCGGTCGATGTGCGAGATGGTATAGCAGTGGCCAGGTAGCTCAGGT
>PLBE01000194.1:0-125 GCA_003134435.1 Acidobacteriaceae bacterium
TGACCCTGAACTATGGCCTGCGTTATCAGACCACCCTTGGACTGTTCGACGGTTCCGGCCGCAGCCAGCTTGAAAACAGCGCCTTCGTCACCTTACAGGCATTACAGATTCCTCTTGTGCCCCAC
>PLBE01000194.1:131-33892 GCA_003134435.1 Acidobacteriaceae bacterium
ACTTATGCGCTCACCGGCTCCGGCTGCCTGGAAGGCGGCTCCGCCAGCGTTGGCAACCTCATCGGCTCCAATTACAAAACACCTTATGCCATCCACATCACCGGCGGCGTCCAACATGCCTTTGACGAACATTGGGCGGTGAGCGCCGACTATACGCACGAGCAGGGCAATCATGGTTACCGCGCTTACAGTTATGGTGGCGGCACCAATCTTTTCAGTCCGCTCATTCCCATCTCCGACACCGCCGACCAGCAGAACTTCGTGCCCAGCGTCAATGTCTTCAATTCGGATAACCGTTCCAGTTACAACGCCCTCATGTTGCACTTACAAGGCAACACTCGCCGTTTTCATCTGGTCGCTAACTACACCCTCTCCAAGGCCGAAACCTGGGGATGCCTGCTGGGCGAGCTCTTCGACTATGTCAACGGTGTTTGCGATCCGCTGCACCCCTTTGCCTCCGGCGACTATGGGCCGTCCGGCGAAGATGTTCGCCATCGTTTCGTGCTGGCCGGAACGGTTCGCATCCCCGGCGGCTTCGAGTTGAGCACCATCGCCCAGGTCGAAAGCGCCCGCCCCATCACCATCACCAACGCGAGCAATACCGGCCGTATTTCGGTCCAGCTTGCTTCGCAGTCGAGCCCGGTGCCAACCAGCCTCGACGAATTCCGCGGCACTCCTTATATCCAGACGGACCTGCGCGTCACCCGCCCGNNCCATCGGACCAGATCGCAAGCGGTATCGTCAGCAGTATTTGTACCGGCGCCAACGTCGCTAATTGCACCGACGCAAATGCGGTCGCCCTCACCAGCCTCAAGCAGCTGGAGATTCCCGAGGGCGCTTTGGGAGACTTCTTCGGTCCCGGAACGACGGTTGGAATTCCATTCGCGGCCCAGTTGGGCGTGCGGGTTACTTTCTAGCCCGACTCACCGAGCCTCCGGATTTGGCATCAGTCTCCGCCCGGCTTTCTCGCCATCGCCACCCGCGCGATTCCCTGCAAGTCATTCCTGATCCCAACCTCGTCCCAATCCCTCAGCAGATCCCGCACCCGATCGGCAATCGTCCCGCTGATTTCGAATACCAGCCATCCCCCGGGACGCAGCGTCTCTCGCGCCTGCGGAATCAAACGCTCGATCACTTCCACGCCCGTCGGCCCGGCGAACACCGCATGGCGCGGCTCGAACTTGCGCACTTCGAGCTGTACCGATTCTTCCTCCGAATCGCCGACGTAGGGAGGATTCGAAACCACAACGTCGAACGAGCCCGACGGCAGTCCGCCCAGCAAGTCCGCAAGATGAAAGTGGATTCGCGAAGTGAATTCGTGGCGGGCTGCGTTGGCGCGAGCGATTTCGAGCGCTTCGGGAGAGTTGTCGGTGGCGTGGATTTCCGCCGTGGGGATCTCCTGCGCTAACGCCAGCGCGATCGCTCCCGACCCAGTCCCCACATCGACGATGAGCAAATCGTGTGGCGCGGACACTCCTGTCCGCGGCCTTTGATCTTGCTCGTGACTTGGCTTTGCGCCAGCCGACGAAATCAACTCCAGCACCGCTTCGACCACATGCTCCGTCTCCGGTCGCGGAATCAGCACCGCCGGCGTCACAATCAAATCCAGGCCCCAGAACTCCTGATGCCCGGTAATGTACTGCGCCGGAACGCCACTAGCACGGCGAGCGACAACCTCATCGTAGCGCCGCGTTTCGTCGGACGTAAGCTCGCGTTCCGGGTGCGCATAGAGATAAGCGCGATCGCAATTGAGGGCAAACATGATGAGGAGTTCCGCATTCATGCGCGCAGATGGGACGCCCGCGGAAGTCAGCCGCTCGACCGCTGAATTCAAAGCCTGGCGAAGTTGCACGCTTCTATTTCACCACGGAGTCGCAGAGACAAGGAGAAAAACAAACGAGAGGGAAAGTGAAAAGCCTCCCAACACGCAACTTACGACCGTCCCGCGAACGACCAACGACCGACGACCGACCAACTTCCGACTAAGGACTAACGACCGACCTCACACCACTCCCGCGGTCTCCTGCTTGAGCTTCTCGGCCTGATAGTGGGTAATCAGGGCGTCGATAATCGGTTGCAGTTTGCCGTCCATCACCTGCTCGAGCTGGTGAATGGTAAAGCCGATGCGATGATCGGTGAGCCTGTTCTGCGGAAAATTGTAGGTGCGGATCTTTTCCGAGCGGTCGCCCGACCCAACCATCTGCTTGCGTTCTTTCGCCAGCGCATCCGCCTGTTTCTGCATTTCGACTTCATACAGCCGCGAGCGGAGCACGCGCATGCCTTTTTCGCGGTTCTTGATCTGCGACTTTTCATCCTGACAACTCACCACCGTGTTCGTCGGAATATGTGTGATCCGCACCGCCGAATAGGTCGTGTTTACCGATTGCCCGCCCGGTCCCGACGAACAGAAAGTATCAATCCGCAGATCTTTCGCTTCGATCTTGACGTCCACTTCTTCCGCTTCCGGCAGCACCGCCACCGTGATCGCCGAAGTATGCACCCGTCCTTGCTGCTCGGTCGCGGGCACGCGCTGCACCCGATGCACTCCACTTTCATACTTGAGCCGCGAATACACGCGGTCGCCCTCGATCAGCGCAATCACTTCCTTCAGTCCGCCGACCCCCGACTCCGATGTCGAAAGCACTTCCACTTTCCACTTCTGCGTCTCCGCGTAGCGGTTGTACATGCGGAAGACTTCCGCCACAAACAGCGTCGCCTCATCGCCACCCGTTCCCGCCCGAATTTCGAGGACGACGTTCTTTTCGTCGTTCGGATCCTTGGGCAGCAGCAGAACTTTGAGGTCTTCTTCGACCGTCACAATGCGCGTGTCGAGTTTTGCCAGTTCCTCTTCGGCATAAGCCCGCATCTCAGCATCGCTCTCCTCCGCCAGCACCGCCCTGCTCTCGGCAATGCCGCGCTTCAGATCTTTGTATTCGCGATATTTCTCAACAATAGCGGCGACCTCGCTGTGCGCCTTCGCCGTCTTCTGGTATTTCGCTGAATCGTTGGTGATGTCCGGCGACAACAACGCCTGCGTCAGCTCCTCGTAGCGCACTTCGATTTGGTCAAGACGTTCAAACATGGTCGCTGGTGCCGCTATTCGTCGTTCGTTGTTCGCTACCCGCCGCGGTTCTCGAAGGGCCGGTTTTTCCTCGGACCGCTTGTATCAGACCATTTAATCCGCCGCCAAGATCGTCCGTGCTGCGCCTGAGTTCGGCAGCTTGTCCCTTCCTCAAATACTCTAAACCTCTAGCAATCACAATTCGCGTCTGAAGTTCCAGCAACGAACCCCTGGCATGGAAAAGGAAGCGGCCAAAATCTCCGTCTGAACTGTGCCCCTTACCTTCGGCTATATTACTCGAAATGGAAACCGCAGCGCGTCGCATCTGGGACGTCAGACCGGAGAGCTCGTGCTTTGGAAACTCCGCCGTCGCGCGATATATCACTAGCGCCAGATCAACAGCTTCCTGCCAAATCCGCAAATCTCGATAAGAGAAGTTCGTCGCCATGTGACCCCTCCATCCGGAGGGTAAACGATCCCCAGCACTTACAGCAGCGACGTATAAACAATGACTTTGTGATGTTTCCCGGAATTTAGAGCACGGTTATATAAGACCGTAGCGAATAGGGATGGACGAAGAGCGAACGACCGCTAGGCAATCACCAATTCCCCGCCGTGCTGCTTTTCCAGCTTCATCGCTTCATCCAGCGCCACGATGGCGCACTCGACTTCCCGGTCATCCGGAGGCTGGGTCGTGATCCGCTGCAGCCACAGGCCCGGCGCCGTCATCAGCGCAAACAGCGAGCCGCCTCGCTTGTCCGAAAAACGCTTGGCCGCGAAGCGTATGATCTCGTACGAAACTCCCGCAATCAAAGGCAGCAATGCGATTCGAATCGCGAACCGACTCCAGAAAGTCTGCACCGGAATCGCCATGTAGACGAACATCGAGATGATCATCACCGTCATCAGGAAGCTCGTCCCGCAGCGCGGATGATACGTCGAATACTTTTGCACCGCCGCCGTTTCCAGCGGGTCGCCATTCTCAAACGCAAATACCGTCTTGTGCTCCGCCCCGTGATACTGGTAAACCCGCCGAATGTCCTTCCACAGCGAAATACCCCATACAAACAGCAGGAACATGGTGATGCGGATCAAGCCGTCCACCAGATTGAACACGAACTGCTGACCGAAAACCGGATTCACTTTCTTCAGTTCGGTGGTGGCCAGAAGCGGCAGGTATTTGTACATGAAAATGAAAAAGGCGATCGAGAACGCCATATTCAATCCCGCCATCCAGCCCGTGATTTCAAACTTCTTGCCTGCAACCTGAGTGGCTGGATCCTGATTGCCAGCTTGATTGCCCGAGTGATCGCCGGAGTCCTCGCCCGCTAACTCCTCCAGCGCCGCATTCGCCGAAAATTTCAGCGCCCGGAATCCCAGAGTCATGGCATTCCCCAGCGTCATCACTCCACGCACCACCGGCCAACCCATCCACTTATGCTTTTCCGAAGGCCGCTCCAGCGCTTCGCTGTGGGTCACAATCTCGCCCGAAGGTTTGCGCACTGCGATTCCCCACGCATGTGGCGACCGCATCATCACGCCTTCCAACACCGCTTGGCCGCCTACCAGCGTTTCCTCCCCGCTCTCCAGAGCCGGGAGTAGCTGTACCGCCGCCAAAAAACGCAAGATTTGCCGCCATCGCCGCATAGTCATTGGATGGTGCCCGGGGAGGAACGACTCCTGCCTATTAACATATCACAAAATCTACTTACTAGCTCTCCCAAAATCTCGTAACAATCTATGTTTGATAGAGATACAGACTAATTAGCAGAACGCTTAGTGGTCGTGGCCGGCATGGGTGTGGCCGGAATGATCGTGACTTCGGCCATTCTCTTCCAAGCTCGAATCCCGCACGGCGATGACGCAGGCATGGGCCGTCTCGCATACCACGTGTTCCAGTTGGATCGTCGTATGGCGGATGCCAAAGCCCTGCCCCAGTTTCTCGTTGAGCTCGCGGAGAATCGTATCGCTCTCCGAAGTGGCCATGTCGGCGATCTTCACGTGCGCCGACAGCGCATGATTTTCCGACCCAATGCTCCACAAATGCAGATCGTGCACATCGCTCACGCCCGCAATCGTCCGCATCGCCGATTCCACCGCCTCCAGGCTCATGCCCCGCGGCGTGCCCTCGAGCAGAATATTCAGCGTCTCCCGCACAATCCCCAGGCTCGACCACAAAATCAGCGCACCAATCCCAAACGACAACGCCGAGTCGATCCAGTACTGCCCCGTCCACAGAATGACAAAACCGCCGACGATGACAGCGGCGGTAGACAGCGTGTCTCCGACCTCGTGGAGGAGGGCGCTGCGTATATTGACATCGTGGCTGGAACGCCACAGCAGCAGGGCGATCACACCATTCATGGCGACGCCTGCGGCCGCAACCGCAATCATCACCTGCGCCCGGACGTGCTCGGGATGCTGGATGCGCTGAAACGCCTCGTAAAAAATAAAGAACGAGACAACCACCAGCGAGAGTGCATTCACCAGCGCCGCCAGCACCCCAGCCCGCCGGTATCCATAAGTCTTGGTGGCGCTCGGCGGACGGCCTTCCAGAAAAACCGCTACCAGCGATAACAACAGCGCCAGAAAATCGGAAAAATTGTGCCCCGCCTCCGACAGCAATGCCAAAGAATGGGCGCGAATGCCCGCGACCACCAGCAGGACCACATAAATCAGGGTGACGGCCAGCGAGATGCGCAGTACTCGCCCCGTTCCATGAGAATGCCCGTGTCCGCCGTGCGCGTGCATGGCATTAGGATAGCGCAAGCCCGTATGGCGTGGACACTCCTGCCCGCGTGCGCTTGGCTCGAACCTTGGCTCGAACCTTGGCTTGAACCTTGGCTTGAACGATTGCCCCAATAATGGTTCGAATGATGGCGCAGACCCGCCAGCTCGCGCTATCCTTACGTCCTCACAAGGAGAACAGAAAAATGAAGAAAGCAGCCGTGATCCCAGCCCTGCTGTTGCTCGTCTCGTCGGCCTTTGCCCAAACCAAGAACCCGGTCAGCAACGCTCTCCGCGATATCCTGCCCGCCCGCCAGAAAAACACCATCGCCGCGATCGAGGCGATGCCTGCTGACAAGTTCAGCTACAAGCCCTCCGCCGACCAGATGACATTTGGCCACCTGGTCGCTCACATGGTCGAAGCGAATAATTTCCTGTGCAGCAAGGCCGCTGCCGTCCCGGCTCCCAAGGTCGAGGAGGTGAAAGACACGGACTCGAAAGACAAACTCGTCGCCGCGCTCAAGGAGTCGTTCGACTTCTGCTCCGACACGTTGGCGAAAATGGACGACTCAAAGCTAGCGGAGATGACGGAAGGATTCGGCGGAAAGCAAGGTTCGCGCGCCTATTTCAGTCTGGGTCTCGCCAGCAATTGGGCCGACCACTACGCCGAAGCCGCAATGTATCTGCGCCTCAACGGCATATTGCCGCCGACCGCGAAAAANNTCCCTAATTTCTTCAATCGGCTTTCGATCGAACTCGAAGCGACTCTCGCGACCCCTCTGGACACTGTGCACGATTCCTGCGCTCGCCAACACCCGAAGGTGCTTGGTGATCGCCTGCCGGGTCAGCTTGGAACCTTCGGTTAACTGAGAAATAGAATATGGCCGCCCGCCGCAGAGCTTCGCAACCAGTGCTAGCCGCGTCTCGTCGCCCAGAGCGGCAAATACCGGTGCGTGCGCCTGCCGTTTAGCGGCCCCTCGGCCACGACTACGACGTTTGTGCGACATGGTTCTCGATGTTCTTCATTTGCTCTGTCCAACCGCCGTCATTCCTGCGGAATGCTTCGAGGCGGCGGTCGCTGGGGATCTTGTCGAAGCCGGACTCGGTGAGCACCAGTAACGTGCCGTTCGTGGTCTTCTCCAGCCTGAATTCGACGAGCGTGGTCGGTTCCCCTGAGTAGTCCGAGGAGTAGTCCGCCTTGTCAAGGGACTTGGGATGGGGCCAGGTGAAAGAAAAAAGCCGCTCGGGATCCATTTTCTGCACGACGGCCTCCCATTTGACATGCTCGTAGCCGGGATGAGTAATATGGCCACGCGATACCTGACCCGGTATAAATGGGCCATCCAGCTTCACGCGAAACCACTCGCCAAACTCACGGTAATCCGTCAGCGCCCGCCAGACCCGTGGAACCGGCGCCTTGAGTTCAATGCGCTTCTCAATGCGGTCATTCATGTTAGGCAACCTCAAGGTTGCATATTACTTTGCCCGGCACGAAAACGCAACCCTCTAGTTGCATGTTTCAGCAGGCCGGTCTAGCTGCTTGCCCATTACTTAGCCAGCCTAACCAACCAGCTCTTCCAACTTTTCTTCGTCAATCACGCTCACGCCCAACTCCCGAGCCTTGTCCAGCTTCGATCCCGCATCGCTCCCGGCCACCACGTAGTCCGTCTTCTTACTTACCGAGCCGGAGACCCGTCCCCCCGCATCTTCAATCATCTTCTTCGCTTCGTCCCGCGTGTGCCGCGCCAGCGTTCCCGTCAGCACAAAAGTCTTCCCCGCCAGCTTCGTGCCTTTCTCTTTCTTCTGCCCCGTGAAGGTCAGTCCCGCCTTTCGCAGATCGTCGACCAGTCGCCGGTTGTGTTCATCGGCGAAAAACTCCACAATGCTCTCCGCAATCCGCGGTCCCACTTCGTTCACTTCCTCAAGTTCCTCCGCGCTTGCGTGCATGATCGCGTCCAGTGAGCCAAAATGTTCCGCCAGAAACTGCGCCGTCCGTTCGCCGACAAACCTGATCCCCAGCCCGTAAATCACTCGCTCCAGCGGCAGCTTCTTTGAATCCGCGATCTCCCCCAGCACGTTCTCCGCCGACTTCTCGCCCATCCGCTCCAGTTCCAGCAGACTCTCTTTCGTCAGCTTGTAAAGATCGGCGACATTCTTCACCAGTCCGCGTTCCGTCAGCTGATTCACCAGCGCTTCGCCCAGACCGTCGATATTCATCACGTGCCGCGACGCAAAATGCAGAATCGCCCCCTGCAGCTTTGCCGGACAATTGGCATTCACGCAACGATGATCGGCCTCGCCCGCCGTCCGCACCACATTGCCGCCGCACACCGGACAATGCTCCGGCATTTCGAAATTCTTATGCCCGCGAGGATGGTCCTTATCCTCCACCACCTTCACCACTTTCGGAATCACGTCCCCGCCCCGTTCCACCTCCACCCAATCCCCGATCTTTACTCCCAGACGCTCGATCACATCCATGTTGTGCAGCGTTGCGTTCGCCACCATCGTTCCGCCAATCGGAATCGGGATAAGCCGCGCCACCGGTGTCAACTTGCCGGTGCGCCCAACCTGCGGTTCGATGTTTTCGATTTTCGTCACGCCCCCGCGCGCCGCGTACTTGTAGGCAATCGCCCAGCGCGGAGCCTTCCCCGTGAAACCCAGCTCCCGTTGCCATGCCGTCCGGTCCACCTTGATCACGATCCCGTCAATCTCATACGGCAGCGCTTCCCGCTTCGCTTCCCAGCTCTGAATAAACTTCCAGACCTCGTCCAGATTCTTCGCCAGCCTGCGATTCGGATTCACCTTGAATCCCGCCGCCTCCAGCGCATCCATCGCTTTCGATTGCCGATCAAAAAAGGTCTGCCCATCCTTCAGCAGAAAGTAGGCGAAGAAATCCATCCGGCGCTGCGCCGTAATCGACGGTTCCAGTTGACGCACCGTGCCCGCCGTGAAGTTGCGCGGATTCGCAAACACCGTCAGCCCCTGCTTCTCCCGTTCCTCATTCAACTTCCGGAATGCCGCCAGCGGCATCAGCATTTCCCCGCGCACCTCAAAATCGGCCGGAATGCCCGCCTTCTTCAACTTCTCTTTCGCCAGCGACAGCGGTATCGATCGTACCGTCCGCACATTCAAGGTCACGTCTTCGCCCACGCTGCCATCGCCCCGCGTGATCCCTCGTTCCAGCCGGCCATCGCCGTAGACCAGCGCCAGCGACATGCCGTCCAACTTCAATTCACACATGTATTCCAGGTCACTCTGCCCGCTCAGCTCCTGCACCCGCCGCTCCCAGTCCCGCAACTCCTCTTCGCTGTATGCATTGTCCAGCGAAAGCATGGGAGAGGAATGCTTCGCCTTGACGAATCCTTCGCGCGCCTTGCCCCCCACCCGCTGCGTCGGTGAATCCGGAGTCACCACCTCCGGATGCTCCGCCTCCATCCGCTTCAGCTCGTTCATCAGCTTGTCGAAATCGGCGTCCGATATCTCCGGATCGTCCAGCACGTAATAGCGATATTCGTGGTGCCGGATCTTCTCCCGCAGACCTTCGATCTTCTTTTGGTTGGAGGCACCGGACATGACGCAAGGATTATAGGGGAGGTCGCAGTTCACTTTGCATTTGTTTTGAGACCACACGACTCTTGCGGTAACCGGGTCTTGCCCCAGTCATCGCACCTCAGATGAGAGTCAGCACTAGGGTTGCGTCTTTCGTTAAATAGCTCTTGCGGCGAAACCAGTCCTCCATCGCCCTCCGCAATTCCTCCAGCGGGACATGGGTTCCGATCTCCAGCATTCCGTCGGCTACAGGCAGAGTGTCGTCGAACACCGACGCGTTCGTGAAGTTGCGCATGCTGAAATTGTCCAGCCATTTCAGCGGGCAGGCGTGAAGCTGCCCTTCGGTCTCGTATTCCACGCGCAGTTTGCGGGCGAACATTGCGTCACTGTAGCACGGAACAGTTCGCCAGCTCCGCCACGGTCTCCATCTACGATCAGCGACGCCAAGAACTTTCTTACTTCTTGGCCTTCCACAGCCGGTCTTCCAGCTCTTCGACTTCCTCTTTCAAGCCCTCCGGAAGATGTCTGCCGAAGCGGGCAAAGTGCTTGCGGATTAACGGTATTTCGGCGTGCCAACCTTCCACGTCGACACTCAGCAACCGGGCGACATTGGCCGCGGGAAGGTCAAGTCCCTTCGTATCGAGATCGGCGGGTTCGGGAAGTCTGCCAATCGGAGTATCGACGGCGTGGACCTTGCCGTCGCAGCGTTCGAAGATCCATTTGAGCACCCGGCTGTTCTCGCCGTATCCGGGCCACAGAAATTTACCTTTGTCGTCGGTGCGGAACCAGTTCACGTAAAAAATTTTGGGTAGCTTCGCGCCGGGCCGGACGCCGATCTTGAGGAAGTGGGCGAAGTAGTCTCCCATGTTGTAGCCGCAGAATGGAAGCATGGCCATCGGGTCGCGGCGAAGTTCTCCGACTTTGCCCGCCGCCGCCGCCGTGGTTTCGCTGCTCGCGGTCGCGCCCAGAAAAGTTCCGTGCTGCCAACTGAAGGACTCGGTTACCAGCGGAACGATGCTGGCCCGTCGTCCGCCGAAAAGGATGGCGTCAATCGGCACGCCCTTGGGATCTTCCCACTCCGGGGCAATGGCGGGACACTGGCTGGCTGGAACGGTAAAGCGAGCATTCGGATGAGCCGCTTTGCCGGGAGACGCTGGAGTCCACGGGCGACGCATCCAGTCGATCAATTCAGCCGGCTTCTCCGCCGTCATCTGCTCCCACCAGATGTCGCCGTCGGGAGTCACCGCGCAATTAGTAAAAATGGAATTCCTGGTCGCGGTGAGCATCGCGTTCGGATTCGACTTCATGCTGGTGCCGGGAGCAACGCCAAAGAATCCGCTCTCCGGGTTGATCGCATAGAGGCGCCCATCGACCCCGAACTTCATCCAGGCGATGTCGTCGCCGATCGCTTCCACCTTCCAACCCGGAATTGTAGGAATCAGCATGGCGAGGTTCGTCTTGCCACACGCCGACGGGAAAGCTCCCGTGAAGTATTTCACCCGGCCCTCGGGGTCGGTCATTTTGAGGATCAGCATGTGCTCCGCCATCCAGCCTTCGTCGCGAGCCTGTACGGAAGCGATGCGCAGGGCGTGGCACTTCTTGCCAAGTAATGCATTTCCGCCGTAGCCGGAACCGTAGGACCAGACCTCGCGGGTCTCGGGGAAATGGCAGATATATTTTTCCTGAGCGTTGCACGGCCATGGCGTATCGGCCTGGTTGGCGGCGAGAGGAGCGCCCACGGAGTGCAGGCCGCGAACGAAATCGCCGTCGCTGCCGAGCACTTCCAGCACGCGAGTCCCCACCCGCGCCATAATGTGCATGCTGGCCACGACGTAAGGCGAGTCTGTGACCTCGACCCCGATATTCGCTATGGGCGACCCGATCGGCCCCATGCTATAGGGGATCACATACATGACGCGTCCAGCCATGGCGGCTGTGAACAGGCCGCGCAACTTCTGCTTCATCTTCGCCGGATCTTCCCAGTTGTTCGTCGGGCCCGCTTCTTCCTGGGTACGCGAACAGATGAACGTGCGATCTTCGACCCGCGCCACGTCAGCCGGACTCGATCGCACCAGAATGCTGTTCGGGCGCTTCTCCTCCGACAGCCACAGGGCGCTCCCAGTCTGCACCATCAGGCGCAGCATCGACTGATATTCCTCGTGCGAACCATCGCACCAATGCACGCCATCGGGCTGGCAGAGCTGGGCCACCTCTTCAACCCAGGCGGCCAGGCGTTTATGTTTTGGTTTGGCTTTCTTGGCGGCTATGGTCTCTATATCGGAAATGAGGCTGGACATGAATGAAGTTCCTCCAAGGGCAGAATGCCGCGATCCTTCAGCACTTTAGTAAAGATCGCTTCCGGCGGGCGGGACGACGAGGCGGCACCGGGAGGTTCTGCCCGACAACAAGACAAACAGAGTATTGTCGCTCATTTGAAGGCTTCTTTCCAGCGCGGAAACTCATTGTGTAGATGCTCCAAGATAATGTCACCCCCTAACAGCAACGTGAAAATGTCACCCCATGAGAGGAAGGACATTCGCGTTGAGTCAGAAGGAACTGCAACGAGTGAGCGTAATTTCCAGTTGTGTTAAGGGAGACATGGCGTGCGCCAGCACAGTCGGCAGAAGCAGGCGATCCTTCATCGACGCAATCATATTGAGAAATTACTGGAACTCCATCAGAGGTCCTTTCGATCCGCGCGTTCGAGTTGCGTGTCGGGCACATTCTTGCACCGGTAAGCACTGAAGTCTTCGACATTGGCGAGAGCGAAAGTCGGCCTGCCGGGATTGGAAGCTGTCCGCACGCGGAAGAAATCGGCGCTGCGGACATCCTCCAGAACAAAGGCGGGGCGGGCGTCTGGCTTAAGCGACGCCACCTCCACATTGCTCAGCGAAACGTTGCGCGCGTGGCGGATGTAGAAACCATGCGCAGGCATTTCGCCGAACATATCAGGCTCCGGGTATTTGTCTGCCGCTTCCGGCGGCTGCATGGCTGCAGCCTCAGGAGTGGCCCCGCCCTCGTGCTGAATGTAGATGTCGTTAATCTGGATGTCTTCGATGGCATGCCCCGGAATGCCGCTCACAATCGAGCAGAAATCCGGCTTGGAATTGGAACACACGACATTACTCACCAAAATTCGGCGGAGCTTCCCAACCGCTGCGCCGGCAGGACCGCGCATCCGGCTGCCCAGGCGAAGAAAGATGGGAGACGAAACCAGATCGCGCATGGTCAGGTTCGTGATGCAGATGTCTTCAAGCAGTCCGCCATCGACGGTCTCCAGCGCCAACCCGTGACAACCCTCGAACACGCAATTTGAGATCGCGATGTTCTTGAAGCCGCCGTTCGACTCCGTGCCCAGTTTGATCCGTCCGTTGCGCGAGACTCTCGTCGTCTGGTCGAACCGCTGAAACGTCCCGTCGAGCAGCGTCCCGAGCTGGTAGGCTCCGGTAACGTAGCAGTTGCAGATGGTGACGTTTTCGGTCGATCGGGGATAGCCGAGGGCATAGGAACTCTTGGGGCAGATGGCATCGTCCCACGGCGAATTGACCGAGCAGTTCGAGACCCGGACGTTGCGGCAACAGTCGATGTCAATGCCGTCGCGGTCGGTATCGATTTTGAGATTGTCGATGGCGAGGTTGTCGACGCCGGTCGCCAGTATGCCGAAGTGTCCACCCTTGAGAATGGAGAAATCGCGGAGGATCACGTTACGGCAATTCTTGAGGCCGATGGCTTTGTTGGCAACTCCGGCGTGTTCGGCAACCGGACCAGCCCCCCAGCCGCGACTGAGCCCGCGTCCCCAGATGAGGCCGGGACCGGTGATGGAGAAATTGTCGATCGCTTCGCCCCAGAGCAGACTATTGTGCCAGTGGTTGTGACCGAAATCCTGGTAGGCATCCCACGCAGTGTTGGCTTCGGCGAGATCATACCCGCCAGATCCGGAGGCGCTAGGATCGGCGGCGATAATGACTGCGTTCTGCTCCAGGTAGAGGGCGACGTTGCTCTTCAGCCGAATCGAATAGCAGAGATAGTTGCCCGGCGGGAAGCGGACCGTGCCTCCTCCGGCGCCGGCAGCGAATTCGATGGCGCGATTGATGGCGGGAGTGTCGATGGTGACGCCATCGCCGGCGGCGCCGAAAACCCTTACGTCCTGGATTTTCCATTCGGACAATCCGGAACTCGGCTTCGACCGATCGCTCTGAGCCTGGGCGATGCTGCCCGCAATTGCCGCTCCGGCGAAGGCTGCGCCCGAGAGTCGAAGGAAATCGCGGCGCGCCGGTTTATCTTCTTCGCTCCATATTTCGTTCGATCGTTCCTTCGCTTCTTCGTTCGCCATGCGACGCGGGCCTCATCCCGAATGAGCCGTCCGCATTTTATCGTGCCGGGGAGCTGGCAGGATCTTTCGCTGACATACTCATTACGCTGGGAAGCTCAGATAAGCGGGTGCCATGGCTTGGCCACCGAGTCGACTCGGGGAAGGTCGACTCGGTCGCCTGTTTCTCATTGGAACTGGCCAGCGGGACTGACCACGGCTCTCGCTACGGCGTGACAATGGCAAACACGTTGGCCGTGCCGATATCCAGGCCGGCCTTGAAAGCCTTGATGGAATACACCGCGTTCAGTGCCGCGGCAGCTTGCGGACTCAGCGTCACACCCACGTTATCCAACTGTAGAATGAAGCCGCCTTGCAGTTGCAGCGGCAGGGTTACGCCCGGCGGCAGCGCCAGATTGAAGAGCGGGAGGCGTCCGAGCAATTTGTTGTTGACCGCTACCAGACCCGTAAGCACAGGCTTAGACCCGGTGGTGTCGATGATGAAGCTCTGAAGGCTCACTTCGATCCCACCCGCCTCCAGCGTCAAGCCGCCCGAATGCAAAATGTTGCCCGCCGCCGTGTCGAGGTCAAGCGCACCGCCCGTGACCGGGAACGAGGCCGTACCAAAGTACACGTGGGTAGGCGATACGGTTCCGAGCGATACTTGCAGCGATTGCAAGGCATTCGTGAACGTACTGCTCAATTGAACCGTAGTCTGCCCAAAATCAACCGTCTTTGTCTGTTGCGCCAACGCCGCCGCGCTAGTCAAGCCGAGCACTGCCATCAGGCCAAGCTTCCGGGTCAATGTCTTCAAAGTCATAAATAGCTCCTCAGTCTGGGATCGATTGGATGGTGATGGATGCACACATCTACTTGGAAAACGCCGTTTTGGCAAAGTCTGGATCTCTCCGCGGAACAAAATATGGAGACGGAATGAGAGGGGATCAGCCTCCCATATGCAAAATCGTGCACATCGTTCGCCAGAAAGGGCTGATAAAATCAAGTAACGACATGTCTGCCTCTTCCCAGCTGATTCAGATCGACCTTGGCCCCATCGTCCGCAGCCCAAAGCCGGCTTGGCTTAAGGCCAAAGCTCCCGTCGGCGATAACTTTCATAATCTGAAGAAACTCGCGCGCGGCTTGGGCCTCCATACTGTATGCGAGTCGGCCCAGTGTCCTAATATCGGCGAATGCTGGCACCATCACACTGCAACCTTCATGTTACTGGGCGATATCTGCACCCGGCGCTGCGGATTTTGCGCGGTCCCCAAGGGCCGTCCGCAACCGATTGACTGGGACGAGCCCCGCCGCGTGGCCGAAGCCGTCGCAACCCTCGGCCTGCGGCACGCCGTCGTGACCAGCGTGAACCGCGATGATGACAATGTAGGCGGCGCGCGCATTTTTGCCGAGACCATCCGGCAGATTCGAGAACTGGTCCCGGAGTGCAGAGTTGAAGTCCTGATTCCCGACTTTCAGGGCCTCGAACGACCCTTGCGCATCATCCTCGAAGCGAAACCTAACGTCCTGAACCACAATACCGAAACTGTTCCGCGACTCTATCGGGCCGTGCGATCCGGAGCCCGCTACCACAGAACCCTGGATCTGCTGGAAAACGCCAAAAAGTGGGATCCCGCGACGGTCACCAAGAGCGGCGTCATGGTCGGCATTGGCGAGCAGACCAACGAACTACTCGAAGTCTTCCGCGATTTGGGCGAGCGCGGCGTCGATATTCTAACCATCGGGCAATATCTGCGACCGTCAAAAGATCATCTCCCCATGACCCGGTATTACTCTCCCGCGGAGTTCGTGGCCCTGAAGGAAGAAGCCCTCAAATTCGGATTCAGGCACGTCGAATCAGGGCCGCTGGTGCGCTCGAGTTACCACGCCCATGAGCAGGCGGACGTGGCCGCGGGCCGTTAGTCGTTCGCACCCTTATTTTAGGATTGTCATCCCGAGCGAAGCATCTCCTACTCGCGGACGACCAACGACTACCAACCGACAACCTCTTCCCCTACCACACCCGGCAAGCATTCTGGTTCACCATCGGCGCGGTTGCCGCGCAACGATAAGCCTGGCGGAACTCCGGCATATTAGAAACCGTTCCATTCACTCGGTCCTTCGGCGGTGAGTGGGGATCGATCGTGACCAGCATCCGCGCGAAGGCGTCGGTGCGATTGGAGCACCACACATTGGCCCATCCCAGAAAAAAGCGCTGCTCCGCGGTGAGGCCGTCGATGGGCGCTGGTTCCTTGCCCGCCAGCGTGTTCAGCAACGCCATGTAGGCGATGCGCATGCCACCGTTATCGGCGGTGTTCTCACCCAGCGTGAGTTTGCCGTTGAGTTTGAGGTCGTCCACGGCCACGAAATTTGCGTACTGGTCTTTGATACAGCCGGTGCGTTCTTCGAATTGCTTCTTGTCATTCGCCGTCCACCAGTCGCGGAGATTGCCGTCGGCATCGAACTGGCTACCCTGATCGTCGAAACCATGGGTGAGTTCGTGGCCGATGACGGCGCCAATGCCACCGAAGTTCATGGCGTCGTCCGCCTGGTTGTCATAAAACGGAGGCTGCAGAATTCCCGCCGGGAACGTGATGTTGTTCTGCGTCGGATCGTAGGTGGCGTTGACGGTCATCGGCGGGTAGGGCCAATCGCGCTTGTCCAGGGGCTTGCCGATTTTGTCCAGTCTCCGCTGAAAATCGTGCTGGTTGGCCCGTTGCGAGTTGCCCAGCGCATCGCCGCGCACGATCTGAAGCGTCGAGTAGTCGCGCCACTTATCGGGATAGCCAATCCGGTTGGTGATGGCCTGCAATTTCCCCAGGGCCTGAGTCTTGGTGTCGGCCCCCATCCAGGACACGCTCTTGATGTCTTCGCCGAGCGCTTTTTCCAGAGCTTCCACCATGGCTAGAGTGCGTTCCTTGCCTTCTGCGCCGAAGGTCTGCTGCACGTAAATCTGGCCCACTAACTCGCCCAGATCGTTATTGGTGAAGCCCACGCAGCGCTTCCAGCGGGGGCGTAATTCCTTCGTGCCCTGCAACGTCTTGCTGAAATAATCGAAATTCTCGTTGACGAAGGCCGTGGGCAGCAGGCTGGCGTTCGAATGAACCGTGTGCCAGCGCAGATAAATCTTCCAATCCTCCAGTGAATGCGCGCTGATCACTTCCTGCATGTTCTTGACAAACTCGGGCTCCGATACGTTGAGCGAATCGAAGCGCGGTGCCCCCACGCCTTCGATATACACATTCCAGTTGAACCCGGGGCTCAGAGCGGCGAGTTCTTTGTTGCTGAGTTTGTGATAGACCTTCTGCGGATCGCGGCGGCTGGTCTGGTCGAGCGCGCCTTTCGCCAGGCCAGTTTCAATCTCCATCACGACTCTGGCTTCGGCGTCGGCCTTGCTTTTGTCGTCGCCTAAAAGCGTAAACATTTTGGCCACGTGCTCCACATACTTCTTGCGCAGTTCGGCGGACTTCGCATCATCCTTCAAGTAGTAGTCCCGGTCCGGCATGCCGAGACCGCCCTGATCGACTTCGGCGATGACTTGGCTGGCATTCTTGAAGTCGGCGCCCGAATCGAAACCGAAGACCGCGTCGGTCCCTTCACGGTGCAAGCGCACCAGTTCTTTGGCAAGGTCGTCTTTCGACCTGATGGAAGCGATACTTTGCAGATCCGCTTCGAGAGGCTTGGTGCCTGCTTTTTCGATGGCGGCTTCGTCCATGCACGTGGCGTAGTAATCGCCAATCTTCTGCTCGCTCGCGCTCCGCTCCGGCCGGACCCCCGAGGCCTTTTCCAGAATGTCGCGCACCACAAATTCTCCGCGCTGCGCCAGTTCGTTGAAGCGGCCCCACGAAGAGCGGTCCGACGGCACAGGATTCTGGGCCATCCACTTGCCGCAAGCGTAGGCATAGAAATCGTTGCACGGGTCGATGTTTTTATCGAGCATGTCTTCCGAGAACCGCACGTCGGCCTGCTTGGGCTTGTCCTCGGCAATGAGAGCGGCTGCCAGCATCAGGGAAATGGTCAACATCTTCAAAGAATTTCGCATTAGATCCTCGTATCGAGATGTGGAACTGACGGCGATCACCGGCACGGACACTATTCGAACCCACCTTCCCCGGCACGCTCACTATTGTATTCGACGGAAGCCCGCCAAAAAGGTCACTGGCATGGAACTATATTCTTCCGGTTGACACTTGTGCGGAATGCTCGTCCAACCTGTCGGCTCCCACGTACGACGGAGGGCATAGCCTTGAGAACCACTCATTATGCTTTTAGCGCTTTCTTCGTATGCGCTCATTTGCTCCTCGCGGTTCACGCCTCGGCTCAGTGTAAACCTGGAGATCCCGTGGGCCGCTTCGTGGGTTCTGCCGCCAGTTCTCAAGCCGGCAACTTAGACGTTGCGTTGGAGCTCTCATGCGCCGCCGGGCACTATGCCGGTGAGCTCAACGCGCCCATCCTTCATGGCCTGGGCATTATCGGAATTCAGCGCGCTGTACCCTCGCCACCGATGATGGAAAAGTGCTCGTGCTCGATTTCAACGGAGAAAGACCGAACAGTTATCAGGAGCCAAGGCAATTCACCTTGCCCAATTCTTCCCAAGTGGGGGCTCAGAATACCTTGACGTGGAAGGTCAGATATTTCTTTGGATCTTCCCGGATTGCCTTGACCAGTTCCCGGGTCTCCATCAGCATCTGGTTGCTGTTGTTGTAGAGGGCGGGATCCTTGAACAGCATTCCCGCGGTGCCTTCGCCTTTTTCCAGCCGCTCGGAGAGCGCTGCCAGATTGTTCATCGTCGTCTGCAGCCGGGCCGCGAATTCCTGATCGTGCGCCATTTTGCCGATCGCCCCTTTGCCCGCGTTGATGTCGTCCGTCAACTGCCGAACGTTGGCGATGGTCTTGTTGGCGTTCTCATAGAGCTCCGGATCCTTGAGCAGTTTGCCGGCCGAGCCTTTTCCAGCCTGCAAATCGTCGATCAGAACATTCACCTTGTCGATCGCCGCCATTGCCTTCTTGTAGGCCTCGTCGCTCGTGAACAGCGGACCGAGCGATCCCTTGCCGCTCTGGATGTCATCCACCAGGCCCTTGAACTCGGCCACCGTCGCGTTGAGCTGGTTGTACAACCCGGGATCGTAAATGACTTTCCCGATCGAGCCCTGGCCGCTTTCGATAAAGGCGACGATACGATCGGCGCGCTTGAGCAGGGTGTCGATATTTTGCAGCGTGCCCTGGCTGGCCCGCACCACGTCCTGGATATCGGGCTGGTCGCGCGCCGCCAGCGTGTCTCCGTCCGCCACCGCCGCCCCCTTGGCCACCGAACTATCCACATCCACGAAAGTCTCGCCCAGGATGCCCGCCGTGCTCAGCAACGTCACCGAGTCTTTGCGCAGGCTGAAAAGATACTTGGTATTGACCTTCATCCGGACTTCCACCGGCGCGGTCGGCCTGTCTTTCACAATCTGGATGCCGGTGACGTTCCCGATGTCGACGCCCGCCAATCGCACCGGCGCTCCCTCCCGCAAACCGCCCGCATTATCGAAGTAGGAGCGCAGCGTGATCTTGCTCGTGAACCACCCTCCCGTGCCGCTCATCACGAAAATAAGAACGCCGAGGGTCACGCTCGCGAACACCACGGTCAGCCCCACGCGGAGTTGCGACCATTTCAGCTGCTTCTGGCTAGGCAAGGTAGTGTCTGAACGACAGAAGCATCATACCAAACAAGGCCAAGTTTCAAAGGGGTCGTGCGGCGGCTGGTCGGCACAGGTGTGGCCCTGGGCGGCCTGGTCGAAGTGTGGCAATGGAAACGGCCTCCACTCTCTCCCCTGCCGGGATCGGGTGGAGGCCGGTTTTCCCACACCAGCGGCCCAGCTAGCGGTGCGGTTCGTGGGCAGCGCGTTTCTGCTCGGCCTTCGCTTGCTTCTGTTGCTGTTTCTGAGCCTGCTTTTCCTGCTTGCTCGGCTTGCTGTTGTGATTCTCGTTTTGCCGCGACGAAGCCCCTTCCCGGGTACGCGACGGATTGTCGTTTCGAACATTGTTTCGAGCGGTGTTTCGTGCCTCGTTGCGCCCGTTGTTGTTTTCTGACCGCGCCTTTTCCGGACGAGCCATCGAACGTTCCTGCCCGCCGCCATTTCTCGCCGGCTCATTTCTCGATGACTCGTTCAAGCCCCGAGCGCGATTTTCCGACCCTGACGCGCGCGCTTCCTGCGGCGTCATCTTCGGCTCGCGATAGGGCGCTCCCGCCTCGCGCGCATGTTCGACGTTTCGTCCCGAGAACTCGCCCGGCCTGCCCGTCGCTGCAATCGCCGGACGCCCATGGTTCTCCGATGCAAACAACGCCCGGTTCTGGCTGGCGGCATGTTCATGTTCGGTTTGCGCCGACAGCGCCGCCGTGTGCGGCTCCCGCCCGTAGGCTTCTTCCTGAGCCGTGGGTCGCGCTTCGATGCCGCCAGGCCCGTTGAAGCTGGTGTGAACGTTGTTGACCACAACCGTGCGGTTGTATACGTTTCTCACATTCGTGACGTTCACGTTCATGACCGCACGGTTGTAGAAGAACGCCCCGCCTCTCCACTCGCCGCCGGCAAAACCCACTCCGCCATAGCCGAAGCCGTAGTTAATCCCGCCATAAAAGCCGACGTGCGGTCCCCAATACCCAGCGTGCCAGCCATAAAAGCCGCCCGCGAATCCCCAATAACCGGGCGTCCACAAAAGCCCCACCGGCGCGATCACCCAGGTCCCCGGAACCCAGTAGTAGCCCCCCACGTCACTCCACGCCCAGTAACCCGGCGTCCACAGATAGCCCGGTCCGGGACAGATCGGCTGCGCGTAGATAGGCAGCGCCGGCGGCCCGATCCTGACCGAGATCCCTATCCCGATTTGCGCCTGCGATGCCGTCGAAAGCGACAACACCGAGGTCGTTACCATCAAAACTCCCAAGAGCAACCCGAAAATCCTGCTGCGAACCGAGCGATTCATCGTAATAACCCTTTCCATTGATCAATTGATCAGCTGATCAGCTGATCCGCCATTTTGTGGCCTCATACCCGGTGATGCGGGCAGATGCGTTTCGTCCCTATAAAACCCTCAACCTTTGCGTTTGTTGCGGAACCGGAAAGAGTTATTTTGGAGGGGACGTGCCAAAGCGTCTGCCCGCCCCGAGCACAACTCGGCAGCCGCGAGTGGTCACGCCAGTCTCGGACCCGCTAGGGAACTCAACACATTTACCAGAACCCCGTCCTGTTCAGGAAATACCGTCCGCAGATCGAACAGCACGCGCCCATCCTCGACCCGCGCGATTACGGGCGGCTCGCTCCCGCGCAGGCGGGCGTTCAATTCGTCGGCGCTGAGATCGGCATGCGTAAACGCGATCAGACGGGTCGGTAACACCGCGGACGGAGCAGCGCCGCCGCCAATTACCGACTCTCCATCGAGCAGCTCCAGCTTCAGCCGCTGGCTTCGAGCCGAGACAACGCCGGCGACGACCATCTCCGCGCGCCGCTCGATCTCGTTTTTTGAGAGACGCATCATGCGCAGCACCGGCACGGCGTCATGATCGCGTTTCACGTAGGCGAGCAGCGTGGCTTCAAGGGCGGCATACGTAAGCTTGTCGACGCGGAGGGCGCGGAAGAGAGAATTCGACCGCATGCGCGCGACCAGATCCGCGCGCCCGCTGATCAATCCCGATTGCGGGCCGCCGAGCAGCTTGTCGCCACTGTAAGTCACGACGTCAACGCCGGCGCGGAGGCTGTCAAGGACGCCTCCTTCGCCGTTAATTCCCACCGAGCGCAAGTCAAAGAGCGCGCCGCTCCCGAGATCCTCCATCAGAGGAAGTTGGCGGCGCCGGGCGAGCCCGACCAGTTCGTCGAGGCGCGCCTGTTCCGTAAAGCCCGTAATCTCGAAGTTGGAACGATGCACCCGCAGCAGCAGCTGGGTACGCTCGTTGATGGCTTGTTCGTAATCCCCAACCCGAGTGCGGTTCGTGGTGCCGACTTCGCGCAGCTGGGCTTGCGATTTTTGCATTACGTCCGGAATGCGGAAAGAGCCGCCGATTTCGACCAGTTCTCCGCGGGACACGATGACTTCGCCGCCCTCCGCCAGCGAGTTCAAGGCCAGTAAGACGGCGGCGGCATTGTTGTTGACGACGATCGTGGAGGTTGAGTTCGAATGGGCTCCCGAACATGCCTCCGCGGCAGAGCCGGGGTCGGCTGTCCTTGCGTCATCGCCGAGGAGCCGGCGAAACAGCCGATCCACGTGCATGTCTCGCTTGCCGCGCCCGCCGCCGGTCAGATCGAATTCCAGATTGGAATAGCCGCTCGCCGTCGCGCGGATGTGATCGAGCGCTGCTCCCGCCAGCGGCGCGCGACCCAGATTCGTGTGCAGAATCACACCGGTGGCATTGACCAGCGACCGCAACGAGTAACTGAGCGACTGCCGAAGTTGACGTTCGACCGCACTGGAGAGCCCACTGAGCGCGAGGTTCAGCGCGGTGTCGTCCAATCGCCCGCCGGCGATTTCCTGGCGCAGGCGCGCCAGCACGACCCGTACACTCTCGGCCACGGACGCATGTCCATCGCGTTCAATTAACGCCTGCAAATCGCGCTGGCGCAGAAGCTCATCGGTCGAAGGCAGTTTTTGAAATCGTGCGGATTGATTTGTGCTCGACACCGAGGGCGATTATGCCACAGGAGCAGCGCTCGGTTCTCACTTCTGATTCGCTGCAGCCGTCGCCGCTTTACTGAGAACTGGAAATTGGCTACAGCGTATGGAGGTAGGCCAGCAGGTCTTTGATCTGTTGATCGCTCATGACCTGGCCAAACCCTTCCATTTTCGATCGCCCGTACTTGACGATTTCCGTCATCCGCTCATCGTTGGCCGGCAGCCCGCTCAGGGACAGGTACTCGTGCTTGAAGACGCCTTTCATGCTTGGCCCCTTTTTCCCGCGCGACGAGTACGGCTCGTGGCAGCGGTCGCAGTAGTTGTCGTAGAGCTGTCGGCCCGCGGCCTGTTGCGGCGTGAGCCCGAGCTCAGCATCCGATTTGCGGCGTTCGACGTCGCAACCCGCCAGCGCCAGCAGCGATATCGAGAGACCGAGGCGCACAGGAAACGAACGCAAAAAGTTCATGATGATTGACATCACCAGCGAGCCCACAAGTAGGATAATACGGAAGTCATGGCGATCGTCGTCAAACGGGTTTACGAGGCGGCTTCGCGGACGGACGGCGTGCGGGTGCTGGTCGACCGTTTGTGGCCGCGGGGTTTGACAAAAGAAAAGGCTGCGGTCAAGTTCTGGTTGCGGGACCTCGCGCCTTCGAATGAGTTGCGGCGGTGGTTTCATGCTAATCCGGAGGCGTGGCGGATTTTCCGGAAACGCTACCTCAAGGAGTTGGCGACAGAAGCAGGTTCCGCTGCGTTCGAAAAGTTGCACCATCTCGCCGAGGGCAAGCGGCCGCTCACTCTGTTGTACGCGTCGCGAAACCAGGTGCGTAACAATGCCATCGTCCTCAAGCAATTGCTGGAAGGAATGCCGAAGCCTCCGTCGAGCGTCGGTAAGACGGCGGCTGGCCGCGGGTTGATGCGCAAGGCTCAGCGCCAGTAGGTAGCATCCGAACCCGCCTCAGATCCTCATCGGCATTACAATGTACCGGTACTTGTAATCCTCGCCCTCCGATGGACGCAGTTGTCCCGCCGACTGCGCATCCTTCAACTCCAGCTTCACATCGCACGAACCGGTCGCCTTGATAAAGTCCATCAGATATTGCGCATTGAATCCAATCGCCATCGGATCGCCGTCGTACGCTACTTCGATCGAATCCTCCGACTCGCCCGTCTCCGTCGACGACGCCGAAATCTTCAACTCGCCTTTCTCCAGCCGCAACCGCACCGCCCGCGACCGCTCATCCGCAAACTGCGCCACGCGCGCGATCGCCGCTCCCAACTCTTCCCCATGCAGCGCGATCGACTTCGTTATATCCTTCGGCAGCACCGCCTCGTAATTCGGAAACTGCCCCGTCAGTTGCCGCGAAGTCAGCAACCGGGCTCCCACTCTGAAAAATAGCGTGGACTCATCCTTCGCGAATTCAATCGTCTCCACGTCTCCATCCAGCAGCGATTTCAATTCGTCCATCGCCTTCTTCGGAATCAGTGTCTTCATCTCTCCCGAAACACCTTCAAACTTTTCTCCCGCCCGCTCCACGTGCGCCAGTCGATGCCCGTCGGTCGCCACCATCGTAATCGACTCCGGTTTCAGAACCATCAGCGCCCCGTTTAACGTATATCGAGACTCTTCGCTCGCAATCGCGAATCCCGTTTTCGCAATCATCGATCGCAACACCGCCGCTGGAATCCTGATGACTCCCGCGGTTGGAAAAACCGGCAGGCCCGGGAAATTCGATTTCGCCATGCCCACCATCTTCGTGTTTGAACGCCCGCACCGAATACTGACCCAGTGATTCTCCAGCAACCGGATCGTAATCTCCGCATCCGGCAGCAACTTTACATAGTCGTGAAGTTTGCGCGCCGGAATTGTGCACGCCCCTTCTTTTTTCACCTTCGCGCTGCATGACGTCCGCAGGCTCAGATCCAGATCCGTTGCCGTCAGCGACAACTTCTCCCCCGCCGCTTCAAAAAGATAATTGGAGAGAATCGGAATCGTGGTCTTGCGCTCCACCACGCCCTGGGTGGCCGTCAGTTCACGTAGAAGTTCGAACTTGCTGACCGTAATTTCCATGGTCGTTGCGGCTGCCGCAGCGGCGACTTCCACCGGCATATTGGGTCTCCCGACTCTAGAGTTGGCTTCAGCCCAGTCTCGCAAACCGATCAGGTTTCAAAACTCCAAACCAGCTCTACTTCTGTCTCTTCTTATATCAAATACAAAAGCAATAAAACCAGTAGTAACCGTAGGCTCTTCGGAGAAGTGGAAAACTAGTCAAAACCCTGCCCCTTCAATCCCTTCCACTTCCGTACTTCATGTGAAATCCTTGGTCCCTCTTGCCGTGGACACCAGCTTAAACCTTCCACCCTCATTCCACTTCCACCCTGTCTCCCACAGCTTCCACAAACTCTCCACAGCCACGCGCTTGGAAGAATAGCCTCACCAGTGGAAAAACCGGCCTTCACCGCTGCCTACGCGCTCAATTGCTCGGTAAGTTTATTCAGCAGCCTGTTTAAATCCTTGTCGCTCTTTCGCAACTCTTCAATCTTGTCCACCGAGTGCAACACTGTCGTATGGTGCTTCCCGCCAAACTGCCGGCCAATCTCTGGCAGCGAGGCCTCCGTCATATGCTTCGCCAGGTACATCGCAATCTGTCTCGGATACACGATCGATCGCGAATTGTTCTTCGCCTTGATTTCCACCAGCCGCAGCCCAAATTGCTCCGCCACCGCTTTCTGGATCGACTCAATCGTCACCTTCCGCGCCTGCGAATCGATGAAATTCTTCAGCACCGTCTGTGTGTACGCCAGCGTGATCTCCGCTCCAATCAGCGAGGAATGCGCCACTAACCGGATCAACGCTCCTTCCAGTTCGCGCACATTCGATCGGATATTCTGCGCAATATACAGCGCCACATCCGTCGGCAGCGTTACCCGCTCCTGCTCCGCCTTCTTTTGCAGGATCGCCACCTTCGTCTCCAGATCGGGCGGCTGGATGTCCGCAATCAGCCCCCACTCGAACCGGCTCCGCAAGCGATCCTCGAATTCCGCCAGCTCTTTCGGCGGACGATCGCTCGCAATCACAATCTGCTTCATCGACTCGTGCAGCGCATTAAACGTGTGGAAAAACTCTTCCTGCGTCCGCTCCTTCTGCGCTAGAAATTGAATGTCGTCGATCAGCAGCACATCCATCGTCCGGAATTTATCCCGGAAGCTGATCATCTTGTCGTAGCGCAGCGAGTTGATCATCTCGTTGGTGAACTTCTCGCTCGATACGTAACAGATCGCCGCCTGCGGCGTCCGCCGCTTGATCTCGTGCCCGATCGCCTGCATCAGGTGCGTCTTCCCCATGCCCACGCCGCCGTACAGAAACAGCGGGTTGTACGCTTTCGACGGCCGCTCCGCCACGGCCTGGCACGCGGCATGCGCAAATTGATTCCCGCTCCCGATCACGAACGCGTCAAAAGTGTAGCGCGGATTCAACTGCGCCGCGCTGTCCCAGTCGAACCGCCCCTGCGCCGGATGCAACCCCACGGGTTGAAGACCTGCGCTTGCGCTCGAGCCCCCGCCCGTCACAGAACCGCGCGCCGAGAGCCCGCCGTCATGCCGGATTGGAGTGTTCGAAGGATCGTCCTCCGCCGTCACAAATTTCACGTCCTCGTACCCCAGTTCAAGCTGGTCCACCGCTTCTTGAATCAGGTCCGCGTATTTGTCGCTTACGTGGCGAAATTCCGCCGTCGGAATCCGCACGTACAAAACTCCATTGCTGGCATGGCTGTACCGGGTTGGCTTCAACCACGTGTCGTAGGAATGCCGGTTGACTTTCTTTTCCAGGGCGTCAAGAATGCGCACCCACGGATTCGGGATGATGGTGGAACTGGAGAGAGACATTGTTTACCAGATTTACCACTGCCAGACTAGCGATTACCCGATGATCGGCGACCAGAATATCGAAAATACCGGCGGGCGACGCCCGGGAAAACCAATCTTGAAATTATGAGTTCTTTTCTTTCACTGCAGAGCCGCTTCTGTCTTGCAGTACGAATTGTCGATGAAATTTATTACGAGACGAACCGCATACTAGCACAAAAAAATCGCTGCGTCGGTGCGTTCTAACAAAAAAAATCGCCCGCCAATGCTGGATAGAATCGCGATTTTTTTGCGCTGTCAAGTGTCGAGAAACTAACTGCCGCGCAAATTGTGCAATCGAGAATTGTGCAATCGAGAAGAACGAGTGGGCGAACTCGGATGGCAGAGGTGACAACCCAAAAGCACGCCATGGTTTTCACATCTGACCTCTAACTTCTGCAATCCGACCCTGCCTCAGTTGGGCCGCCGCTCCCGCCGCCCCGCCGGAGCCGCCGTCTTGTAATTCCCCGGATACACCACCACCGACCGTCTCCCACCCTCGCCGTCACTCTCCGTGCGCAAATCTTTTTCCTCGCGCAGCGCCAGGTGCACAATCCTTCGTTCCCGCGACGACATCGGCCCAAACCGGTAAGGCGCGCTCGTTCGCCGCACCTGCTCCGCCGCCACCCGCGCCGCCGTTTGCAACTCGTCGATCCGCAGCGCCCGGAAATTCTTGCAGTCGAACCAGATCTTCTCGTGCTCGTTCCCTTGCAGGTGCAGGATCTCCGTCCCCAGCAACTCGAACGATCGCAGCAACTCCCCGCTCCGCTCCAGCAGCATTCCCGAATCCGGCCCCGCAAACTCCACCAGAATTTCCGGATGCTCCCACTCCCGGTTCTCCGCCAGCGGCGGATCCACCGTGATCCGGTACTTCAGCTTGAAGCCGCCATTCGAAATCACCGCCTGCAGAAATTCCCCAATCTGTTTCGCGGCCGCTACTTTATCTGTGATCGGCATAAGTCAGTTCTCGATTCTCAATTCCTGACTGCTACTTCTCTTTCTTCCGGGCCCGCTTCTCCATCATCTCCCGCATCTCGCGTCCCAGCGACGTCCGGTTCATCACCGATTGCTGCACGATCCCAATCAACTGCCCCGCCGACCAGTACAGTCCCAGCCCCGCCGGCAGGTTCCAGCTCATCAGCCCCAGCATCCCCGGCATCATCACGTTCATCATCTTCTGCTGCGCCGGATCCATCCCCGCCTGCGGCGTCATCCGCTGCATGATCAGCATCGTGATTATGATCGCTACGGGCAGAATGTGCCACGGATCCGGCGCCGACAAATCATGCACCCACATCCACGGCGCGTGTCTCAAATCCATCGCCACATTCAGCATCCGGTAATACGCAAACAAAAACGGCATCTGAATCAGCAGCGGCAAACACCCTCCCGCCGGATTCACCCCTTCCTTCTTATACAGCGCCGAAATCTCCTCGTTCATCTCCGCTTTCTTCGGATCCCGCAAACTGTATTTCTTGTACTTCTCCTGGATCGCCTTGATCTGCGGCGCTACCCGCTGCATCTTCAGCATCGATTTCATCTGCGTCAACCGCAGCGGCAGCAGCGCCAGATTGATCACCAGCGTCTGCAGCAGAATCGCCCATCCCCAATTCGCCACAATGTGCCCGTACATCCACTTCAACCACAAAAACAGCGGCCGCGCAATGTACCCCAGCCAGCCAAAGTCGATCAGCGCCCGCAGATCCGGTTCCGCCCCCGTAATCCCCGGCACTGAAACCGATTCCAGTTCCGATAGCGCCTTCGGGCCCACATAGAGCCGCGCATTGCTGGCGCCCTTGGCATTGCCCACCGCAATCCCGTACACATCCACCTTGTCCAGTTGCTTGTTACTGGCGTCGGTCGCATTGTGCGGAATCTCCAGCGCCCCACGCAGCGTTACCATCGCTGCGTTCTCCGCATCAAGCGGCAGGAAAACCGCCGCGAAGTACTGCTCCGACACCGCCGCCCAGTTGATCGGCCCACCCACCGTCCCGCCACCGATCACCTTCGTGGACGGCAGCAGCGTCCATCCATTCGCCAGTCGTTCAACCTTGCTGTCGTGCTGGTACCCGATCTGGCTGGCCGCAAACGATGGCCCGCTGACTTGGTCGCCAAACCCCGCCGGCCACATCGGAAACGCCGCCACCAGCGCTCCCTTTACATGAACCGCCGTCTCAACCCCCACCACATAGCTGCTGCGATCAAACGTGAAATTCTTTTGTACGGACAGGTCGCCGTCGGAGTAAGAGAAAGCGATCTTCGTCGGAGCCGACAACGAATTGCTGACCGGCTCAACGCCCTTGGCCGCAACACTGACTTTGGTGGATTCCTCCCCCAGCCCAATCGCTTGCGTCTGCGACTGGACATACAACACCGAGTTCAACTTCTCCCGTAGCCCCGCATCATAAGTCCACAACGTCAGCGGATACCCGTACAGTCCCGCCGCCCCGCTATTCACCAGCTCCAACTGCCCGCCCTTGTCGTCTGTGTATTTCTTCAGCACCCACGACTTAACCCGCCCGCCGCGATTGGTGAAAACGATCCGGTAAACCTCATTCTCAATCACCGTCTCCGCTTCGCTGCTCGCCGCCACCGGCGTGGATGGTTGACTGAGGGACGTTTGCGAAAGAGACGTCTGCGAGCCTGATGTCTGCGACGACGACCCCTGCGTCGTGACGGAGCTCTGCCCCGTCCCGCTTGGCGCGCCCGCAGCGCCCGCGCTCTCCGTCTTCGCCGGAGCCGGAGGCTGCGGCCCATACTTCTTCAATATCGGTTGGAACAGCATGATGACCAGAAACGTCAGCGCAAACACTAACAACAGTTTGCGCTCCATTCCCGGCTCTTGTTGCGGATTATTGAATTCAGCCAATTGAGTGACTCATCATTTCGTCAGTTAGCTTACGTCGCGACGAACGCCCTCGTCCGTCCTCCGGAGCCTGGCTCCGCCGAATCTCCCCATCGCAAGAATGCCCCGGTGTCCCATTCTTCCGCCCTAGCCTGGAGTCCATCACCAGATCCAACCCGCCCTTTGCCAGCGGATGACACCGCAATATCCGCCACGCCGCCATCGCTCCTCCGCGCACCACCCCATACCGTTCCACCGCTTCCATCGCGTATTCCGAACAACTGGGAACATACCGGCACGCCGCCGGCAACGCCGGCGAAAGCCACCGCTTATAAGCTCGCAACCCCATCACCGCAACTGCACTTAAATACCCTGGCCCATCGATAAACCGGCGTGCCCCATCATACCCGCCCGTTCCCTCAAACCCGGGTTCCCCCTCCTCCACCCTCCTTTGCGGAAGCGTGGGAGACACCGCCAAATCCTCGGCCATCGCCTTCATCGCTCCCCCAACTTCTTCGCAATCGCATCCATCGCCCGGCCCACTTCTTCGAGCACCACCGGAAACTCCAACGTCAGCACCGATTTCTTAGGATTGATCACCACATCGACCGCGCCCGCCAGCACCGCCCGCCGCCGCCGCACCGCTTCCCGCAGCCGCCGCTTGATCCGGTTCCGGTCCACTGCCCCGCCCAGTACCTTTCCTACCGTGAACCCGACGCGCGCTTCCTTATTATTTGACGCAGCGGCGCTTGATAAAGCGCCCTCCACCCGTCGCAGGTAGTACAACGTCATGTGCGGGGAAAAATGCCGCCGTCCTTGTTTATATACGCGTTCGAAGTCGCTATGTTTCAGCAACCGCGCCGCCCGCGGAAAGCCCGCCTTCGCTGCCGACCGTTCTTCTCCACGCTCCTGAAACCCGGCGCTCACCATGTCACCATTCTGCAAGGCGGTATCCAATACCAGTCGCCCATGCGGAGTCCCGCTTTTTCTGGTAACTGGCTACTGGCAACGGGCAACTGCTTTGCGGTGGGAAAACTAGTCGCGGAAACCAGGCTTCACAGCTACGCGCTTGCGCCCCTTGGCCCGGCGACGCGATAGCACCGCAGCCCCGCTCTTCGTCTTCATGCGAGTCCGGAACCCGTGCTTCTTCGAGCGCTTGCGCTTGTTAGGTTGAAATGTACGTTTCGGCATCGAAAATCCCTGCTCCTATCAAATCAACTGCATCAGGCAAACGGTAAGTATAAATGACGCCGCCTCCCCCCGCAAACGCACCAGCTGGCTACAATGATCCAGGTTCAGGATTCTGGTCGGCAAGTCAGCGCTGAAATCTGACCACCGGCAACTAAGAACCCGGCTCCACCATGAATCTCGACGACACCATCGTTGCCATTGCCACTCCGCCCGGACGCGGCGGCATCGGCGTC
Organism: Acidobacteriaceae bacterium; assembly: GCA_003134435.1. Lineage (GTDB taxonomy): Bacteria > Acidobacteriota > Terriglobia > Terriglobales > Acidobacteriaceae > Acidiflorens. Next base: position 30,596 of record PLBE01000194.1, read on the forward strand.
GTCCGCCTCGCCGGACCCGCCGCCAATTCCATCGCCGAAACCATGCTCCGCAAAACCACCAACCTCGAACCCAATCGCGCCCAACTCTGCGATCTCATCGATCCCCCTTTCGACGACGCCCTGGAAACTGGCACTCCTCCCCGCATTGACGAAGTCGTTGTTACTTACTTCGCCCACCCCCACTCCTACACCACCGACGACATCATAGAAATCTCCGCCCACGGTTCCCCCGTGGTCCTCCGCCACATCGTCGAACTATCTCTAGCCCGCGGCGCTCGCCTCGCCCAGCCCGGAGAATTCACCATGCGCGCCTTTCTCAACGGACGCCTCGATCTGACTCAAGCCGAAGCCGTCCGCGATCTCATCGACGCGCAGACTTTATTCCAGGCTAAAGTCGCCGCCCAGCAACTCCAAGGCGCGCTCTCCCATCGCCTCCAGCCCATCAAGAAAAATCTCGTCGACCTTGTCGCTCTCCTCGAAGCCGGCATCGACTTCGCCGAGGACGATATCTCCATCGCTCCCGATACTCTCATCCGCAATCGCATCGCCCAAGTCCAAGCCCCCCTCCAGCAGCTCGCCGCCTCTTTCACCTACGGCAAAATCGTCCACCAGGGTTTGACCCTCGCCATCGTCGGCCGTCCCAACGTCGGCAAATCTAGCCTCTTCAATCGCCTCGTCGAACGCGAGCGCGCTATCGTCACCGCCCAACCCGGCACCACCCGCGACTTGGTCACCGAGACCGTCGCCATCGGCGGAATCCCCATCCAACTCATCGATACCGCCGGTATTCGCCAGGTCCCGGACGAAGCTGAAGCCGAAACGATAGGAATAAGAAAGTCCATCGAGGCCCTTGCCGACGCCGACTTAGTCCTGGTAGTTATCGACAGTACTCAGCCCCTCAGTCAGGAAGACAGCAAGTTACTGCAACAAACTCAGTCCCGCCCCACCATCGTGGTCGAAAATAAATCCGACCTGCTGAGCAAGCCTGAACCCACTCCAACTCACTTAGAAACGGACGCCCTTGTCTACCCCAGCCGGACGCAGCCCGGCAGGCTTCCTACGCCAGAGCCCAACTCTCCCCCTCACATTCCCACCTCCGCCCTGACCGGCGAAGGCATTCCCGCCCTCCGCGCCGCCATCCTCGCTCACGTCGCCGGAGATTCCACTACCACCCGGGAGTCAGGCTTCCTCACCAGCGTTCGCCATCACCAACTCGTTACCACCGCGCTCGCCGCCCTGCAAGCCGCAACCGCAGCCGTATCCGCCCGGGTCCCTCACGAGATGCTTCTCCTCGATCTCTACGCATCCCTCCGTCCCCTCGATGAAATCACCGGCGTCACGACCACGGACGACATCCTCAACCTCATCTTCAGTACCTTCTGCATCGGAAAGTAAAGCAAGAGTGTGGCGCGGACACTCTTGTCCGCGAGCGCCCGCGCCATGATCCTGCCGCACCCATCAGGCGAGTACTGGTGTGGCTGGTTGCGAAAAAACTCTGATTCACCCAGGTTGTTGGCAACGACCCGGCTTCAACCCGCGTCGCTACTTCTCCGCCAGCATCGATTCCACCGCTTTCTGCGCTAGCGCAAGATCTGGCGAGAGCCGCGCCGCGCCCTTGAAAACTGCGTCAGCCTCCTCCAACCGCCCCTCCTGCCGTAGAGCCTGCGCCAGCAGCAAGCCCTCAACGTCGCTATGCTGCAGCGCCAGGGCGCGCGAGTACTGTCGAACCGCCTCCCCCAGTTCGCCATTGTTCTGCGCCATCACCCCGAGCCTCACCATCACCGCGGGCTGGTCGGGCATAAGAGCGAGCGATTGTTCGAAAGACTCTTTCGCCTTCATCGCGTCCCCCATCGCCCTATAACAATTCCCCATGTCCCGATAAGCCTTCGCCCGCAGCCCTGGTGAGCTCGCGTGCAGAGCCACCATCTCGTATCGTTCGATGGCCGTTGCCAGATTGCCTTTTCGCTGCTCATAGCCGGCGAGAATCAGGTTGGCGGGCCAATGGTCGGGACGGATCGCGAGCACCGCCCGAACCTGCGCGATCGCCTCTTCCGTTCTGCCTTGGCGGTGCAGAAAACCCGCCAATTCCTCATGCGCAATGTAGTTGTCGTCCGTCAGCGCCAGGGCCCGGAGCCAAAACGACTCCGTGTCGTGCCAGTAGCCCACCTGCCGGTAGGTGAGGACTCCGAGCGCTAGCAAACAACCAACCGCCGGAATCGCAAGCCGTCGCCCCCAGATTTGGCGCGCCGCCCCCCAGTCCCCAACCAGCCACACCACCATCACGAACAACCCTACCAGCGGGATATACGCATAGCGATCCGCCATGGCCTGTTCCCCCACCTGCACCAGCCCGATCATCGGCACCAGGCTCCCTAGGAACCAGAACCACCCCACCGCCAGGTACTTCTCCTTGCGCGCGCGCACCACTAGAATAGTAATGAGCACCAGAAAACCTACCGCCGCGCCCACCTGCCACACCGGATAGAGCTTGGTCGGATGGGGATACGGCAGCACTAACTTTGCAGGCCAGAACGCTTTTCCAAGATAGGCGACATACGAAATCACCGCCGTTTCCACACGCAACCACCAGCTGTAACGCGCCAGATCCTTAACCGCGCCGCCGGACTCCTGCGCCTCCATCGTGACCACCGCGCTCGCCGCCGAAAGCAACAGCAGTGGCAATTTTTCCACTGCCAGCCGTGTCCACGACAATTTAGTCCCGCCTCTCGCCGGTTCCGCCACCTCGCCCACTCGTCCCAGCGGCCAGTAGTCCCACAGCAGCAGCAGAAATGGAAATGTAATCACCTGCGGCTTCGCCAGCAGCGCCAGCGTAAATAAACCCGCCACCACAAAGTACCGGCCGCGTCCCCGTTTGCGCGCATACCATCCATAGGCGATCAGCGCGAGCAGAAAAAACAGCATGCTCAACACGTTCTTCCGCTCCGCCGCCCAGGCCACCGACTCCACGTTGATCGGATGCAGCGCAAACANNACGTCAGCGGATGCCAGTTGGATTCCTTGTAAGTCGTAAAAGCCCATTCCACCGTCGCCCAGGTGATTCCCGCCTTTACCTGAGCGTTTTCGGTGATGTAATGGCTGTCGTCATAGTCGATGAACCCGTTGCCCGTCACCGCGCTGTAGCTCGCCAGCACTGCGGCCATCAGCCCCACCGAAAACACCAGATTCCACCGGTCAACCCTGCGCCCCTCGAACCCTCGCCGAGCCTGCGATCGCGACGGCTTGGAAGAAGAAGAAGACGATAACGAAGCCGTTTCTCCCGCTCCTGGCGTGCGTTTC
>PLBE01000005.1 GCA_003134435.1 Acidobacteriaceae bacterium
CAGGAACTCCCTTCCGCATTATATTGCGAGTTGCTGACCTTCTCAAATCGTGGAATCGGAGCCCAGCCACCCCGGCCTCTTTACATGCCTTCGCCCAAGAGGCGCGGAAGTCGAGAATCGGTTTTCCATTCGGCCAAGTGAACACGTGGTCCTCGGAGTCTTTCCCAGCACAGCAAGCCTCCACGGCTTCGCACACTTCCTCCGGCATCGGAACCTTCCGCGCTTTACTGTTCTTCGTCGTTCCCGCGAAAAGGATTATCCAGCCACCCGCGATTTGCAGCACGAGAAGGTTCTTCAACTCCGACATTCGGAACCCCAGTCGGTACGCAGTCAGTACCATCGCCCGCAAGCCCGGCTCCTTCAGCGCGGCCAGCAGTTTGCCGAAGGCAACGTCCTCGATGAATCCGGTGCGTGCTGTCTCCGGGAGTTTCTTAGGAAACGTTGGAACCTCTGCAACGAGTCGCGGTCGCGCCTCGAAGCCAATTTTGAACGCTCGGCGGAGGAACGCCATTTCGCGGTTTATCGTCGCGTTCATCGCCTTGGCTTTGTGACGGGCAATTACATAGTCGTTCAGGTCTTCGGTCGTGACCAGCGACGCCTTCCGGTTTCCGAACGTCGCTTTCAGGTTCACGGACCACCTGCGCTCGGCATCCGCAATTAGCTTCGCGGACGCCTGTTCACGCCACGCGCGGGTCGGAGCAGGCAACCCTTCAGGAATTTTTTGGAGCAGGGCGACACGGCGGGCCTTCAGCAGCACTTGCGCTAAGTCTTCCACCAGCGCCTTCGCGGCCCTCGGACTCGGCAGATTTCCAGTCGCAACGAGACCGATTTGCTTCGTCAGCATCCGCTCGGCGTCGGCCTGCGCGCGTTTGTGATGGCACTCGCAGAAATGGCTGTTCTGCGTCCTCATCCGCCCGGCGGCGTCGCGGAAGCGAATCCAGAATTCACCCCTCGGGTGTCGTTTGGACTTCCGCAGCCATAAGTTACCTGTGCCATACGTCCGCACCATGCCCGGAGTTTAACTCTGGTGTGCGAGACTTAGCGACTGTTTGATGGCCGGATATGTTACTTCGGAAAGTGGCGTTGCCGGAAAACGAAGAACCTCTTGCCTCTGTCCACAACGTCGACTCGCCTACGCATCCATTGCGATTGCGAATTCGTCGTCATATATTTTCGATTGAATGCTCTTACTCAAAGAAAACGATCCGGAGTAGAAGCAAGCGAGGAATCTGTCCTTCAGGTCGGAAACAGTTTTGTCAACAACGGTCGTCATGCCGTCGATAGTAGAGCGCGCCGTCGATATCCGGCCAAGATCGGCATAAACATGACTCAGTAGCACAGTTCTTCATTGCCTTCGCACCTTACTGATGAGATTCATATCCCTTTTGAGAACGCCCAGAGCCTGAGATGATTTTCCTTTACGAATCATTGCAACACCAAGGGAAGTGGCGTACCGACTCCGCAGCTCAAACCAAGGACATGAATGATAGCCAAAATTGAGCCTTGAAACTGCCGTGTCTAAGCCACCTGATCTGAGATAAGCTAAACTCACCAATCGATGTCCATGCCAATCTAATTCCGATACAAGACGATCACCACGGAGCAGGCCAAGTGCTTCGGTCGTCCTTCCTAACAAGATCAAAATACTGGCGTACCCATTGGTTACAAGAGGATTCTTTGGAAACTCGTCGAGTGCTTTTGTGTAAATCTTAAGTGCCTCGTCGAGATTGCCCAAGCGCTTGGCAACCTCGGCTTGCCCGGTGAATCCAAACGGTGAATCAGGGAAACGCCTAGCAATTACTCGATACGCTTCCAATGCCTCAGTAAGCCTGCCCGATGTGACCAACGTTCGCGCGTACCCTATCTGTGAAAATGCGTTCTGTTGGAAATGTCGAGCCAGGACCACTCCGAGTTTTAGGGCCTCATCATACTTACCCAAAAAATTGAGCGCCTTGACAAGAGAAGCCGGCAGCGCAGCGGATGTGAAACGAGTATTCGCGGCCCTAAGTTCCTTCTCCGCTTCAACCGCCCTTCCCATTGATAGCAACGTGTTGCCTCGACCAGTCCACGGGACAGGATCGTCTGGGAATAGTCGAATCGCCTCGTCGTATCCCTTAAGCGCCTCGGTATATTTCCCCATGTCGCGAAAAGTCTCAGCGTACGCACAGAACGCATAGTGGTCATTCGGAAAAAGTCTTTTCGCTTCCTCATATGCACTCAATGCAGCATTGAAACGTCCGGTTCGTCTGAACACCTCCGCGCGGCTGGTGTAAATTACACGGTCGTTCTCGATTCCGAGACTGAAAGCCGTATCGACGAGATGTTCGGCCATCTCAAGCTCGTTTGCATCTAGAGCTATGTTAGATAGATTGCAGAGCGTCATCGCAACATGATGTCGCTCACCATGTTCAAGATTGAAGGCCAATAGTTCTCTGAAAGACTTCTCTGCTAAACTTGTGTTTCCGGAAAACAGAAGCTCGCGGATTCCAGCTATCTGCTTCTGAACGCTAGTCACCGACTCACGAGCAGTTAGCTTGGAACGCCTTCGGCTTGGATCAAAAGGATTGAACTCATATATCAGTTGGAGGTATTCATCTTTTTCTGGCTCGACTTCCTGCTCCGCTCGTGGTTCGGACCATATTGCCGTGGGAGGAAAAGTTGCGAACACGCGCATGCGAAAATCGTTAAGAACAAATGCGATTTTAGGTATCGTCAACTTTAGCCGCACAGCAAATCCGACCACGAGGTCATTAACTCGATTGACCTCTCCAGCCACCACGGTTTGAACCACTTCCGCAAGGAAGCCCGAATCGATCACCGACCGTTCTGCGGCTTCGCGCTTCTCATCGGACTCAAAATACTCGGCTGCGACAGCTTGCCAGCACCCAAAAACCTCGCGAATCACAGACTGGCTTTGAAACACGGTGCTTAGGATATGACTGGTTAGCGGAGCCCGAGTATCCTGTTCGGGTCGTTGCCCAAATATGTCTTGCGGAGATGGGCGCGACAGCATTCTGTTTCTCACGAACGCACCAGTCTCGCCGTCTTTGAGGAGGATCTCTGCTCCAGCGCGGGCTTCGCGTT
>PLBE01000235.1 GCA_003134435.1 Acidobacteriaceae bacterium
TTCTGCGTCTGGATGACGCCGCCGATCACCACCGTGCCGCCGTCGGTCACCAGAACTTGCGTGGTCGCCTGCTGCGTGATCAGAGTCGGATTGCCCTGGATTGTGTTGCCAAAATCAGGCAAGGTATTTTCCACGTCGACGTTGAGGAAGATGGTACCTTCCGACGTGATCTGCGGAGTCACCGTGAGCCGGAGGAACGCATCGACGTAGGTGACAGTTGGCGGACCGCCCAACTGGGCTTGGGTGACAATTGGCACGCGCACGCCCTGTTTCACAATCGCCTGAATATTGTTCTGGGTCACTACTCGCGGACGGGAAAGAATCTTTAGCAAGCCACGCGACTCGGCCATAGTGAGCAGCAGGTCGACCCGCATATTGTTGGTGGCGTTGACAAGTTGCAGACCGCTGGTCGGTCCGGTCGCGCCCAGGTTTGAAAACAACGGAATCTGAGTGCCAGTCGTAGGCGTGCCGCTGATGATATACATCGGGTTCGGTACCGCTCCCGTGCCGACCGTCGTTGGCGTCGTACCCACGCCTTGCACGCCGCCTACACCGGTGGTGCCGTTGCCCCAGCCAAATCCAAGCTGCACGCCGATATCGCGAGCGAAGCTGCGCGTTGCCGCAACCACGCGGGCCTCGATTTCGACTTCCTGCGTCTTGCGGTCCATCTGCTGGATGATGCGATCGATCTGCGGCAGAACCGCTGGAATGTCGGAGACGATCAGCGAATTGGTGCGTTCGTCGGCCACCACGTCGCCGCGCTGGCTCAGGAATTTCTTAACCGGAATCAATACGTCTTTGGCATGCGCGTAGCTGAGGAATCGGGTGATGCTGACTTTGTCGACCGCAAGCGCCTCGGCATCGATCTGCGAGCGCCGGTTTTCGGCTTCCCGCTTGAGCGTGTCCACGGTGGCGATGCGCAGAACATTGCCATCCAACTGCCGGGACAAATCGTTGTTCTTGAGCACGATGTCCAGCGCCTGATCCCACGGCACGTCATCGAGTACGATGGTCAGGTTGCCGTGGATCTGGGGGTCGAGCACTACGTTCAATCCGCTGATCTCGTGAATCAGGCGGAAGAAATCCTTCAGGTCTACATCCTTAAGGTTGACCGAGATGGGCTCGCCGGTATATTTGGCTCCGCTCGCCGCGGGCTTCTGTTCCAGTTGCGCCTTCTGCTCGGCGGCCAGGTTCACAGCCGGAGTGATGGGCTGCGTGTTGCCGGCAGATTGCCCCATGGTGGCATTAGCGTTGCTGGCGACCAAATCAGCAGCCGTCTTGTCGGCAAAACGACTCGCGGCTGCCTGCGCCTTGGCGAAAGGCTCAGCCGCCTGTTCGTTGGCTTGACTGTCAGTTTGGTTCTCAGCTTTGGAGTCCGATTTGACATCCTTGACCGAGTATTTGGGCTCGACAAAGGCGAAATCCGCCGGCTTCGCGGAGTTGTCCGCGGCAGCCGGAGTCGGCGCCGCCACCACAGTGGGGGCCACAACTGCCGGAGCCGACGCCACTGGAGCGGACGCCGCGATCAAACGTGGCGTTGCGCTCACAGAGGGTTGGCGACGAGCCATAACGGCATCATGAATGGTGAGCATGAAGCTGCCGTCCGGTTTCGCCACCAGTTCATGCTGGCGATTGCCGGCATGATCGATGTCGGTGAGATCGATCACCACTCGCGTGTTGGTAGGGATCTGTCCGTCCATCCCGATGCGGACGTCCGTGACGCCGTCCTGGCCCACGCTGATGTGGCTCTGCGCCGTGGCCATTACGGTGTTGGGAAAGTCGACGAGGATGCGTGCCGGAGAATCGAGCGTCGTCACTTTGGGCGCAAGCACGCCCTTCGCTTTGAACTCGATCCGCAATCCATCCTGGCTGTGCGTGACCTCGAGCCGCTGCAACGCAGCGCTCGCCGCCACCCCCTTGCCCGTCATGTCAGCCGCGACTGCGCTCGTGATCACTACGAACGCCAGCAGCGGAACCAAGAGACCCAGCAGTTGCTTTCGCATTTCCCTATCTCCCCATGCGAGGCTGTTTCGCCTCCATGTGTTTCTCTTCCAAGTCATTGTCTCCAGGCCTACACGGCCGGAGTCGTAATTTTCTTTACTACTTCCCGCGTAAAGCTCTTGCCCAACCGGTCCTGCAGTGTTTCCTGGAAAACGATGGAGTCACCCGTGATCTTCATCACGTAGCCGTTGAACACCGGATCGTTCTCCCGCAGAAAGTAAGCTTTATTCAGGCCATTACTGACCACGGCGATAAAGCCATTCTCCGCGCGCACCACGCCCCGCAGATTGATGGTCCCGATTTCCAGGCACTTCTTGCCCGTGCTGCAACCGGAGCCGCCCGCATGGCTTACCACCGGACTCAGAAAAGGATCCCGTCTCCCGTTGGCTCGATACTTGCTGTCCACCGCGCTGTCTGTGCTGGCGGTGTTCTCCCCATCTCCGCCGGTCGCCCCAGCCTCGCCTGTACCGGCGTTGTTTCTGGGGACCGCCACGATGGCTCCGCGCTTGGCCACATTTCCTGCAGGCCGCTTCGCTCTGCCACTGTGTGGCGCAACGTTCGGCGCAACGGTTGGCCCAACAGCGTGTCGCGCATCCGCCGCATTTTTCGGACCTGCAGGCGCGGAGGAAGATTTCGCCGGAGTCATGGCCGCCGCCGGAGCCGAAGCTTGGATGCCTAACGCCTGATTCGACGCCGCAGTGGCATTGTTGCTCACCCCGTTCATGGTGTTGCGCGTGTTCTGGATGATGCTAGGACTCTGGGCCGAGGCCAAGCTCCCCGCCAGCACGCAAATCAGAATAGTCACCGTCGGCTTCATCTTCCTGTCCCTCCTACTTCTTCACCGGTGGTCCGGGCTGGCTGGCCGGCCCCGCCGGATCCAGGTCATGACTGAAATACGTCGTCGTCAAACAGGTCGCCACCACGGTTTCGCCAGGCGCGTATTGATAGGTGTGCTTCGCCTTCGCATCCATCGGCTTGCGGGTTGACGCCACCAGCAGGTTCGAAACATTGACGATGCGCTCGGTTTTCCCCAGGCGGTCGAAAAACCCGAGCATGGAGTAGTACGGCCCGTCGAACTCCACCTCGAATGGCACTTCCGTATAAAATTCTTTCGCGACATAGGGCCGCGCGGTATAGCGGCGAATTTCCACTCCCGATTTGCGCGCTTCTCCGCTCACCATGCGCATGAAGTTGTCCACTTCCTTTTCGTCGGGCACGATGCGGCGCTCGATGTCGAGTTGCTGCTTCAGGCTAGCCAACTGGCGCTCGATGTCGGCCAGTTTCGGCCGGTAGGCTTCAAGCTCCGCGTTCTCGCGCAGCTTCGCCTGGAGCTTGATCTTGGCCGCGTCGTTCTGATCGTGCTGGGTCTTATAGACCGTGTAGTAAAGGCCGCCGGTGGCCAACACCGCCACCAGGATCAGCACACCTAAGAGCTTCACACCTGTCAATTCGCCAAGATTCATAATCGGTTCCGCCTTTACGACTTCGCCTTTTCGCAGGTGAGCGTGAATTGAAACGCCTGCATGTCCTTAATTGCCTCGTCCTGGTAGCTTTCCTTCATCTCGATGTTGCGGAAGTAGCCAGTCTTCTGCAGGTTCGAAATCAGGTTGGCGACGGCATCGCTGCTCAGCGCCGTGCCGTCGATCGCCACGCTCGCGCCCTGATCCTGCATACTGTTCAGCCAGACTGCTTCGGTGCCGTTCACCGTATCGCCGATCATGGAGAGCAGGTTCACGGGGCCCGACTGGCTGGCGCGAAGCTGGTCAATCACATCCACACGCCGCTTGTAGTTGTCGGCCTGCTTCTGCCGCTCCAGATACCGAGCCTTGATGTCGGCCAGTTCGCGGTTTTTCTGCTCCGCGATCCGGGTTTGCACTTCGATCGATTTTCTTTCCCGGTCCAACTGGTACCAGTACCCGTAGTTCAGGGCACCGGCAATCAGCAAAACCGCCGCCACCTGGACCACGGGTCCGCCCAGGTTGCCCAGCTCAAAGCTCGGCATGGTAACGGGAGAGTTTTTCTTGCTTTTCGGTTTTGGAGAGCCCAGCAGATTGATTCGGATCATAGCTTTTCAAAGCTCCTCAGGGCCAAACCCACGGCTACCGCCAACTGCCCGGCATTCTGCTCGACCAACTGCGCTCCGACGCCGTCGACCGGAGCCGTCACTTTCTGAAACGGGTTAAATAATTCGACCGGCATCGAGAACTCCTGGCGCAGAGCTTCGACCAGGCCCGGCACCTTGGCCGAACCGCCGGCCAGATAAATCTTCTCGATGTGTTCCCCGGCGGCGCTGGCGCGGAAGAAGTCGAATGTCTTCTGAATTTCCAGCACGATGATTTCCGTCACCTGCTGCAGGATCGGGGTCTTGGCATCGTCGTTTACCGTGCCCACCTTGTTGCCGAGCTTCAGGGATTCGGCATCGTCGAAGCTGAGATCCAGCTCCTTCTGCAGCGAATCGGTGTACTGGTGCCCGCCCACGGAAACGTCGCGCGGAAACAGCGGCGTCGTCCCCTTGACGATGTTGATATTCATCACGCTCGCACCCAGGTTCAGCAAGGCCACGACCTGAGTCGGCGCGGGCTCGTAGTTGTATTCGTAACAATTCTGCAATGCGAGGGCATCGATATCCACAATAGCCGGAGTCTTGCCCGCCATCGAGAGTACGTTGGTGTAGTTCAGAATCTTGTCTTTCTTGACCGCCACCAGGAGCACGTCCATGGTCGGACTGGTCGCATCGTCGGAGAGAATCTGGTAATCGAGGTTGACATCGGCCAGATCGAAGGGAATATGCTGGGCCGCTTCTTTCTGGATGGTCTCGGCCAGTTCCTGATCGCTCATCGAAGGCAGCGATATCTTCTTGACGATCACCGAGTGTCCGCTGACCGCCGTCGCCACCGACTTCGACTTGATCAAGGTGTCGGCAAACAGCTTGGCGATGGCCGCCGAAACCGTGCCCGAGTCCACGATCATGGAATCGACCACAATGTCGGGCGCGATCGGCTCCAGCCCGAGGTGCGCCACTTCGATTCCGGTGCGTGTCTTCCTGAGCTCCACCGCCTTGATGCTCGATGAGCCCACATCCAGACCCACTATCGTCTTCGATCCCATTCCAAACATGTGCCCGCCCTTTTTGCGAAGTTCGTTACTGCGTTCCCGCAGCCTTACCCGCTGCCCGGTTCTTTTTCTTGCCCTGCGCTTCCACTTCCATCGACTTTTCTTCCATCCACTGATCCAGCTTCGATTTCTTGAAGCGCCAGCGGTTCCCCAATTTGAATGCCGGAATCTTCTGCTCGTTCACGTACTTGTACAACGTGTCCGGACTCACTCCGAGGTACTGCGAAGCTTGGCGAATGTTCATCACTTCTCGCGAGTCGGCCATCACCTGTCCCCTCTCCCACGCCATTCACTTTTCAGCCCGCCATTCCTTTCCGGCGAGACCGGCGAAAATTGGGAGAATCAAGTCCTCGATCCAAACGCCTTCGAGTGTATTTTCGTGTGCTGAGCATATCTCAACCGGAAGCAAAGGCCTCTCCCCGTGAAGCTCACGGTTTTGTTGGGTTTTATGGGGTTTTTCTGGATTTCACAAAACATGGACTTGCAGCTTATCTCTATGAATTGTATTTCACATAAGCTCGACCACTACAGGTAGTAGTCAATGCCCCAATAGGGCACCAGTCACTCGGAGGGCGGTAACTAAGGTACTAGAGACGGTACGGAAGTACTTGGACGGGCGCGCAAACTGCTGAAAATACGGTAACTCCCTGCGCGTGTGAAATGCAAACTCCGCTTGCGCTTGTGCGATTTTGTGCCTTTCCTGATTGCAAAAACTGCCGCGATTCCTGGTTATGGCGAGTTCTCCGGTCGAACGCCTGGCGCCTCGCCGAACCGCCGAAATCCGGACGCAGCCGACCCTGAGAGGCGCGGACACTATTCTCCGAGAGTGTCCGCAAATTGATATTGCCGCCCATCAGGCGAGTGCATGTTCTGGGGTTCCCTAGATCATTTTCGTTTTCCCCACGCGCCTGCGTGAGCTCCGTCACTTCTTATTCGGAGAAATTCCTGTAGCCTCATCTGTCCTCTGATTGCAAGCTCAAGGAGCGTTATGAAACTCTTAGTCATCGGTGCCGGCATGATGGGCTCGGCCGCCGCCTACGATATGGCCCGCCAGAGCCAAGTCGACTCCGTCACTCTCGCCGACAGCGACCTCAAGCGGGCCAAAGATGTCGCGGTGCGCGTCAACCGCATCACCGACAGCAAGAAAGTGCACGCCGTCGGACTTGAAGCCGCCAAGGAAAAAGACGCGGCGCGCCTGATGAAAGGCCACGATGGCGCGCTCTCCGCCGTTCCCTACTTCCTGAATCTCGGCCTGGCCAAAGCCGCCATTACCGCGGGCTGCCATTTCGCCGATCTCGGCGGCAATAACACGGTCGTCCGGCAGGAACTGGCGCTCGCCAGGCAAGCCGAAAAGCGCGGCATCGGTATCGCTCCCGATTGCGGGCTGTCTCCCGGCATGGCCTCGATTCTAGGCGGAGAACTGGTGCGCCGGCTCGATGGCCGCGCTGACGCGCTCAAGCTCTACGTCGGCGGCCTGCCCGAAAAGCCCATGCCTCCGTTTCACTATCAGCTCGTCTTCTCGGTGGAAGGGCTCATCAACGAATACGTCGAACCGGCGCGCATTTTGCGCAAAGGCAAGTTGTTGACCATCGACCCGCTCACCGAGCCCGAGCCATTTCATATGGATGGATTCGCGCCGCTCGTGGCCTTTCAAACTTCCGGCGGAACATCCACCTTGCCGGAGACCTTCGAAGGCAAGGTCGGCGAGTGCTTCGAAAAAACGCTGCGTTATCCGGGCCACTACGACCTGCTCTGCGAACTGAAGGAGCTGGGCCTGTTTTCGAACGAGAAAATGCGGGTCGGCAACGTCGAGGTTTCCCCGCGCGCGCTCTTGTCCAAAGTGTTCGAGGGAAAATTCTCCGGCAAGGGCCCGGACGTCTGCATCATGCGCCTCGAAGCGCACGAATCCATCAAAGCTCCCGGAGTTCGCGGCCTGCTGGGCGGAAAACTCAAAGGCCGGGTAGCTACTTTTACCATGGTCGACCACTACGATCCCAAAAGCGATATGAGCGCCATGATGCGGACCACCGCCTTTCCAGCCTCCATCGTGCTGCAGATGATGTGCCTGGGCGCAGTCAGCAAACATGGCGCCGTCTTGCAGGAACGAGACGTGCCTGCCCAGACTTTCCTCGAAGAAATCGAGCGCCGGGGAATCAAGATCGACTATCGGATGGAGTAGGCATCTCAGCGACCACGTCCCTGCCCAATCCGCATGCCGACGGCCATCAGGCTTTTTTCAGCAGGCGCGTGATCCAGACCAAAATGACCGCGCCGATAAAGGCCACAATGATGGAGCCGATCAAGCCACCGCCCGGCCAGATGCCCAAGAGTCCAAAGACCCAGCCACCCACTACGCCGCCGAGGATTCCAAGAATGATGTCGACGAGCACGCCATAGCCGCCACCCTTCATAACCTTGCCCGCCAGCCAACCTGCGATCAGTCCCACGACAATCCACGTGATGAAACCCATGCCAATCCTCCTTGCGTTCTAGGCCGGAGATTCCAATTTGGCCTCCCAGCCCGCCCGGAACTATACCACTTGCGGGGTGAATCTGGGACGCCTCACGCGAATCGAGCGCAAAACAAAACGCCCCAGACTCTTGCGAGTCGTGGGACGTTTAGTCGAACAGCCCTCCCCCGAAGTCTGCTCAATCAGGAGAGTAGCTCGTATCCAAAAACTTGCAAATAGCACTCGCGTGGGGGCGAATGGCCCGAAGGTCACCAACACCCATTCCCCAATCGCCTCGAGACCGGGCACTGCGAAACAGCCTCGCCCTTACTGCTCGCCGCTCTCGGCCCCCAGCACCGTCATCTTCGTCCTGGATCGAAATTTCTTGTAATCGCGGTAGGTTTGCTCGACATCTTCGTCGTAGCCCTTAAAGAGCGCGATCCGCGCATCCAGATGGAGCTGTAAATACTTCGGCAGCCACACTTCATCGTTCACCTTGGTCAGTTCCACGACCACGCGCGTGCCTTTGTGGATTCTGGCCAGAACCCATCCGAACGAAACCGTATCGACGGCGGTGATATCGAGCTTGACCCATTGCGCTTCGGACTTATCGATCCAGACCCGGCCCTTGAACTTGGCGAGCACTTTTGCTTCGCGACTTCTGGGTTCGTAACCGGGACGAGGCTCGCCCTCCAGCACCCAGGCATCGTGCCCACCGATCGTCTCCGAGCCGACGAGCCGGAAGTTGAAAGCGTCGGCAATCTCCAGCACAAATTTGCGATCTTCCTCGCGGTCCTTTTCTTCTTTCTCCAACCGTTTGCGGCGATCCTCTTCCGACTCGTTCTTCCGTTTGTCGATGATCTTCTGAATTTTGTCGTCTTCCTTTTTCGCTTCGTCGGCGGCCAGCGGTTGGTCGTCCTTCGCGGTCAGCCTCTGGACCTGCTCACCATATATCTCCAGGACTTCAAAGCTCCGCGATTCGATCTTCTTTACTGCGCCATGCCCGTCAAGGTGGTGCTCTTCCGCGCGCTCGCTGTAGGTGTAATCGCGCTGCTGCTTCTCATTTTCGAGGTCTTTCGCTTCGGCACGCAGCAAAAGCGCCCGAATCTGTTCCGGCGCCACCGTGCCCGAGGCATCGGGCTTTAGATCAATGGGCTTCAGCGCAGCCGGGGGCGGAGCTGGTGTAGTGAGGGTCGAATCGGGAGCTGATTCCTGCCCGAAAGCGCAACCCGCCAGAACCAATATGAACACCAGACCACGACAGACGAGCCCTACCCAAGAACGCATGAAAGACATACGAAACCATCCCCAGCGCAGTTCCTCGAGATTCCAGCTTTTCCCGGACCCCGGTGCCCCCATGGTTAATGCTCTTTGTCGGCGCGTTCGAGACATCCGGCCCGGAATGACCGCCCATCCAGCCGATGCAGTCGCTTCGCCTGAGCGCGTGTGATCAGCGAATAATGAGAAATCGTGAGCAGATATTCCGCCACGAACCACACCGGCTCCTCGGTCGTCATCCAATGCAGCGCATCAAAACGCCGCAGGTTGACGGGTCGCGAAAAAGTCCGCAGCGTACGCTCCCCCCGCAGATTGAAGTAGGTGTCGAAATAGCTGAGCGCCAGTTCCCGCAGCGAACGGTACACCGGCTCGCGATAGCGGCATCCCGTGTAATTCGATTTAGCCACGGCGCCCCAGTGCCCATCCATCTTATAAACGGCAATGACATGGTCAGTATCATGGACGGCTTCGAGATCCAGAATTAAAGGAGGATAGCCAATCGCCCGCAGCGCAGCCGCCGCAAACAGCGCCCCTTCGTAGCAATGAGAAGTATTCTCACGCAATACTCGCCGGGGAGACCACGCGCTGTCGGCCAGGTGGTACGGCATGTCGTCAAGCGCTTGTTGAATGCCGTGCGGCGTCTTGAACCCACGCAGTTTGCGGAGTTCCGCCGGGCTCAGACCCCAAGTGGCGTTGCTTTTTTTCATCCCAACTTTCCCCAAGAGACGCAACACCGTCTCCCACGTATGCCGGAGTCTCTTGAAGGTAGCAGGAGCGGGCGCTGATTGGGAATAGAAGCGCCGGTCCGTGGCGCAGTTAAGATGGCGCAGTGAAATTAAACTACGGCTCGCAGAAAGCCCGCCCAGGTCTGACCCGGGCGGGCTCGATACCTTGCACGCTCAATTCTCGCCAATGATCGATGAATGATTTTGTTAATGGCTATCCGCAGGCTTCTCCGCCGGCTTCTTGGCAGCCGCCGGAGCAGAGGCACCTTTTGGCTTCCAGAACTCGGGGTCGGCCTTCACCCATTCTTCCCGCGGATAGCTCATACGCGGGTTAAATGCGAAGAGGTTGGTCTGGCTCGACTCCACCGCCGCCGCCGTCAACTCCGCCAGCTTCTTCATGCCGGCCTCGCCCATGGCCGCTTCAAAGTCCTTGCCCATGGCGAAGTTCCGGTCAATTTCAGACGCGGACTTCATCGCATTGAAGATGATGTAGGTCGTATCCGGATTTCCATATACCGACGAATAGGTGATCCACTTGGCGTCGGGAATTCTCTTGTAAGCCTCGGTGACCAGTTTCACGAGGGCGTCCCAATCCTTGTCGTGTCCCTGGCGAACCTGGAATTTCGAGATTTCGAAATAGCGCGAGTGGGCGATATCCACCTCGGGATGCAGGCTGTATTCCTCGCGTAACGCGAACGCGCCGCTATCGGTCTCGCTCAACAGTTCGCCGTCGATGGCCCATGCTTTGTCAAGTTCCGCCTCCAACGCAGCATTTTTCTGGGTTGCGAGCGTATCTTTTTCCCAAGCTGCAAAAGAATCGTAGCCGGTCAGAAACAGCGCCCGCGACGGACCGGACAGCGATTCAACCGCCAGATAATGGGTTGGCCATTTGGCGCGCATCATGGCTTGCACGAAATTGCTTTCCGTTCTGGTATGTTGCGCCCCGGACTTGCCCGGCTTGGTATATTCCCGGGTAATCATCAGCACTTTCGGTGGCATCATGGCAGCATTCGTATCCTGGGCGACCACGGTCCCGGACATTGCAGCCATGAACATCGCAAACAAAGTAAGCATCGATCCTGTAAGTCTCTTCATGGTTTGACCTCCTGGGTCAGACAATTTTGGGTCAGACAATCTTGGAGCAGACATTCTGGGTCACACAAACCTGGTCGCACAAATTACGACATCCTGTGAAAGACGATCTACGTCACAACCTCCGTCACAGCCGGCTAGAGAGTGGAAATCGAAAATCTTCCGTGGACTTACCCGGGCTTGAAAAACCGACTGAATTGTACACACATTCGCCTTTTTTGTGTTGCCAAAATCTCCGCGCGGGCTGAAATCGCCGGGACACAGGGCTCTCTACTGCTTCGAAATTGCTGCGACGGGAATTTCGCCGAGAAGATCTTCCCTTTCGCATTACCATTCCAACCATGACTTCTTCCCTCCAACAATGGCTGCGTGATCCGCTTTTTCTTTTGTGTGTGACTGCGGGACTGCTGGCCTTCGTGGTGCAATCGGGCGAGGTGGGCACGGCCGACACGGCCCATCGCCTCCAAACCACCCACTGGCTCTGGACCTCGGAGCCCCAGGTTTTTCCCTACGAGTATCCTGAGTTTGGACTGCACGGCCGCGGCGGGCGCCTTTATTCCTGGTATGGCATCGGCCAGTCGCTGCTCATGTTGCCCGCCGATCTCATCGGCACGTGGATCGAGCGCTGGCCCGTCTTTTCCGAATACAGCGACGACCCCTCCGTGCGCAGCATTGTGGTCAGTTGCCTGACCAGCATTCTGGTGAATGTTCTCAGCGCGCTCGCCGCCTTCCGCTTCCTCGGGCAGTTGCGCTTTAGCGTGAAGGAGTCAATGGCGGGCGTGCTGGCCATGATGTTCTGCACAACTCATCTTCACTATACCCAGAATATGACCGAGAACAATTACATCCTCTTGCTGACGCTGGCCGGCTTTTCGTTCCAGTACGAGTGGCTGCGCACCGGCAGCCGCCGCGCCCTTTTCATCGGCTCCACCGCGCTAGGGCTCAACCTGCTCACGCGTCTTACCACCGGGATGGACCTGATTGCGGTGGGCGTCTTTTTGTTCCTCGTAGTCTGGTTCGAAGCGGCTGCCGCTCATGACTTGTGGCCGCGCCTCATTACTTACTGCAAAATCGCCGCGCCCACTTACTCTTTCTTCTTCGTGCTCGATCGGGCCTACCAGTTTTATCGGTTCGGCTCGTTCACGAATACCTACGTCGCCATTTTTGCCCAGGAATTTCGGCAGCGCGATCCCACCCTGCCCGCGAACTTCCCCTGGAACACGCCGTTTCATACGGGCGTTCTGGGAGCGCTCTTCCAGCCCGAGAAATCGATCTTCCTTTTCGATCCACTGCTGGTGTTGTCGATTTTCCTGCTCGCGTGGCTTTGGAAGCGTCTGACTCCAGAAGTGCGCGCTTACGCCGCAACCTGCCTTCTTCTGCTGCTGGCCTACATCGCCTTCTACGCGCGCTATGCCTTCTGGGCGGGCGATTTCTCCTGGGGCGACCGCTATGTTTCCAGCATCGTCGAACTCATTGCCTTCTTAGCCGTACCGCTGCTCCTGCGCTACCGCGAACATTTGAGCACGCTGATATGGCGCGTAGGATGCGTTCTGGTCGCGCTCAGCCTGATGATTCAACTAGCTTCGCTCGTCTTCTGGCTGCCATTGGAAAACTACCAGATGGAGACACTCGGGCATCCTACGTTCGTCATCGCTCTGCGTTGTAAAAACATTGTCGCCTTCGCCTTAGGCAAAATGGATGCCTGGGGCTTGAACACCGAAGCCATGGGCTGGGACCAATGGGACTACGTTCACCTCACGACCTGGAATTTCCTGCCCTTTCTGCTGCGCCGGGTCGGAACAGCCCCCGCCTGGGTCGTGAACGCCACGCTCGCGGTCTGGATCGCCGGAATGGCTTTGCTGGTTGGGGTTTTGCTGCGCTTGCAACGCACCTTGCGAAATGTCGCGTGAGCGTGAGGCGCGTGCATGACACTCGTATGCCGAAAAACTTGCGACATCACCATCGGCTCATGGGGCCTATTCGGGATCGCTGCCTGATTCCGCTCTCGCTCTCGCCATTCGCCATCAGGGTCAACCAGTGTAATCGCGATGTTCCGCCAATCATTTGCATGAATGGTCGCGCCAACCGAGCCCGGCAAGATTTATCCGCGCCATATGAAGCCTTTCCCCAGAGATTGCTCATTAGCACCTTTGGCTGGCTCTCATGAAAATGACGTTTCACCAGTCTGCCGAAGATAATGAAGACCTTGCTTTAGGTACCCCTTAGGATCTGCATCGAGATGCCGGGACCAGTAAGGGGCCGTTTCTCCTCTAGCCCACGCAAACAAGCTGAGTGCCCATCCGGCCATTTCTGGACTGATGTAGCCCCTACGGACGAGTTTCCAATACTGAGTAGTTCCGCCAATCCAGCCATGACGCCTTAAGCGAGTGTTCGAAGTAAAAACGCCGAGACCCAAATAAATGGTGGCTAGATCGGTTAGCGCTTCGAGATGTGGTTCATCGCGTGATACACCGCAACGATTGAGCAATATGACATGCGCCAGTTCGTGTGCCATGGTCGCGACCAATGCCTCCGGGTCGCCCAATCCGGCCAAGTTCAGCGAGACCAGGTCGCCTGCGTCTTGCGCGTAAAATCCGCAGACTGCACTTCCATCAACCCGCAGTGGCGCTTCCGGCGAGTCCTGCCAAAAGGTCAAACGAACCGACTGACCCGCTATTCCCATGTATCCGCAGACCCGCAGAAAAAGATTTGTCGCTGTCTCGACGGAGGCATCATACCGGTCCGGGAAGAATTCGGGGGTTGGCTCTACAACTATAGCTTTGTGAAGGCGTTCTACACCTAGGTGCTTTCGTAGTATTGTGAAAGCGTCTTCGACTACTTTTTTCTCCGCGGGACAGGCCGGACAGGAAGTACGGCCCCCCAGCCAGGTAGGCAATAAATCCATCGCTGGGAGAATAGCATATGGCACAGTACCAGAAACGGCAGCCACAGTTTTCGCCAGACTCTCTCGCCGTCCCGTCATCTTTCAAAGATACCGCGCATGGCTGGCGAAATCAGGCGTTCTTGCAAGCTTGCGCCGTTTGTTCGCCCCTTCTCGGCTTCCAGAACTGCGGGAGGAGGGGGCAGTTCGTGCGATGTTTCAACAACAGTCAGCGAACACCTTCCGGGACGGACAGTTGCCTCTGGGCTTCGCTGGCTGGCTACGACGTAGACTCTTTCCGCACTTCTTCAAAGAAGGCGTCCACGTCGAACGGCAACCTCGACTGTGGAACTCCCGCCTCCATCCATTGCATCGGTATGGTCGCAGCGACCTTGGCCGCGGCAGCAAAAAACTCATCCGCTCGCCAAGGCAACAACCGCTCCGCGGACAACATCTCCAACATCCCCAGCATTGCGCAACGGTAGGTGACAGCGTCAACGTCCGCTCCCGCGCTGCACACGCCCCTGATTATGTCGAGATCAACACCGAACTGTATTCCCGGATTCCCCGCCTCCCTGTCGCGATAGATGCTCCACACAGACTTGAGGTCCGCCACGTCAACCACTGGGACATCTACGCCCGGAGTTCCACCGCCAGGCCACAAACGAGCCTCATGCATATTCCCGCCTCACTTGTTGCGATGAGATTCTCTGCCAATTGTTGCTTCAACCCGATGGCGCGGATTGAGAATTGGCGGAGACCTTCCGGGGTCAAGGGGCGTATGAATTTGGTAGCCAAGCCTCAGCTACTACCCTTTCGCCGTCACCAGCGCCGCAGCCATCCATTCGCTCATGGGATGCGCTTCTCCGCAGTCGAGGCAGCGCGTCACGGGATACTGCGCCGCGCAGCGCGGACAAACGGCCCGCGTAACGAAGGTGTCGAAAGCCTGGCCGCACTGGCCGCATTTCCAGAACACGCCAATGGGAGGCGCAGTCTTGCAACTGGGACAGGCGAAGCCCTCGCGGCGCGGTAATTTGGCAAAGCGCAACAACGCCTGCGCATGTTTCAATCCGCCCCAGCAATTCAGAAGCATGAAGGCGGCCATCGCTCCGTACCAGACGGAATGCATCCAGAAGGCGAGGCCGATGAAGCCCGCAATTCCGATGAGACCAACGATCGTTGCTACCAGCAAACTCCGGGCGCGTCCCATGACAAACCACAGCAGGGCGCGGAGGATCTGGCCGCCATCCAGAGGGTAGATCGGAAGCATGTTGAAGACGAACAGGACCACGTCGATGGTCAGAATCGATCTCACCAGGGTATAGAGATCGGGCATTGACGCGGGCCATCCCAACGAACGGCTCAGAAAATACGCGACGCCAAAGATCGGCAATAGGACCACGTTGACCAGCGGTCCGGCCGCGATGCTCCAGAGGGTTGCGCCCGGCCGTTGGGGCGGGTTCACATAGGCCACTCCACCCAGCGGCCAGAGCACGATCTGGTTCGCGGTTCCTCCCACTCGGCGGCACGCCAGCGCGTGCCCGAACTCGTGCAGCGTCACGATCAGGAACAGGGCCAGATACTCGAGGATGTTCCAGGTAAGAGAGGAGTATCTGCCGGTCTTCTGGATTTCAAACACAGCCACCAGAAACCACGACCAATGCAGAAATAAGTCAACTCCGGCAAAACGAAAGAGATGAATCGAACCTTGGCGGGCGCTCGGCATGTGCGCAGTTTACTTCATTGCTCCAGTCACCTTGCAAACAAGTCCGCCAGATCGCGTGGACTTTCTACCAACACATCGGGAGGCACGTCTTCGAGCGTATTCGGAGCGAACCCATACTTCACGCCGCAGGTCCACATTCCGGCATTGCGGCCGGTGAGAACGTCGATGGAAGAGTCTCCAATCATCAGCGCCTCATCGGCGGCGACGCCAGTCTCCCGCAGAATCGTCCGCATCCCTAAAGGATCGGGCTTCTTGGTGGCAAAGCTGTTGCCGCCGTAGATGCGCACAAAGAAGCCGCCGAGCCCGAGGGCTTGTACGATGTCGCGCGAGGGATTTACAGGCTTGTTGGAGAGAATCGCCATCTGTCGCCGCGGCGCGTTTGCCGGACCGCCATTGGTGGGCTGGGCCATGCTCGCCAGCGCTTCAGGAATTCCCGCATAGACCGTGGTGTGATCGAGTTTGTGGAGGCGGTAGTAGCCGAGAAAATACTCCAGAGCGCTGCGGAAGGTCGCTTCGTGATCGCTATTCTGATTGCCATCGACGGCATTGTTCGCGCCCGGATCGAGGTCGCCGAGCGCGCGGCGCACCAGTACGGGAGCGCCATCTCCCACATAGCTGGCAATCACCTCGCCTGCCAGTTCGGGACGGCCAATATGGCGCAGCATGGCATTGATGGAGTGAATCAGGTCCAGACGCGAGTCAATCAGGGTGCCGTCGAGATCAAAGACCAGCAAGCGCAGGCGGTGAGGGTCAAACGGGCGCAGATACCGAATCATGGACACTTCAGGATAGCGCAAGTCTCGCTTGTCAGGTCCAGGTCGAATCGATTGATCTTCCCATCCTGAGCCGCCAGACTATACCTCTAGGCCGGGACGCTGACGGTCTATTCGTAAGAAGGTGAGCCTTCACCGAGCACCGGGGATTGAGAACTGAGAACCCTGAGCCGGGAACTGATTTACAATGTTGCGGGACTTGATCTCCGGTGGGGTGAACAACTCGGCATGGCCACGACCAAAGTCGATCCCAAGCTGAACGAAAACAACGTTGCAAAAAAGAGCGGCCGCTATCAGGGGCTGACTCGCCAGCAACTGATTGATGCCTATCGCATTATGTTCACCTCTCGGCGCGTGGATGACCGCGAGATCATGCTCAAGCGTCAGCAGAAGATATTCTTCCAGATCTCGGGCGCCGGCCACGAGGCAACCGGAGTCGCAGCCGCTTTCGCGCTCAAGGCCACCGACTGGTTCTATCCTTATTACCGCGACCGCGCGCTGTGCCTGGCCCTGGGCGCAACTCCTTACGAAATGCTGCTGCAGGGCGTGGGCGCGGCCGACGATCCCAGTTCTGGCGGACGCCAAATGCCTTCGCATTGGGCTTACCAGCGGCTCAACATCGTCACTCAGTCTTCTCCTACCGGGACCCAGATTTTGCAGGCCGTCGGATGCGCCGAGGCTGGCGTCTATTTCTCCCGGCACCCCAAAGCCGCGCAAAAAGGCGAAGGCGACTACCGCCAGTTCAAGGATGTCAAGTTTCAGGGCGATGAAATTACTTATGTCTCGCTCGGCGACGGGACGACCAGCGAAGGCGAGTTCTGGGAGGCATTGAACTCCGCTTCCAACCGGCGGCTGCCCGTGATTTTTTGCGTGCAGGACAACCAGTACGCGATTTCCGTGCCCGTCGAGGTGCAGACTTCCGGCGGCAATATTTCGCGCCTGGTCTCCGGCTTCCCTAACTTCCATTTCGAAGAAGTGGACGGTACCGACCCGGTCGTGGCCTATGCCGCCTTTAAGCGGGCGGCCGACCATTGCCGCGCGGGCCAGGGACCGGCGTTTGTGCACGCCCATGTGATTCGTCCCTATTCGCACTCGCTCTCCGATGACGAACGCCTTTATCGTCCCGAGGCTGAGCGTCAGGCGGATGCCGCGCGCGATCCCGTTCCCCGGTTGCAGATGTTCCTGCTGCGAGAGGGCATTCTCGACGAGAAAGGCATCAACCAAATCGAGCAGGAAATCGAAGAGCAGATCCAGGCCGATGCCGACCGCGCCCTCGAAGCCGAACCGCCCCAGCCGGATTCGATCTACAACTTCGTGTATTCTCCTGACCTCGATCCGACGTCGGCGCAGTTTCAAACCCAACCGGCCGCAGCCGTCCCCGAGGCTGCCACTGACGGCAAACGCCCCGCCTCGCAGAATAAAACCATGGCGGACCTGATCAACACCACGCTGCGCGACGAAATGCGCCGAGATGAACGCATCGTCATTTTTGGCGAAGATGTTGCCGACTGCAGCCGCGAAGAATACATCAAGCAAAAGCTGGTAAAAGGCAAAGGCGGAGTTTTCAAATTGACCGCGGGCTTGCAGGTTGAATTCGGATCCGACCGCGTTTTCAATTCTCCCATCGCCGAAGCTAACATCGTGGGCCGCGCCACCGGCATGGCTACCCGTGGATTGAAGCCGGTGGTGGAGATCCAGTTTTTCGATTACATCTGGCCGGCGATGATGCAGCTGCGCGACGAGCTACCCATCATCCGCTGGCGCTCCAACAACGCTTTCTCCGCCGGACTGGTGATCCGCGTGGCCATCGGCGGCTATCTGACGGGCGGTGCGATTTACCACTCGCAATGCGGCGAGAGCGCGTTCACCCACATTCCTGGATTGCGGGTGGTGTTTCCTTCCAATGCGCTCGATGCCGCCGGCCTGCTGCGCACCGCGATTCGCTGCGACGACCCGGTGCTTTTCCTTGAGCACAAGCGCCTCTACCGCGAGACCTACGGACGCGCGCCCTATCCTGGCCCCAATTACATGATCCCGTTTGGCAAAGCGAGAGTCGTGCAGCCCGGGACCGACCTTACCGTCATTACTTACGGGGCGGTGGTTCCGCGGGCGCTGCAGGCGGCGCAAAAACTGGAGCGCGAGCATCGCGTCAGCGTTGAACTGATCGATCTGCGCTGCCTGAATCCATTCGACTGGGACGCCATTGCCGCGTCGGTGAAGAAGACCAACCGCGCGCTGATTGCTTACGAAGACTCGCTGAGCTGGGGATACGGCGCGGAAATTGCCGCCCGCATCGCCGACCAGCTCTTCCATCACCTCGACGCCCCGGTGAAGCGCGTCGCGGCAACGGATACTTTCGTTGCCTATCAGCCGATTCTGGAGAATGCAATATTGCCGCAGGCGAGCGACCTGTTTCGCGCCATGAAGGAACTGGCGGAATTTTGAGGTTCAGGCCGTTGGCTGTGCTGGTGGTTCGGGCTTACAGGGTTGGCGAAATGAGCTACTCCCTGCAAGCCTCGAATTAAGAGGCCTTCTTCCCTTTGCGCCCGCCCGTCCTGCCGCCAAACGTTGCCGCCCACGGGCCGCCATCAAAACACAGCAGCGCAAATGCCATCGCGGCCAGAGCCAGAGGAAATTCATATCCACCGGTGCCCGTCAGCCCGTTCTTGAAATGCACTTTCCAGATGGCGACGCCCATTTCGATGACGAAGGCGAGTGAGAAAAAGCGGGTAAACAATCCCAGCACGATGGCGATTCCTCCGAAGAACTCCGTGCCCGCGGAAAGATATGCCAGCCAGTGCGGAAGGCCCAGCGAGCCGACAAAATCCATGTGGTGATGAAATCCGCCAAACACCTTGTGATAGCCGTGCGCAATCATGACCGCCCCTAGGACGAGCCGCATCACAAGCAGCGCCAGGGGCTGCAGCCGGTTGAAAAAACTCACAAAAACCTCCAACGGAAATAGCGGGCCTGTATCAGGGCAGGAAATTCAAAGTCCGCGCCAACGAAATATCAGCAGTACTGTGCCAGCCGCTACCAGGTGGAATAGGCCGTGCCATCGAGACCGGTTTGGCTGGAGCCGCTATGGCAGCCCGTTAAACCCGGCTGGGTCTGGTCGATCGACTTGAGCGAGTCTTCCGTATCGCACTGCCATGTGTCCTTGGTGCCGGTAATATCGTTCGGGATAAATTTGAGGTATCCCGCCGAAACTAAATCATCCAGCGACTGCGGCGCCTTCTGCTTATCCAGCGTGTACTGATCGATGACTTTGTTGATCGTCGCCAGATTCTGTTTCAGCGTGGTTTCGCGCGCCTGGATAATACTCTGGTTATACATCGGCAATGCAATCGCCAGCAGGATCAGGATCATGCTGATCACGACCACCATCTCGATCAGCGTGAATCCCCGCGCGTAATTGTTTTTGCCTGCCCGGGAATTCGTCATTCTGCGATCGCCGACTTTCGAATCGCGCGCTTTGGACCCTGATTTCATCTACCAGTCCTTGTACTTTGTGCCGTCCAGAGCGACTTGGTCCGACTTAGTGTAAACATCGAAAACATTTTGGCCGCCCCAGGAATCCGAGTCTTTGTCATCCTGCGTGGAACGCATTCCCCATTCCTGTTTGGTCATGGGATCCACCGGAATCCGACGGAGGAACTTAAGCTTCTTCCCCGCTACATCCACACCCTTCACCAGCGTATCGAGGTCTGGAGGATAGTTGTCGCTCCCGAGTTTGGTCTGGAAGGCGTTCAGATCGGCGGCGGCCTTGTAGCGATCGATGGCGTCGCGCATCATCCAAAGGTCTTCCCGCAGTTCGTGCTCGCGCTCCCGGTAAATTGTGATCCTGACCAGCGGAAACGCCGCGCCGACCAGAATCGCGAGGATGGCGGTGGCGACAATCAACTCGATCAGCGTGAAACCGCGCTGTGGGCGGACCGGCGATGACCTGCTCTCCGTTCTCCGAATGTTGGTCGACTGCCTCATGACGTTTCTCAATTTCTCGCTAAACTTTCTCTACTGAATCGTGACCGCCGCTTGCGCGCCACTCATGGCGATAGGCTGCATCGACGGGTCCCGGGCGCCGCCGCGAGTGATGGTCAGAGCCGATTGGCCCGGACCCTTCGCCATGAATGTGAGCGTCACTACCGCGCCCTGTCCGGAAACGCCGCCCGCGCCCGGAGGCCGGGTGGCCGTGATCTGGAGCGTGCCCGTTACCGGATCGTCGCGATGCACCAATGCCACGGCTTGCCCGTCCTGCGACAGGAATCCACCATTCGACACGTTGACGACCTGCAACTGGTTCGGATCGTAATTCAGTTGCACCGGAACCGAATACACGTTCTGCCCGCCCGAAACCATGACGTTGACGGTGAAGGTCGAGCCCTTGGCTTGACTCAACGTGGGAGGATCGAACAGGAACGTTCCAGCGGCCGCACCCGGCTGAACCGGCGGAGCCTGATTTTGCGGAGTTGGCGACTGCGGAGTGGCTCCTGGCGCACCCGGAGCAACCGGCGTCACGGGCGCTGTCGCCGGAGTCACCGGCTTGCCGTTCGAGTGTCGCAGCACCAGGGCGTTCGCCGTACCTACATCCAGCATGTCGGCAGCGCTATGGGAAGTGTCAGGCCCGCGGATAATGTGCGGAACCAGCACAAATACGATCTCGTTGGTGGAGTGGTCGGAGGTATCCTGCGCAAAAAGATATTTGAGGATTGGGATGGAGGAGAGACCCGGAATCCCGGCCAGAGCTTTTGTCTTCGAGTCCTCCATCATTCCGCCGAGCAAGCTGACCTCGCCATCCTTAAGGCGTATTTCGTTCTCGATCTTGCGTTGCCCGATCACGGGTTGGCTGATGCCGCCGATGCTCACGTAGGAGTCCACGTCCGAGACATCCATGGTCATCTTCAACGAAATTTCCCGGCCCGCGTGCACTCGCGGCGTGATCTCGATGTTCACGCCCACATCCAGGTATTGAAATTGCGTGTTAACCAGAGGGTTGATGCCAACTCCACCAATTCCCGGCTGGAACGACCCTGTCGCCACCGGCACGCGGTCGCCGATCTTCAAGGTGGCCTTCTGCCCGTCCAGCGCCCGAATCTGCGGATTCTGAATGACCCGGGTATTGGAATCGCTCATCAGCGCCGACGCTGTCGCCTGTGGAATCGTGACCTGGAAATCGGTGGCATTCAGGTTGGCAATCGTATTGAGACTGAGGCCATTGCTGGACGACGATGTACCGGTAGTGGTGGTGCTACCTGTGCTGCCGGTAGATGTGCTGATATTGGGCTGCAGCGCGACCGTAACGCTGGTCGGAGGATTGATGCCCAGGGTGTGCGACTTGTCGCGACTCACCTGCATTACGGCTACTTCGATCAGCACTTCGGGTTTGGCCTTATCCAGATCGTCCACTAGTTTCTGAGCCAGCGCCACCTGGTCGGGCGTGCCGCGCACTACGATCGCTCCCTGCGAAGGCAACTGCTGAATGCGGCTCACTTCGAGGATGGTGCGCATGGCGTTGACGACGTCCTGCAATTCGGTAGGCTGGGAAAGATTGGAAAGATAAAAAGTTTTGATGACGTTTTGTTCCAGCTCTTTCCGCTTTGCAGGGTTGTCTTGCGCCACAAAAATCGTGTTCGAGGTCACCGGACGCCAAAAGGTCTTGGTCTCGAATGAAATGATCTCCAGCGCGTCTTCGAGAGTCACGCCGTTCAGTTCGATGCGCACCTGGCGCGGCGTGTAATCGGGGTCGAAAAGCACGTTGATGCCCGCCAGTTTGCCTACCGTCTCGTAGATCACGTTGGATTTTTCCGTGACCTTGAGAGTAATCGGCACGTTGGAAAGCGGAGTGAGTTCCACTGGGCCCTGCGCCGTTTCCAGGCGCCGGCGTAACGCGTTCGTACCCGGCGAAACCGCCTGCGGCTGCGGATTTTGCTCCTCCCGGATCATCTGTTGCGTGCGTTTCAATTCCTGCTGCGCAATGAACGAAGAAGGATCCGTCTCCAGCGCTTTCTGGAACTGCACCGCCGCCTCGTCGAGTTTGCCGGCATCGCGGAGAATCTGCCCATGATGCACTTCCGCCGAAGCCGCCAGAAAACGGGTGCGCTCGAATGCCGCCCGGTATCTCAGATCTTTCGGTTTCAAACTATAGGCCTGCTTGAAATAGTCGAAGGCTTGCTCGTAATTCTGCCGCGCCTCGGCATCTTGACCTTTGTCGTAGGCCGACTTGGCGGAATCCAGGGTTTTGGCAGAAAAAGGAAGCCCCAAGCACAGCATTAGCAGAACAAACAGAGCCGGACGGATTACGCGTCTCATCTAGCAGTCCTCATATCACAGTCCTCATAAAAATCTCTCTTGCCGCCCGAGGAACCGGTCAAGATTCCATCCCAAACCAGCATCCAGGCACCCGCAAGAGCCGTGTTGGCCCCCATCCAAGGAGCGCTCACACACCAAAAAGTACCGGGGAACTCGATTATAGCATCGCCTCAACATGCGCCCGAAGTGATTGGTACGTCGGTGTTTACACTCAATGGTACAGGTCCCTAAGGGCGCGTCTCGGTTTTCAGTCCTCGGTTCTCAGTTCTCGGTTCTCGGAAAAACAGCGGTTCTCCGCGAATCGAGAACTGAAAGCTCGGAAATGGCGGCCGCAACCTGTACCCGCCTTCGTGATACTTTCTTTTCAGTACCAGCCTTTCCGTACTATGGCCAAGCAGAGCACGCACCAGATCCAGCCCAACCGGGAGAAAAATCCCCGCCGCCAGCCCACGGCTTCCGGCGAGAAAGATGCCGCCGTTAACAGGAACGCGAGTCATAACTATTTCTTGCTTGAGAAATTTGAGGCGGGAGTGGTTCTCTCCGGAACCGAAGTCAAGTCGGTTCGTGGCGGCAAAGCCAATCTTCGAGACGCTTATGGCCTGCTCAAGGACGGAGAACTCTGGCTGCTCAACTGCCACATCGGACCCTACGATCATGGCAACTACGCCAACCATGCCGAGTTGCGCACCCGCAAGCTTCTGCTGCACAAAGAAGAAATCCGCAAGCTCATCGGCAAGATTCAGCAAAGGGGACTCACGCTGATCCCCACGCGCCTGTATTTCAAGAACGGAAAAATCAAGGTCGAACTCGCCCTGGCCAAAGGCAAACAGCAATGGGATAAGCGTGAAACCGAACGCCGCCGCACCGCCGATAAGGAAGCCCGCGAAGCCATTTCCAGGGGAAGAAAATCGTAGGGCAGCTACGTGCCGAGGGACGCCCCGCCGATTCCTATCGACGCCAGTCGGGCATGGGGACAAGCCGTGTGCCCGTACTGTGCAAACCGTTGCATACTGGTCCGCCGGCAAACGCCAATCGTACCGCCCGCTGGCACTCCCGGTTGGAACCTGGCGTGCTTGTTGATGGTCGAGGTCCTCGCGAAACGCGCCAACATTGGGCAAGATCGGTTATACTCGTCCAATTCTTAACCTTCCCCGCACCATCATTCGGCGTACGGTCGTGATTTAATTGCACGCACGGTGGGCTCGCTCTGACGCTTGAACTTTGACTGGGACTCTCGAACGCGGACTCGAACGTTGACTCGAACAATGACAAAAACGCCGACAGGAAGATTCGCCTTCATTTTCCGGCTGGTCGCGACGTTGTCCCTGGCCTTCGTGGTCTCTTCCTTTGCCCAGCAAACCGCGCGTGTCATTCGCGAAATCAAACACGATGTCTCCGCTCCGCTCGCCGAACTCGATCGCCTGACGCCCGCGCAGCCGCACCGCTTCTCGCCTCGCGTGCTGAAGATTCTTCCGACTAGCCCGGCCGTCAGCGAGCGCGAGTTCTCCGAACCCGACATTGCTCTGCAAGCAACGGCTCTGCCTCCCGTGGCCGCCAACCTCGGCTTGAATATGGATGGCCTCGGTCAAGGACAGTATGGGTTTCTGCTTGACTTCACGCCCCCGGATACCAACGGCGCTGTCGGCGACACGCAATATGTGCAGTGGGTGAATGGCGAGTTTGCGGTCTTTGACAAAACCGCCGGCACGCTCCTCGCGGGACCCACCGAGGGCAACGCCCTGTGGGCGGGGTTTGGCGGAGGTTGCGAGGCCAATAACGACGGCGACCCTATCGTGCAATTCGACAAGATTGCACAACGCTGGGTCCTCACCCAATTCTCTTTCACGACGCTGCCCTACACCCAGTGCGTAGCCGTCAGCACCACCAGTGACGCCACCGGCACCTACAACCGCTACGCCTTTTCTTTTGGCGATACGGATTTCGCCGACTATCCGAAGCTGGGCGTTTGGCCGGATGCTTATTACATGTCGTTCAATCTTTTTCAGGACGGCAGCAACTTTATTGGCGCCGATGCCTGCGCCCTCGATCGCAACGCCATGCTGGCCGGTAATACTGCAACCATGGTTTGCTTCCAGGAGCCTTCCACGGTTGCCAGCCTGCTGCCTTCCGACATGGACGGGACCATCCCGCCGGCCGCCGGAGAACCCGCTTTCTTCATGAACTTCGGCGCCAACACGATCCAACTCTGGGCCTTCCACGTGGACTTCACAACCCCGCCGAACTCCACCTTCACCGGTCCGACCATCCTTCCGGTTGCGTCATTCACGGCCCGCTGCCTCCGATCGTGCGTGGTGCAACCCGGAACCACGCAGAAACTGGACGCGCTCGGCGACCGCCCCATGTACCGCCTTGCCTATCGGCAGTTCCCGAGTGGAGTCGAGTCCCTTACGTTCAACCACTCGATCTCCACGGGCATTCGCTGGTATGAAGTTCGCAATCCGAATGGAGCCCCCACGCTGTACCAGCAGGGCACCTTCGGCCCCGACACCAACACGCGCTGGATGGCGAGCATGGCAATGGATCAGGCTGGCGACATGGCTCTGGGCTATAGCATTTCCAGCAAGTCCATCTATCCGTCCGTCTACATCACCGGACGGGTCGCGAGCGATCCGTTGGGCGCGATGGAAGGGGAACAGGTCATTGTCAGCGGATCCGGTTCCCAGACGGGAGGCCAGAACCGCTGGGGCGACTATAGCTCCATGTCCGTCGATCCGGTGGACGACTGCACTTTCTGGTACACGCAGGAATACATGCAATCGACCGGCAGTTTCAACTGGAATACGCGTATCGCCAGCCTCATCTTCCCCAACTGCGGCACGGGAGGCGCAGGAGGAAGCCCGACCGCGACAGTCTCACCGGCGACACTGGCTTTCGCCAAAACGCCGATCGGACAAACTACCGCCTTGACGATTACTGTCACCAACAACGGAAACGCGACGCTGAATGTGTCCAACGTCGCCATCATCGGCGCGTTCGCGATCCAGTCGAATACCTGCGGCGCCCCGGTCCTTGCCGGCAGCAACTGCGCTATCACCGTGGGATTTACTCCAACCGTCAAAGGCGCCTTCACCGGCGTCTTGCAGCTTACGGATAACGCTCCCAACAACCCGCAGAAAGTCAGCCTGACCGGAACCGCCGTGTCGCTCGCTCTTTCGCCCAGCGCTCTGAGTTTCGGTTCCGAGCCGGTGGGCCAGTCGACTCCGCCCCAGACGCTCACCATCTCGAATGTGAGCGCGGCCACGGTGAATCTCACCGGCATCACGATCGCGACCACGCCCCACGACTACACGATCTCCAACAATGCGTGTGGCGGTTCGTTAGCCGCCGGGACCAGTTGCTCGCTCAACGTCTCTTTCAATCCCACCAAGAAGGGCGCCCGCAACGGCACGCTCAACATCGCCAACAACGGCGGCAGTACCGCCTCCGCGACCCTGAGCGGGACGGGGCAATGAGCTAGCGGCAACGAGCTGGTGAAGTGCGTCAGACGGATCGACCTTCATGAGTCGCCGATTTTCCACGTGACCCTCTGTGGAACGTCGGAAATGCCTTTGCCTTCCCCGACGAACGCCAAGACACCGGCTCGTCGCGAACAATGTCTTCGCGATTTTCACCCTAACGGCCTCGTCTCGCCGGCTACTCGCTTGCGCGTTCCCCCTCCGAACGTGGATACTGAACATAATCCAACATGAATACAAACCTCTCTGCCTCCGTTCCGTCTCAACTGGAAACCGATTGCCTGGTTGTCGTAGTGCTCGATCGAGCTGAAAAGGACAAAGGCGACAAAGAAAAGCCCGTCCCCACCGTCGAGTGCAACGACGCCCCCGTGCGTGACGCGGCCCGGGAAGCGATTGCCAGCGGCGAAGTCACTGGTAAGCCGTTTGAAACTACGCTGCTGCACCGTCCCGCCGGCCTGAAAGCGAAACGCCTCCTGCTGGTGGGTGGCGGTAAGGCCAAAACTTTTTCTGCTGCCGAATTACGCAAACTGGCCGGCGCCGCCGTGCGCACGTTGAAGGGCAAGAGCATCCGGAGCTTTGCCTTCGCCCTGCCGGACAGCGGGGTGGCCGCGTCCGACGCGGTGATCGCGGTCGTCGAAGGCGCATTCGTCGGCAACTTCGAGCCCGGCTATTACAAGAGCGATAAAAAGGAAAAAGACAAAAAGATCGACGCCATTACGATTGTGGTGGCCGGCGATCCCAAGTCTCTCGAAACCGCTCTGCAAGCGGGACGCGCCATCGCCGAGTCGCAGAATTTCGCTCGAGATCTGATCAACGAACCCTCGAATCTGATGACGCCGACCATTCTGGCCGACCGAGCCAAGAAGATGGCGGCCGAAGTCGGTCTGGGCTGCGAGGTGTACGGCGCCGACAAAATCAAAGAATTAAAGATGGGCGCATTCTGGGGAGTGGCGCAGGGCTCCGACGAACCGCCCGCGCTGGTCGTTCTGCGCTACGATCCTCCCGGCGCCTCCGATAAAGTTCACCTCGGGCTGGTTGGCAAGGGCGTGACTTTCGACACCGGCGGCATCTCGATCAAGCCCGCCGACGGCATGGAAAAAATGAAATACGACATGGCTGGCGCCGCCACCATGATTGCCACCATGCGCGCGATTGCTCTGCTCCAGCCGAAAGTGAAGGTCACCGCCATCATTTGCGCCACTGAAAACATGCCCTCCGGCAAAGCGCAAAAGCCCGGAGACGTGCAGATCGCCATGTCCGGCAAGTCCATCGAAATTATCAACACCGATGCTGAAGGCCGCCTCATTCTTGCCGACGGCCTCTGTTACGCCCGCCAACTCGGCTGCACGCATCTCGTCGATGCCGCTACCCTGACCGGCGCCGTCGTCGTCGCCCTCGGCTACGTGAACGCCGGGATTTTTGCCAGCGACGACCAGATGTACGAACGCTTCGCCGAGGCCAACAAGAAAGCCGGCGAGAAGATGTGGCGCCTTCCACTCGACGACGAATACAAAGAGGTGATCAAGTCGAACATCGCCGACATCGTGAATTCCGGCGGGCGCTGGGGAGGCGCAATTTCCGCGGCTATGTTTCTGAAAGAATTTGCCGAAGACACTCCCTGGATTCACCTCGATATCGCCGGCACCGCATGGATGGAAGAAAGCAAACCCTGGATCGCCAAAGGACCCTCCGGAATCGCGCTGCGCAGCCTCGTCGAGTTTGTTAAAGGGTGGGCCGCATAAACCCGGAGCGTATAGTAAAGACCCCTGATTCTTCAGCAATCTGTCCCGCGCCGGCCTAATTGAACACAACCATTGTGGGCGCGGTCACAGACGTCGATCGCGGTGAGAGGCATGATCGATAAAGCCTCCCGATGCCAAAACGTCCTTCCCGCAAGCTTCCGGTCGAGTCCGCACTCATCCTGGCCAGTCTCGCTCTGGGCCTGCTGCACGCATGGTTTGGCCGTTACGCCATGAATCGCGATGGCATGTCTTACCTCGATCTCGGCGACGCCTTTTTTCTCCGCGATTGGCCGAACGCGGTCAACGCCTATTGGAGTCCTCTGTATCCCTGGACCCTCGGCCTCGTTCTTGGGGTCGTGAAACCTCCGCCAGAGTGGGAATTCCCGCTCGTTCACTTGGTCAACTTCGGAGTCTTTGTCGCCGCGCTGTCCGCCTTTCGCTTCCTCTGGAATGCCTTGCAGTCCTTTGCCAGGGAACGCCCCTCCAACCAAAATCCAAACGACGCTGCGCCCCTGCCGCAATGGGCGCTGTTGATCCTGGCCTACGCCATATTCCTCTGGATCGCCTTGGAGGTGGAGAGGATGTTTGAGGTCACCCCCGACATGGCCGTGCTGGCATGCCTCTGCCTGAGTGCGGGTTTGCTGCTGCGCCTGCGGAAAAGCACCAGACTTTGGAAGTTTGCGCTGTTTGGCCTCAGCCTCGCCCTGGGCTACTGGATCAAAGCCATCTTGTTCCCGCTCGCCTTTGTAACTCTCGCCGCAAGCTACCTATCAAAATGCTCGCGCCCCGACTGGGGCCGCGGAATGGCACTTGCCGCGCTCGTCTTTCTTTCCGCTTCCGCTCCCTTGATCTTCTTGCTGTCTACGCAGAAAGACCGTTTCACTTTTGGTGATTCCGGAAAGCTGAACTACGCCTGGTTTGTTTCTCCGCAAACATTTTGGCGAAATTGGCAAGGGCAAGAACAAAGTCAAGCGCAAGTCACAGTCTCCGGAATCGCTCTGCATCCCACCCGCGAACTGCTGCAGCATCCTCCCCTGTTTGAATTCGACGGCCCAGTTGCCGCCACTTATCCGCCGTGGGCTGACCCTTCCTATTGGAACGAAGGACTGCGCGCACATTTCAAGCTAAAACCTCAACTGGAGGTCCTGTCCCGCACCGTCCCCAGCGAAGGCCGCCTCTTGTTTCGTTCGCGGCCGGAACTTACGGTCGGAATCGTCATTCTTGCGCTGCTCAGCGGGCGGCTGTGGCTGCCCGCCCTGAGCCAACTCTGGCCGCTCCTCGCCATTGCCATCGCGGGCCTGAGTATCTATCTACCAATTCTTGAGCATGACCGCCATCTCGGAGGCTTTGTTCTGCTGCTGTTTCTTACTCTCCTGGCGGCGGTGCGACTGCCTCCCGAGTTCAAACGGGCCGGAAGCCGCGTAGTAGTTGCAGTTTTTCTAGTGATGGCGCTCGGCACTGCCGACTATACGATTCGCGTTCTCACTCACCATGTCGCGATCGCCGGAAGCGGTCCGGCCTCAACTTGGCAAGACCTCGTCGCCGCCCAGGAACTTCGTCGCCTGGGCGCTCAACCGGGAGACAAGGTCGCGGTTATCGGCGATGGCGCGTCCGCCTATTGGGCACGATTGGGGAAACTTCGCATCGTCGCCGAGGTCATGGACACAAGCATGGATTCGAATCAGGGGTCGAAGGAATTCTGGGAAGCTCCCGAAGGAGTACGGCAAAACGTCTATCGCCGCATGGCTCAGGCCCACGCCAAAGTGGTGGTGGCGTACTGTCCGCCATGTCCGGTAGAGAATGCAGGCTGGAAGTCCATGGCCGGGACCCCTTACTGTGCGCGTCCACTACCGTAGATGCGAGTGAGAGAGTCTGCAGGCCTTTTGGAAACGATCGCGCTTCGCACTTACTTTAGCTTCGCGGCGGACACACGATCGGAATCACATCTCTTCCGTTTTTCCGATAAACCCGGAAATCCTTTTCATCCACCGTAAGCACGGGAAGATCGCCATGGAGTTCACTCATCCGAATGAGGCAGAGGTCGGCCAGATCGGGGGTACGGTCCCGGTAGCGTTGCCCCAATTCCGCGATCTCTTCGAAATTCTTGGACAGATCAAATGCGATCTCTAAGAAGCCTTCTCGCACCAAATCCAATACCCACGGGATCGATCCCACTTGAAAGCCAGCCTCACTCAAAACAGACTCGCAGGTAAGGAGCGGTTCGGAAACCATTCGCGCAATCTCCAGGGCCCATTTGTGGTGCGAGTCGTCCCGATTGAGCAACGCGACGATGAGTCCGGTATCGGCAATGCCCTTCATTTCCTGGAGTAGCCCTTACGAGCGGAAAGATCCGGCGGCCCGGACATGATGCCCGCATAGCGCAGAAAGGGCTTGTCGCCAGTCGCCCGCTTAGCTAGCTCCAGTTGATCTCGCACCAGTCGCCCCATCGGTATACCCGTTTTTCGGGCAGTTGCTCGCAGCCATGCCGCCAGCTCAGGCGTAAGACGAATTGTGAGCGTGTCGCTCATTTCTGCGCTAGTGTAACACATGCGGCTAGACTGTCATACTCCAAGCGAATTGTTCTTCTTCTAAACTGAATCTATATACTTTGGATCTTCCCCAGAAAATCCGCAGCCTCCCGACCACGGCCGGCGTGTATCTCTACAAGAACGCGGAAGGCGAGGTCATCTACGTTGGCAAGGCAAAGAATCTGCGCTCCCGCGTCTCTTCCTACTTCCACGAGGGCCGCTGGGAGGATGCGAAAACCGGCACTCTGGTTCGCGAAGCCGTTGACGTCGACTACATCGTCGTAGCCAATAACAAAGAGGCGCTGGCCCTCGAAAATCACCTCATCAAGCAGAAAAAACCGCGCTTCAACATCCTGCTGCGCGACGACAAGACATACCCTTACGTAAAGCTAACCCTGTCCGAGCGCTTCCCGCGCGTTTTTGTGACGCGCCGACTGCGCAAGGACGGCAGCGCCTACTACGGACCGTACTTTCCTGCCAATCTCGCCTATCGCATCGTGGACCTGATTCATCGCCACTTCATGGTTCCATCGTGCAAAGTAGATTTGACGCGCAACCATCCCCGTCCCTGCCTCCAGTTTTATATCAAGCGCTGCCTGGGTCCGTGCGTCAAGGACCTGACCACTCCCGAGATTTACGCCGAGGCTGTCCGCGACGTGAAGCTCTTCCTCGAAGGCCGCCAAACCGATTTGGTGAAGTCTCTGCGTGAGCGCATGTCGGAAACTGCCGAAGCCCAGGAGTTCGAGCGCGCCGCGCGCTATCGGGACCTGATCTCCACTGTCGAGCAGTTGCAGGAGAAACAACGTATCGCCTCCGCCGAAGGCGACGACGCCGACGTGTTCGGCTTCCACTGCGAAAATCAGATGCTGGCGGTCAACCTGTTCCACATGCGCGGCGGGAAAGTACTAGACCGCCGGGAATTTTTCTGGGAGGATCTCCCCGAGTTCACCTCCGACCACGCGGGGGCGAACGGCCTCGTCCACCCCGGCGAGCAAAGCTCGACAGTGACGCCGCCACCGATGAACACGACCGCTACCGCCTCGTTCCTTCCTGCGGAATTTTTCTCCGCCCTGGTCAAGCAACTCTACCTCGGCCAACCCTATGTTCCCCGCAATATCTATTTGCCCGTCGACTTCGAAGATCGTGAAGAATTGGAAGAAGCGCTGAGCGAGCAACTCGCGGACGAAGGCGCACGCGCCACGCGCGTGCATCTCACCGTCCCTTTGCGCGGAGACAAACGCGAACTCATCGATCTGGCCGGCACCAACGCCAAGCAGTCCTATGATCAGCGTTTCCGTATTCTGAAGCCCAACGCCCGCGCCATTCAAGAAGCCCTGCAAGATGCGCTTGGCCTTCCCGAACTGCCCCGGCGTATCGAGTGCTTCGACATCAGCCACATTCAAGGGGCGGAGACCGTGGCATCGATGGTGGTGTGGGAAGACGGCACGATGAAGAAGTCCGACTATCGCAAGTTCATCATCAAGACCGTCGAAGGCGTCGACGATTTCGCGTCCATGCGCGAAGTTGTCACCCGCCGCTACCAGCGACTATGCGAAGAAAAGAAGCCCCTGCCGAGCCTGGTGCTGATTGACGGTGGGCTGGGACAGCTCCATGCCGCGGCGCAAGCCCTGGAAGCCCTCGAAATCATCAACCAGCCGCTGGCCGCCATCGCCAAGCGTGAAGAAATCATCTATGTGTACGGACAGGAAAATGAACCGGTCGTTCTCGATCATCATTCTCCCGTGTTGCATCTGGTGCAGCAGATCCGAGATGAAGCGCATCGCTTTGCCGTCACCTTCCATCGCAAGCGCCGCCAGATCAGAGACCGGGCCACGGAGCTGCGAGAAATTCCCGGCGTGGGCGAATCCACTACCCGCCGACTGCTCGAGCATTTCGGCAGCCTGCAAGCGGTAAAGCAAGCCGACGCGGCTGCTCTTTCGGCGGTCGTCACCAGGTCGCAAGCCGAAGCCATTCTCGAACATTTTCGCAAGGCGAGTCCCGCGACCGCATAACGTGTTTCTCTCCAGCTCCGCTCTCTTAAACTCTGTCCCTGGTGGCCACACAGGTTCCAAGACCGAGTGCAGGCCAGGCCAAGGATTTGTAATGCGCTTCCCGGGGGTGATACTCTGCGGCGTCTATATCGTGGGCGAAACCCTTAACTTCAAAGAAAGCCAACAGGAGGCAAGATGAGAAAAGTTCTTTGGACCACTCTATTTGTCGCAACCCTGCTAACCGCGCTCCCTATTTATGCGCAAAACCCAAACTATGATCTCGGACCAGTTTGGCGCGTCACTTACTACAGCATCAAGCCCGGTCAAGGGGAAGCGTTCTGGAGAGATTTTCGAGAAAACCTGAAGCCTTCCTATGAGGCGTTAAAGAAGGAAGGTTTGCTCAGCGATTACAAAGTCTGGACCAACGCGACCACTGACGGCCCCCACGACTGGGATGTCGCGGTCGGCACGATGGTTCCGAATTGGGCTGGCATCGATCAACTCGACACGCGGGCCGCGACCATCCTCGCCAAACATTATGGATCGCGAGAGGCCATGATCGAAGCGGGCAAGAAACGCAATGAGATACGCGAAGTGGTTGCGAGTAAGCTGGCCCATGAAGTGATGCCGAAATAAAAGTCGAATCCGCCGGCCACAACCTAACCCCGCGTCCCCACCCTTCATTCCGATTGAAGGGTGGGACTGCGCGGCAGTCGCTCGATTGAATTTGTGAATCTCGACACGGAAACCGGAGCAGGAAGCAACCGCGTTCTAAGCCGTGACCGAAAAAAAGAGCTAGCCAAGGCCCGCGCTCATTGCGTCACAAAATCGCGGACCGCCTTCAGAAACAGCTCGGGCTGATCCACGAACGTCATGTGGCCGCTCTTTGGCAGGATGATCAGTTGTGATCCGGCAATCTTGTCGTGCATCTCCCGCGACATCTTGGGATCACTCTCGTCGTGCTCGCCCACAAGAATCAGCGTTGGCACTTTGATCTGCGAGAGTTGCCCAACGTATTCCACTTCCTTCAGATTGCCGTCGACGATGAACTCTCCATCCGAGCCCCACATCTCGAGGTAGACGTCCCATGCCGTGCCGGTGTTAGAACTGAGCGGATCGTAATTCGGGTCGGGGTGGTTCTGATAAACATACGGGAAATAGCCTTTCCCCCAGGCCAGCTTGGCGTATTCCTCGGGATAGCGGCCGTGCTCCCAGATCTCTCCCTTGCCATACAAACCTGCCGCTTCAAGCGCATCCACCCGATCGCGTTCCTTGGGATCCATCTCCGCTTTCATCTTGGCGAGCGCCTGGTTGAGTTCCTTCGTGCTGGAGAACGTGCTGCCGAGAATCAGGTGAGAGAGGTTCTTCTGATACTTGAAAGCGTACGCCTGCACCAACACGCCCCCAAAGGAATGGCCGAGAAGGCTGATCTTGCCAAGGTCAAGCGCCTGCCGAACGGCTTCAATATCCTCCACCATGTTGGCGACGTTGTATTGCGAAGGGTCCTCGATCTTCGCCGACTTGCCCGAACCGCGCTCGTCAATGAATATGAGGCGGCTCGTGCGCATCAACGGAAGCAGGTAGGGCAGGAAGTAATCGTGCGAAGCTCCGGGACCCCCATGGACAATCATCAACGGCGCGCCATGCCCCATCGACTGGTAGTAGATCAAAGCGCCATGACTGTCGACGAAGCCTTCCTGAATGGGAAACAAACTTTGCGGCGCGGGCGTTTGAGCGGCACAAGCCAGTGCGCTAACCAGAACGAACAGGAACTGAACAGTCGATAAGCGGATTCGCATGCGGAAATGCTAGCACAACAAAACATCCATCCGGGTGCCCCAGCCTTGCGCGTTCTGTGCGCAGGAGTCTTGAAGATCGCCGAAGATAGGTCAGCGCCCTTCCAGGATTTTCGTCGCCAGGAACGACTTCACCACAATCTGATTGGGTTCCATGCCGACGGGAATAATGGTCAGCAGCGAGTATTCGGAAGGCTCAAATTTCTTCTTGGGCGTGCGTTTCTGGATGACTGCCAGGTCTCCCGATCCGCTGTCGAGCACCAGTAGATAGTTCTGGTTCTGCGAGAGTGCGAGCGCGTCGGGATGGGTTCCAACCGGGAGATAAGCCACCACCTTGCCGAAGTCGATGTCGTAGACCGCGATGTTATTCGATCCAAAGTTCGACACATACAAACGAGAGTTATCCCGCGACACGACGCCGCGAGAAGGCTGGTCTCCGATCAGATAGCTGCCCGAAACTTCGTTGCCCGTTGTCTCGATGATAGAAATGCTGCCGGCCTCGAAGTTGAAGGCCGCCAACTCTCCGCCATCCGGCTTCAGCGCCAGGCTCACCGGAGATTTCCCGACATCGAGCAGCGCCAGTAGCTTGTCGTTCTTCAAATCGATGCTGGCCACCTGCCCCGATCCCGAACAGGAAACAAACGCTTTGCTGGAATCCGGCAGGATGGCAATGTCTTCGGGATGAATGCAGATGTTGATGGCGGCGCGGACGGTGAGGCGCGAAGTGTCGATGATCGAAGCCGAGTTGTCGGCGCGATTGGAGACAACCACCGTCGACCCGTCGGGCGAAACCCGCGCCAGGCCCGGCATGCGGCCCACATGAAGCGTCGCCACCACCGTGCGCCGGTCGAGATCCAGCACGGAAACATTGTCCGACCCCGAGTTCGCCACATAAGCGCGGCGGCCATCTGGGGAGACATCGACAAAGAAGGGACGACCATAAACGCCAATTGTTGCTACGACTTTGTTCTGCTCGGCGTCGATTACGCTGACATTCGAGGATCCGGAATTGACGACATACACTTCATTCCGCTTGGGATTGGCCGCAACTCCCGTGGGGTCGCTGCCCACCTGCAGCGTGCGCACGGGAAGAAAACTCCGCACATCGACGACTGTAACCGTGTTGCTCTTGCCATTGCTTATATACGCAAATTCCCGGTAGAGCGGGCCGTAGCCAGGAAGGGTGCGCTCATGGAAGTAGTACCATCCGGCGGCCAGGACAAGCGGGACGAGGACGGCAAGTAGCAGGAATTTTCTCATTTTCTAAAGGACGAGTTGGAGTCGCTAAGGCATGAGATTATCAGAGATAATTTGTCTTCGTCTCAGGGCTACTATCTTCTTTTCGCCAACTCGAGGACGCGCGGTCTCGGCCCTGATGGCATTCTTGAGGCGTCAGCGCGTCCCCCGGGAAATGCCTCATCCGGGCTGGGATTGTAATAAAAATAAATCCGCAATTTTATGGACTTGGCAGGAAATTCGGCCGGCAAAGGAGGAAGCGGATTCGAATTGGAGATACTGTCCCACGCGGCTTGGTCCAACTCCCGGTCTACAGAAGCCGTGTCGATCGCTATGTCGTCAAGTTTTCCAGATTGCGCAATCGCGAACTCGATCGCGACCTTGCCCTTTTGCCGGGCTGGCGGCAGAACCTTGGCGGGAATCCGGCCGTACCAGTTCTTGCGGATCGCGGATATGACGGCCCTGATGTAAGGACCGAAATTAACCCCTCTGGTGTCGCTGAGCACTTCGACTTGCGTGGTTGCGGCGCGATTCGGCGAATCCGGTTGACGCCGCTCCGAGGCCTGGGAATCCGGGGCTGATGGCGGGGTCGACTGTGCGCTGGCAAATGCGACCGGGATCAAGAAAGGCGCAAAACCTATCAGCCGTAACATTGAGACCGGCATTGATCGCTGCGCCATTTGATTACCCTGCAACCACAGCAGTTTCACGCGTTGGAACCGTCCGCCCTAAGACCGCCGCAATCTGCCGGACCTCCGCCATCAACGCGTCGAACTGATCGGGGAACAGCGACTGCATGCCATCCGACAACGCCCGGTCGGGATCGTGGTGAACTTCTACCATCAGGCCATCGGCTCCTACGGCGATCGCAGCGCGTGACAGCGGCGTAACCTTGTTGCGTTTGCCGGTGCCGTGGCTGGGATCGACAATGATCGGGAGGTGGCTCAGGCGCTGCACCGCCGGAACAATACTGAGGTCAAGCGTATTGCGCGTGTGGTCGGCGAAAGTACGCACTCCGCGCTCGCACAGGACAATGTTGTAGTTGCCCTCGCTCATGATGTATTCGGCGGCCATCAAAAATTCTTCCAGCGTGGCCGAAATACCGCGCTTCAGCAGCACCGGCTTGCGGGCCCGTCCGGCGCGCTTGAGCAGAGAAAAATTCTGCATATTGCGAGCCCCGATCTGGATGACATCGGCGTACTTTTCAACCAGTTCGAGCGATTCGTAATCGACCGCTTCGGTCACGATGATCAGGCCGAAGCGTTCGCGAATTTCTGCCATGATCTTCAGCCCCTCTTCACCCAGTCCCTGGAATGAATAGGGAGAGGTGCGCGGTTTGTAAGCGCCGCCGCGAAAAAACTGAGCTCCGGCGCGAGCCACGCGCTCCGCGATTCTGAACGCCTGATCGCGCGTCTCAATGCCACACGGCCCCGCAATAATCGCCAATTCGGCCCCCCCGATCGTCGCGGGCGAATTGGGAAACTTGATGACTGTGTTGTCAGGCTTGGTGTCACGGCTGACTAACTTATAAGGCTTGGAGACGCGGATCACTTCCTGCACTCCGGCCATTTCCTCGAGCGTTCCCGACTCGACCTCACCCTTATTGCCGGTGATGCCGATGGCGGTGCGCTGCGCGCCGGGCATGGAGTGCGCCCGGTATCCAAGCGCTTCGATCTTCTGGCAAACAGCGCGAACCTGGTCTTCCGTGGCCTGCGCTTTCATAACGACTAGCATAGGGATCCTCTGAGACCTATCAGTCTAGCGGTCCCTGCGACGTTGGGCAAACGAGGCAGCGCGGGATTCCCGCAGAACCCGAACGCTCCACGAACCTGGCCGCCAAGCCGTATGGCCGTTCCTCGAAGAGGGGAGAACTGCTCCACGGGCCCGCAACTACGCAGTTGCATTTGTTCACGTTGTAAAATAGGCGTTTCATCCTTGCAGCCCCGAACCTCATCTATGTCGCCCGATATGTCACCCGAAGACAAAGCGATCCCTTCCGCCCGCCTCGAACGTAATCTTGAACCTGGCGAAGAGCGTTACGACGCGCAACGCATCGAGCAGAAATGGACCGAGCGCTGGCAGAACGATCCGTCGCTCTACGCCGCCGAAGCCCACTCCACCAAGCCGAAATACTACGTGCTGGAGATGCT
>PLBE01000080.1 GCA_003134435.1 Acidobacteriaceae bacterium
CTCCGGCTTCTGGACCATGATGATCTTGATGTTTCGAAGGTACCGGCGAATGACCGCCGATGGCTCCCCCTACGAGTGCAGCCTGGGAGGCACCTTGGCGGCAACCGGATGGATGCTGCTCGGCTTCTTCGGGACACTCGCCGCAGAATTGCTTTTCTGTTTCACCGT
This sequence comes from Acidobacteriaceae bacterium, assembly GCA_003134435.1. Taxonomy (GTDB): domain Bacteria; phylum Acidobacteriota; class Terriglobia; order Terriglobales; family Acidobacteriaceae; genus Acidiflorens. The sequence goes on from PLBE01000080.1 coordinate 169, forward strand.
ACGGTGGCTGGTCGGCGCTCCTGATGGGGCAAACCGCTGGGGCTGGGCGCTGTGGTTTTTCGCTGCACCGTTCGTAATATTTTCCCCGCTGCTTCTGGTCTGGGTCTGGGGACGGAAGTAATGAAGAAACCTATTCAAGGCGGCAAGCGCAAGAACCCCAGGCANNCTGGCTGGTTGGCGGCAAACTGCTAATGGAAAGTGCCCCTCTCAGCGCCGCAGAGCCCTACGGTGGTCAGCTGACCCATCCTCGGAGTCACAGCGAGCTGTGGCGACAACATCAGCGGGCTGGAGCTGTGCCCGCCGACATGGACTACGACCAGCCCCCACGCGGCCGGCTGACGTACGACATGACATCCCAGCGATTCACAGTGCTTGCTGACCGCTGTATTCTTCGAAACAAGAAAATACTCAGGAGAATTATGTCGGAACTGAAATTGCCGGAGAACACGGAAACGGACACCGACAGCCGTTATCGGTGCTTCGCCTGCTTGCGCGGTGGGACTGACCGATGAGAATCTCCAAATCCAAATTTGTCGCCGGTGTGCAGTGTCTCAAGCGCCTGTACTGGAAAGTGCATCAGCCAGAACTGGCGTCAGAACCGGGCGCATCAGGTCAGGCGATGATGGATCAAGGGCAGGAAGTGGGGCGGCTTGCGCACCAGCTTTTTCCCGGCGGTGTGAAGGTTGACGGTTCCGGCGGGCTGAGTGAGGCAATCCGCCTCACAAAGGATCTAGTGGAAAATTCTGAGGTTCCAGCCATCTTCGAAGGCACTTTCTCGGCCGATGATGTGCTCGTGCGGGTGGACATTCTCAAACGCCAAAGAGACAAACGCTGGCGGCTGATTGAGGTCAAGTCCAGCACCGAACTCAAGGACTACGGCGATGTTTTGCTGACAAACATCAGCCAAGAACGCTTTCTGCGGAACATGGCCCTCGTCGCCCTCGCGTCCCGCCTGACCCATGCCCTTCGCAACATGACCAAATCGGCGGAATCGTTCAGCCCTCGGGCCAAACGATACGAAAAAATGACCCATCTGAGCGAGTTCAATCGCCTGTGGTTAGAGTACGGCGAGAGGTTCGGAATTGATTTCACCGTTCACGCAGACCGCATTGCCTTCGTCGAGCCGATGCGCGAGGTCAGAAACTAAATCGTCCACGAGGGTGCCGAGGCACAGACGTATAAATATCTGGGTGACACTGATTGGAACGATGGTGTCCTTGCGTTCATGGATGCGTCGTTTGCAGAGAAGTATCCCGACTACGTGGCGGAAGACGGCTCTGAGGTCAACGTCAGTGAACAGCAGTTGAAGGACGCCGTCGAATCATCTGTGAAACTGGTCGGATGGTTGGCTTCTGAACTCAGGAAGCGAGAATTGGCGCATATCAGGGCGGAAGGAATGACTCCGCAGTAGGCCCGCAATTCTTTCACCAATCTGTCACTACGACCACCAAAAAGACCTAAAAAGGCTTAATGGGGCAGCACGTAACTCATTGAACAACCGCATGAATACAGGGGATGTGCTTGCGCTACGTTTTCACTTCGTTACCAGCTTTTCCTCAGAGAACCCGCAGAAGGAACACTTGTAAGTCCTGCGAATACCACCTACCTCACCAAAAAGTGAATCCCGCTCGCTCTTCTCGACATGCCAGCCGGGTTTCCGGCAGCTTGGACAAGGGTCGCATTGGACACTTTCGAGAGAGCGAATCTTGTCTTTCAAACGAGTGTTGTCTTGCATCAGGTCGGCTAATTGTGTCTTGGTTTCTGCCAACTGAAGGTGTAGATCAGCGACCAGATTCTTGAATTCGGCGTCTCTAGCTTTATCGCTGAGTTCCTTGAGCTTCTTGGCGGTCGAAATGGCCGATGCGATTGTGGAGAAGATTTCACTCATGGCTGAATATTGTAAGACTCTTACTGATCGCCACCAATGGTCACATCAACCACAACCGGAACGTGATCACTGAGATGTCCCCACTCCCGGAACGACCCGACTTCTACTGATTCCAGCTGCCAAGCTTTCGGAACAAATACGTAGTCGATGTGAAATGGCTTGTCCTGATGGCGGTAAAAGTAATAGGTCGGGCGCGTTTCGGCTCCCTGCTTCTCCTCATGATGAGTGTGGTACGCACCAGCCAGACCGTGGCCTGCGAGCAAACGCACTACCTCCGTGTGGTTCCGTCCAGGGTGGTTCGCGTCCCATTGCACATTGCTGTTGAAGTCTCCAGCGGCGACAACAGGTGACTTGCTGAACCAGCCACGATGCTTCACAAGACATCGATGAACCTCCCCGATGTAGTTGTCGGCCTGCTTGGTCCCGACTGGACACGCCCAGACCGCGAGCAAGTTGAAATCGACCCCTGCCCACTGACCCCGAACGGGAACCACCCATTTACCGAAGGGCTCGTCCGCCGCTTGAAGCATTAACCCCTTACTACAAAAGACCGCCAATCCCTTGTTCAGATTGGCACCGAACCACAGGCCGGAGAAACCGTGGGATTGTAGATCGTCTACCGATTTCTTGGAGCACTCTTGAACCACTGCGATGTCCGGCTGCAGTGCCAATAGACTCGGCGCTTTCCTCGCAAGAGCCATTCCGCAGTTCCAAGTCACGATCCGAAGGCGTGCCATGTTCCAGAGTCTAGCCGATCAATCTCTGCGATTGTCTTTTCAAACCGTTCAACCCAATGGGTGGACAACACAAGAAAGATCGTCATCGACCTGTACGCATGGCGTACCCTTCTTTCTGGGGCACTGGACTTTCAAAATCGACCTTGTTCGGTGACAGTGCGGGCGGTCTTGAGATTTATAGCCCTCAGTGATCGGGTGCGAGGTCGTACATCGAGGATTGAGAAATCGGATGATCGAAATCCAGCAGTTTGAAAACATCAAACAAAAACACGGTAGCTATGCCAGTTGGGCTGTTTGGGCTGATGCAGCAGAGAAACCAAACTCGAATATGGGAGACATGAACGTATTTGACTTGGCTTCGAACCCCGCCTTGCTACACGTGCTCAAGACCAACGTGATTATGGTTGGTCTGAATATCGCAAGCGTCCCCAGATTACGACCTGAGCCCTTTGGAAATTTTCACGACCCAAGTCCGAGTGCAAATGACTTCAAGATTCGGTATGCGTTTCGTGACACTGAATATTACGGTGCATACATGACGGATATTATCAAGCGGGTCGGAATGCTCGATTCGAAAGATTTGCTAGCACACCTGAAAGCCCATCCGGCTCTGGTTGAGCAGAACATCGAGAACTTTCGAGAGGAACTATGTGATCTCAACTGCTCGGCAGCAACTATATTGGCGTTTGGCGTTGGGGCATACAACATCATCCGAGACAACCTCAGAACTGCGGAATATTCAAAGCTGATCAAACTGACACACTACAGCCATCAGATAAGCAAAGAAAAATATAGGGAGGCTGTGCTACAGCAAATCAACGAAGCATCGCCTTAGAAGGGGTATTCTAATCAACCGCAGGGAAAGGGCTGTGCTATGTCCGACATGTTCGCCGCTCTGGAGTGGTGGAGGAGTTTCCACCGGAATCCGAATTTCTGGGATTGGGTTCGAGATGTTAATTCCGACGAGGAATTGGTACGACTTACGCAGGAAGCAACTGACAGCCGTCTGGGGCAACAGTATGACCCATTCGGTGAACATTTCGGGCTGGCTGACCCGTTTGGAGAGGCCACAACTGCAAAGACGACTCGCAGACTCATGAAAAAGTATGGCTCCGAGATATGGTGGTGCTGTCTGGGAGCCGCAGGATTTTGCCCAGAGAACCAAAATGCATTGGAGTGTTTGTCCAAGTTGAGCATGGCATCTGAGGTACACAACCAAACCACTTTCGAAGAATTTCTAGTTCGCAACGCCCTGAAGATAGCGTCGGAACAACTCATCAAGGAAGGTCGCAAGAGAAAACCGTAGCCGCTGCTGTCAGAGATGGCAGCGACCGTGGCGGGCACACGTTTCCCACCGTCATACTGAGCTAGCTTCCTCGCTGCAAGATCGACGCTGCGATCAGCAGAAAACAGGCGGCGGGCGCGTTCGGTGCACGGCCCCTGTTGCATTGCAACAGAGGTGTTCTTGCCAATGATGCCGATGGTCAGTGCCTTCGTCCTGCTGGGCAGATTCGTGCGCCCGCGTCCAATTACCCTTGGCATCCCACCAAAGTCCGGCGAGGGCGGGCGTGAGTTTCGCTGGCGGTTCGGCCGCCGTCAGTGATTGACGAAAATCGTCCACGGTCATGTTGGCTACTCCGTGTCGCAATGGCCGGATGCCATGATCCGGAATCTCAGGCTGCGCGGTGACGGCGTTTATTGCGTCGGTTCGGCGGATAGTCTTCGCCGCTTGCCTCAACGGTTCATCAGCGGTCTTCGGGTGTCGCGCTGCCGGGATTCGCTTCAGGCGCTCTTGTTCGTCTTGTGCCTCCCGACGTGTGCAATAACGTACTTACCTTGTTCATTATCAGTGTAGAAATGAATTCTCAAGCAAGTATCGGGTCCACCCTTGCCAAGTGCCAAGTGTTGCTCTATGGACACCTTCCGGCCTCCGTACATCGCTTCGTATTCGCCAGCCCACTTTCCCGTACTTGTCATCGACTCCTTTGGTTTGTAGGTGTCGCGATCATAAAATCCCTTAGACCAGTGTGGACATGTAAGATGACAAGACGTGGGAGGTTTTTCATAGCGTCATGCGGTTCGTGAGCCCGCTTCTGAGGAAAGTGGTCTATCCAGCCATGCATTACAGTGGCTCGCTGAAGGGATTTGTTCCTAACGATGCTTGCTTGGTAGTGAACTACCACGGTGTGATTCCGCCCGATCCCTATTGTCGTCACCCGTTCTTGGATGCCAACTTGGTGTCATCGGCGGAGCTGAGAAAACAGCTTCGATTTCTGAAAAACAACTATAACGTGATTGACGCTGAAAGCTTCCGCGCTTGGCTGGAAAAGCGAGATGTGCTTCCACGGCGATCTGTGTTGGTAACCTGTGACGACGGGCTCGCGAACAATCTATCGGAAATGCTTCCCGTCCTTCAGAGTGAGGGAGTCCCATGCCTGTTTTTTATCACCGGCGAGTCCTGCGGGGAGCGACCGGGCGTGCTTTGGTACGAGGAACTCTATCACTTGCTGACAGGTGGAGTGAGCGAGACGGATATCCACACGATCTTTGAAATCGATCGAGAACGTTTTCACCAACATAGCTTTCAAGGCAAATGGTGGAACTGCGTCATGAATGCGTCGCGTCTGAATGCGTCCGCAAGAGCAGAAAAGATCGGATTGCTTCGGAGCCTAAGCAAGTTCGTTTCGTCTAAGCTTCCAGAACGATGGAGACGAATGAATGGTGAAGAGCTGAAGATGTTGGCAAGTTCCGGCATGCGCATTGGTGCGCACACAATGTCCCATCCAGTTCTTGCTCAATGCAGTGAAGACGAGGCTCGTCGCGAGGTTACTCAAAGCAGAACTGACCTCGAACGGCTGTTGGGAGATAAGGTTTGGGCTTTTGCCTACCCTTTTGGAAACCCTGCCACGATGGGCGAACGGGAAGTCAACCTCGCTCGCGAAGCCGGTTTCGAGTGCGCATTCGTCAATGTGGGAGGCGGCGCTGTAGACCCTTCACAGCGTTTCGCGTTGGCGCGAACTCACGTAACCGCCGACATGTCCTTGGCGGAATTCGAGGCTCACCTTAGTGGATTTCACAATCGGCTGCAGGCCGCGGTGCGAGGCTAAACTGATTTGATGGAGCCGCTGTGCAAGATAACTGTTCTGGAAAAGGTTCCAGACGACCCTGAAATCATCCTGGCCTGGAACAAACTGGCTTTGCGGATGGAGTGCCCGGAGGTCTTCTTTACCCATGAGTGGGCTCTAGCCGCGAACCGCGCCTTTTCGGATGCGCTCTCGCCTCTGATTCTTCTGGCGTACGAGTCTGGGCAACTCGTGGGAGTGGCCGCGATGGGGAGGTATCCTGAATCTCCTGATCATAGTTTTTTCCTCACTGCTAGCACTGCTGATTACTGCGATATTTTGAGTGAACCGGAAACCAGAGCAGCGACGCTCGCAGCCATACTCGCGGAAATGAATAAACTGGGTGTGCGGAATTTAGTACTGGCCAACGTTCCTGCCGAGTCGCAGACCCTCCGCGTAATTGAGGCCGTTGCTGCATCTCACCGTTTTCACGTCTACCAGCGGCCTGCCTACGACTGCGGCATTATTTCTCTGGGCGACGAAGAACTGCGACGATCCGTCCTCAAATCAGTCGTGCGGAAGGAGCGAGAGAGGCGGGGGCTGAGAAAGCTGGCCCAAATTGGTGCCGTCCGAGTGAGCCACTTGAGCGGCGAGCAAGCGGAGATCGCTTTACCCTCGATCTATGGCGCCCAAATCTCACGTTTCTTGGCAACCAACCGTCTCAGCCCTCTCATTCAGCAGGAGAGGCGCGTTTTCCTG
>PLBE01000133.1:0-25837 GCA_003134435.1 Acidobacteriaceae bacterium
GGTCGCACGCCACCATGGCATCAGGAGCGTTCTCAAACAGATCCCAGCGATACTCCGAGGGTGCTCGATGGTTGTGTTGTCCGGCGGGAGTGCAAGAACCGTCTTGGTCTGTCGGAGACTCGTTTTCCAGCAACTGCGGCGCAGATCGTTCGGGGTTCGTTTGAGTTACCTTCGTACGCCCCCGCTGGCAACTACGAGCGGTTAGCGAGACTGGGGGACTAAGAGCAGCTTAGGAGGCGGGAGTGCAGGCGTCAATCCCACTTTTGGAGTTTCTCCAAAGTGACATTGGAGGGCATGCCTTACGATGCAGTCGCAGCTTGGTAAGTCATTCAGCAATAGGTGCTTGGCGCTCTATCGCCTTTCGCGCCGTTTGGTGCGAGGCGTGCATTACCTGAATGTCGGCAGATAAATATCTGAGCAATCAAAGCCGATCTATCCCGGCCCCACGCTGAATCGCAGGGTTGGCCAGCTTCCGATGAGGTACCGCCGAGGCGCACAAAATGAAGAGCAAACACTGTTTGAGAGATCTATTCATCTCCGCCGTTCGAGAACTCGCAGCCGTCGTCTGCATTGCGACACTGATACCGTGGGGTACGCCGATGGCGGCAGCCCAGACGCAGTTGCCTGATGCCCCGTCTGCTCAGCTTTCAGCCAAGCTACCCGCTGACCAACTGGACTCGCTAGTGGCGCCGATCGCGTTGTATCCCGATCCACTGCTCAGCCAGACATTGGTAGCTTCCACCTATCCGCTGGAAGTGATCCAGCTGCAACAGTGGTTGGCAAAGCAAAAAGACCTGAAAGAGAAAGCACTGGCCGATGCGGTGGCCAAACAGGACTGGGACCCTAGCATTCAGTCGTTGGCTGCGTTGCCCGATGTCGTCAAGCTACTGGCGGAGAACATTAAGTGGACCACGGATCTTGGGAATGCATTCCTTGCGCAGCAGAACGACGTGATGGATGCGGTCCAGCGCATGCGCAAGAAGGCGCAGGATGCCGGCAACCTGAAATCTTCAGAGCAGCAGAAGGTAGAAGTTAAGACGGTGGAGAGCAAACAGGTAATCGTTGTGGAGCAGGCGAATCCAACGGTCGTCTATGTGCCGAGCTACAACCCAACCGTGGTGTACGGTGCGCCCGTCTATGCCTATCCCCCAATTGCCTACCCGCCGCCGGGATATTACGCGGCGGGCATGGCGATCTCATTTGGCGTGGGAGTTGCGATGGGCGCAATGTGGAGCGGCGGTTGGGGCTACAACTGCGGATGGGGCGGCAACAACAATGTCACCATCAACAACAACAATAATTTCGTCAACAACAGCAACCGGCAGAACGTGAATGGCGGAAACCGCGTCAACGGGGGCAACAGCAACTGGCAGCACAACCCGCAGCATCGTGGCGGAGCGCCTTACTCCGACCGCGCTACTGCAAACAAGTTCGGTGGAACAGCTCGCGGCGATTCCATGCAATCGCGCCAGAACAACGCCCGGCAGAACCAGGCGCGCCAGCAGCCCAGCGCGGGTAATCGCGCGAATAGTGGAGGCTTGGGCCAGTCTGGGGCCGGCAGCCGTAGCGGCGCCAGTACCGGCAACATGAGCGCGAACCGTGGCGGAGCAAGCGCGGGCAACATGAGCGCGAACCGTGGCACCGGAGCCGACCGCGTCGGCAACCAACAGGTTCGTAACACTCCTAGCTCCACCAACAGAAATGCGTTTGGCGGTGCGGGCGCTGGCATGAGCGGAGGCCAGGCGCGCGCCAGCAGCTCGCGCGGATCGTCCAGCTTCGGCGGTTCCCGTGGTGGCGGCTCGCGTGGCGGTGGCGGCGGAAGACGCAGGTAGGCAGGCAAATCATGATGAGCGAGGAACTTATGAAATCGAAAATGTTGAATATGACCAAGTCTGTTACGACCAACGTCCTCATCCTGGCTAGTCTGTGCTGCGTGTTGCCGATGTTGAGCATGGCGCAGGCCCAACCCGCGACGACGACCGCGACAATTGGCCCGAAGGGCTTTGATACGCCCCAGCAGGCAGCCGCCGCGATCATCAAAGCGGCGGGTGACTATAACGTTCCGGAGTTGTTGGCGATTCTAGGCCCGGACGGTGAGGACCTCGTGGCTTCCGGTGACCAGGTTGAAGACAAGAACAATGCCGTGGCTTTCGCAAAGGAGGCTGCCGCCAAGAACTCGATCCAGATCGCCAAGTCGAATCCGAACCGCGCCACCATCATCGTCGGCGAAGAGGAGTGGCCTGCACCGATTCCACTCGTCCGGAAGAACGGCAAGTGGTACTTCAACACCAAAGAAGGTAAACAGGAAATTCTCTTTCGCCGCATCGGAGAGAACGAACTCGACGCCATTACCGTGTGTCGCGGCTATGTCTCGGCGCAGATGGAATACGCCTCCGACATTCACGACAACTCGGGCGTAAATCAATACGCGCAAAAGATCATCAGCACGCCCGGCCAGCAGGATGGCCTGTTTTGGAAGAACGCTGACGGCACACCGGATGGTCCGATTGGCGAGGCCGTGGCCAAGGCCCTGGAAGAGGGCTATACCGCGGGCAAGGGTGGCTTCCACGGCTACTACTTCAAGATTTTGAAGGGCCAGGGAGCGAATGTTCCCAACGGAGCCATTAACTACGTCATTGAAGGCGTCATGATCGGCGGCTTCGCTCTGGTCGCCGTTCCGGCGGAGTATCGCGTAACCGGTGTCAAGACCTTCATCGTGAACTACGACAGCGTCGTTTACCAGAAAGATCTAGGGCCTGACTCTCTTGAGATCGTCAAGAAGATGGAACTCTACAATCCGGATAAGACGTGGCAACGAACTAACGATGAGTGGCCACCTCAGGTTGCATCGGCTGCGCCGTAGCCAAGGAGACAAACATGTCTACCGTCCGCTCCGATGCACTCGTATTCTTCGGTGCTACCGGTGACCTGGCTTACAAGAAGATCTTTCCTGCACTGCAGGAAATGATCAAGCGCGGGAATCTAGATATTCCGGTCATCGGAGTGGCCAATGCCGGCTGGACTGTGGACCAACTCCGTGCCCGCGCCCAGGACAGTCTGGAAAAGCGCGGTGGACTCGACCCTCAAGCCTTAGAAAAACTAAGCGGGCTGTTGCGCTATGGCGACGGAGACTACAAGGATCCCGCAACCTTTCAGAAACTCCGGCGCGAACTGAAGAATGCGCAGCGGCCAACGCATTATCTTGCGATACCTCCGATCCTCTTCGAAACAGTCCTACAGCAACTGATCAAGTCGGGCTGCGGCAACGGTGCAAGGCTTGTGCTGGAAAAGCCGTTTGGGAGGGACTTGGCTTCCGCGCAGGAACTCAACCAGGTATTGCTGCAGGCGTTCAAAGAAACCGACGTATACCGGATCGATCACTATCTCGGTAAGAAGCCTATCCACAACATGCTGGTCTTCCGCTTCGCTAATGCGTTCATGGAGGCTTTCTGGAACAGGAACTTCATCGAGAGTATCCAGATCACTATGGCCGAAGACTTCGGCGTACAAGGCCGCGGCGCCTTTTATGACCAGGCCGGGACGATCCGCGATGTAATGCAGAACCACGTGTTCCAACTGCTCAGCAACCTCTGCATGGAGCCTCCAGCCCGGACCGACAGCGAGTCGATCCGTGACGAAAAGGTCAAAGTCTTGAAGGCCATTCCACCGCTAACGGCTGGCGACCTTGTGAGGGGCCAGTTCCGCGGGTACGTGGATGAAAAGGGAGTTGCCACGAACTCCACTGTGGAGACGTTTGCGGCAATGCGCCTGGAAATCAACTCATGGCGGTGGAAGGGCGTGCCGATCTACATACGCTCCGGCAAATGTCTGCCGCTCACTTGTACGGAAGTGTTTGCCCGTTTCCGCAAGCCTCCCACGGTTATCCAGGAAAGCGCGCTTTCATCGAATCACATGCGATTTCGTATCAGTCCGGAGATCGCAATTGCCATCGGCACCATGGTCATGGGGCCAAGCGAGCAAATGACCGGACAAACCGTGGAGATGATCGCGAGCCGCCAACCTCGGGCCGAGGAAATGGAAGCGTACGAGAGAGTGCTGGGCGATGCTATTGCCGGTGATGCCACACTCTTTGCGCGGCAGGACTATGTAGAGGAGGCTTGGCGTACCGTGGATCCGGTACCGAAGCAAGGATCGCCTCTGCACCACTACGAACCGAACACTTGGGGACCAATTGAACTCGACCAACGACTGACACCGCGAGGTGGCTGGCACAATCCCAGGGCAGACGGGAGTGAGGAGTTCTCCCTAGCAGCGCATGGATGAAGACGTGGAGATTAGCTGGCGTTCTGGGCAGTCGGAGCTTGTACTCCAAACCTGGGAATGCTGGTTAGAGGGTTGGGAGTGGTAAGGCGGCTATCCCAATGGAGAACTGGCTTCTCTCTTACCGGAAAGAATGGCTGCGGCCCGATGTGATCGCTGGAATGACCACTGCTGCTGTGGTCATTCCCAAAGCAATGGCGTATGCGACCATCGCAGGCCTGCCAGTGCAGGTGGGACTGTATACGGCCTTCCTGCCCATGGTGATCTACGCCGTGTTGGGCACATCGCGGGCACTGAGCGTGAGCACGACAACGACGCTCGCGATTCTGGCCGCGGCCGAACTGGGCGAAGTGGTACCGAACGGAGACTCGGCTTCGCTGCTGGCAGCCTCCGCGACGCTGACCCTCTTAGTTGGAGCGATGCTCGTCCTTGCTTCTGTTCTGCGCTTGGGCTTCGTGGCCAATTTCATCTCCGAGCCGGTTTTGATTGGCTTCAAGGCCGGCATCGGAATCGTCATTGTTCTAGATCAGATCCCAAAGATTCTCGGCGTTCACTTCGCGAGGGGCACGTTCGTCCAGAACTTGCTTGCAACTCTCCACAGTATTCCCAAGACATCGCTGGCAACGTTAGCCGTCGGAATTTCTATGATCCTACTGCTGGTGGCGATGGAGCGACTTTCACCTAAAGCGCCCGCTCCGCTGCTCGCTGTGGCGGCGGGCATCGCCGGCGCTTACTTCCTCAACCTGCACGCGCATGGAGTGGAATTAGTCGGGCACATCCCGCGGGGCTTGCCCTCGTTCACGCCTCCAATCTTCTCGCTGGTGGGCCAAGTTTGGCCGGGAGCTTTGGGCATCGCTTTAATGAGTTTTACCGAAACCATTGCGGCCGGCCGTGCTTTCGTGAAAGGCGATGAAGCCTCTCCGAAAGCCAATCGTGAATTATTGGCTACCGGACTTGCGAATGCCGGCGGCGCACTTTTTGGCGCGATGCCAGGTGGTGGCGGTACTACGCAAACCGCCGTCAACCGACTGGCTGGAGCTCGTACGCAGTTGTCGGAAATCGTTACAGCTGCCATGACGCTGGTGACGATGCTCCTGCTCGCTCCGCTTATTGGCATGATGCCTCAGGCCACTCTGGCGGCAGTAGTGATTGTGTATTCCATCGGCTTGATCAAGCCTGCCGAATTCCGCGAGATCCTCATCGTTCGCCGAACAGAATTTATCTGGGCGCTTGTCGCATTCACGGGCGTCGTCCTTGTGGGGACTTTGCAGGGAATCGTCGTGGCGATCATGGTCTCGATGGTGGCGCTCGCCTATCAGGCGGCTGATCCACCGGTCTACGTTCTTGGACGTAAGCCGGGCACGAATGTATTCCGGCCGCGTTCTGAAGAGCACCCCGAAGATGAGACCTTTGCCGGCCTGTTGTTGCTGAGACTGGAAGGCCGAATCTTCTTTGTCAATGCAGAGCACATTGCGGAGAAGGTGAGATTTCTGGTTGAGGAAGCACAGCCTGGTGTCGTCGCCCTTCACCTCCGAGGCGTTCCCGACCTGGAGTACACAGCCCTCAAAATGTTGACTGAAGGTGAAAAGCGAGCGCGTGAGCGTGGCATAAGGCTGTGGCTGGTGGGAATGAACCCGCGCGTGCTCGAAGTCATTCAGAGATCGCAACTCGGCGAGGCCCTTGGACGCGACGCCATGCTCTACAACCTGGAGATCGCTGTTGCCAAGTATTTGGGCGAGGGAGCGGGTGTTGCGAGCTAGCTCAAGGTCATCCTCATTCGCGTAAGCTTGATCCGAGCCCCATCATCACATGGCCGTGGGCTGGAGATCACTGCCGATCAGACGAGTTTGCAATAGTCTGGGCGTGGGAAAACAGCGTTATGTCAGCAATTGGAGAAGCGGCGCTACGTAAGGAGATAGACGCGGCGCCCGTGGTTACGGCGGAGCATTCCCGGAAGGATCTTTACGCCATTGGCAAAGCGCTGCGTGACGACATTCGTGTGGAAACTGCATGTAGGGAGAAGTATCCATGTGTGGACAGTAAGGCAGTTATGCCTTACAATGATATACTCCTTGAGAGGAACCAATTTCATGACGAGGCTCACGATTACCGCAAAAGGCCAGGTCACACTGAAGCAGGAGTTGTTGAACCACCTTGGCGTCAGTCCCGGAGAGAAAGTGGAGGCGGACAAGCTGCCTGATGGCCGTATCGTCGTGAGAGCCGCGGCAGAGGACGGCAGGATTGCCGATTTCATCGGCTGCCTGTCACAAAACAGAGGGCCCAGCCTCACGATTGATCAGATAAACGAGATCGCGACCCGGGGATGGGCAAGGGCAAAATGAAAATCACCGCCGACACAAATGTACTGCTCCGAGCCGCTGTCCAAGACGACCCGGATCAGGCCCGGCAGGCGGCGAAGCTCTTGCAGCAGGCCGAGTTGGTTGCTGTTCCTGTCCCGGTATTTTGTGAGTTTGTCTGGGTGCTGCGTCGGGGCTATAAGGTATCTACTCCTGAGATCTCAGCTGCGGTTCGTCGGCTGATCAAAAGCGCTAATGTCGTTGTGAACCGGCCAGCCATAGAGGCAGGCCTATCCGTACTGGATGCGGGCGGAGATTTTGCCGATGGTGTAATCGCTTATGAAGGGGACTGGCTAGGCGCAGAAGAGTTTGTGTCCTTTGACTCGAAAGCGGTCTCGATACTGCGATCGCAGGGTGGGCGCGCCCGCTCGCTGTCATAACAGCCGAGCGCGTTGGAATGGCAATCGCTCTGCCCTCTCCCCTTCCCTTCTTCACGCATGCAGGTTCCTTCTCTGACGAAGCCACCCGACAGGCTACCCGGCAGCCAAGGTTACAGCGCAGCGCTGAAAAAGCGGTCAGAGCGGCACCACGCAATCACGGAGTTGGCCGAATCCCAAACCGCTGAACAGACGATCCTCAGCATCGCAGGCCATGTTTCAAGGAAGATGCTCGAACACTACAGCCACATCCGACTTGAGGCTAAGCGGAAGGCGCTGGATGCGCTTGTTTAGCGGCTACGACCATCCCCTCTGGCATCCCGTGTTGAAATCGATTTCCCAGTGTTACCCGGACTTGCGGCGGTCTGCCGTTTGCAACAGTACAAGTTACGGTACAACTCGGTTTTCGGGGGATTCGGGGCAGGGCTAACTGATTGAAAGAAATGGTAGGCACGAGGAGACTCGAACTCCTGACCTCTACCGTGTCAATCCAGCCCGGATAGGCTTTTCAACAACTTACAAGTGCGTGGAGACTGCCTAAGTACACGCAAGGCGTACAAGACATCGCTTTTTGTGGGTTGGATTGTGGGTTGAAAATTTGCGTACACCTTGTGCGCACGAACGCCAATGGCAAGTCATGCGACAACCGAAAACACAGAGCGGGTCGTCTCCTGATGCTCGCAGTCATACCCTTTTCTCCCGTGGTACACATCATTGGAGGAGGGGAAAAGTCATACGCCACTAGCTAGGACAGTGTACAAAAACTTTCTCGCGAGATGGGTCAGGCCAGCGTGGGGCAGCGTGAACATCCGAGCCGTCCGCACCACGGCTGTCGAACAGTGGCTTCGTCAACTGACGCGCGCGAACTCAAAACGCCGCTCGCCATTATCGGCACGATGGCCTACAAGTTCCACTTTCCCGAGATAGAACGCTACACCGCTGACATTGACTTAACCGTGGCGCTCGACCTCGACGACTCTGCAGAACTTGAAATGAGGCTTAGTAAACTTGGCTGGAACCGGGATGCAAAGAGAGAGCCCCGATGGACGAGCCCGCGCGCGACCCTGATCGACCTTTTGCCAGCCGGGGCAAAATTACGTGCAGCAAAGAAGCTCATCTGGCCTGAGAGGCAACTCTCGATGAGCCTCGTAGGCGTCTTTCGTTACAGCGAGAGAAACTTGAAGGGTTCAGTAGCAACAAACTTGTCTGATACCTCGCCCGCATAGATTGGATGGGTGGTGAGATCGAGGCGGCTGGGCTTCGATCCGGCCGAGAGCTTGAGTTTATCGAGATCGACCCAGAAGATTGACGGGTTATAGGCAGATTCGAAGTAGTATCGCTTGGCGCTAATATCAGAGATGGACCGCCAGATGGTGCCGGCAATATTCGGTTTCCCTGCTTCGGCCAGGCCGAGCGGCACCGAGATGCTACGGATCAGCGAGAACGATGTAGCGATCGCCAGGCGATTGTCCTTCTCCTTTGGCGCGGCATTCAGAGCCCAGCTTGCGCGCACGAAGCGATCGGAGGAATTGATTGTGCCCGGCAGGAAAGAAAGGCCGTCGATATTCTTCCAATAGGTCGCGATCGCCAGTTGCTGATCGAAAGTCGGCGAGTTCGTCATCACCGTATATTTCGGGCTATGGTGGATAACGAGCTTGCCGTTCAGATATTCGAAGATCGCGCTATCGCCGGAGGCGTCCGCTAGAGAAAGATGTCCACCTGCCGCACTGCCATCGGGAAGCGCCGGCGCGACAATGGCGAAGGGTTCCTGAGAGAGCGCATTTACGGCCTCGGCCACGGTGGCGAAGTTATCGAGCGCATATTGCGTCCAGGCGCCAACCGACATCAGCGGCTTGCCGGCAACCTTGGCATCCCCGTAATCCGTTTCGACGAGATAAAGCGTGTTGGCGACCAAGCCGGCGGAATTCATGCCTTCAACCGTAGCGACGTTATAGAAGGATGCGATCACCGAACCGTATTTCGACGTCCAGATCATGGAACCCTGCCCCAGGCCGCCATCACGCTTCATGCCTTGCGGAAAAGCCCATAGGTCTGTTTTGGGGTCCTCCATCCAATCCATCGAGCGGCCGACAACGAAGGTCTTGTTCCCCGTCTCATAAATGAAGCGGGTGCAGGCATTGGCGGTAACACTCGTCAGGATGATCACGGCGCAGACGATCTGGCCGATGATGCGAAGCTTCGTCATTTGACGACCTTCCGGGCGAGCTCATAGCCTGAGTTTGACATATTCTCTGCCCCAAAAATACCCAGCATGGCAGTAGCGCTCCTCAATTCGGCCACGCAGTGATTTGCGTCACGTTCTGGCTGTGAACTGCCAGGGACTGGAGCGTGCGCTTGAGATGATCGTCGGGGAATAGCATCCTCTTCCTGCCTGTCGTTTCTGTCTCCCTTGAAACCAACTTCCCGATCTGAAACTGTTGTAACGTGGGTGGATTCGCCAACCCGTGATGTAGGCCACTGCGAAGTGCTGTCACTTCGCACAGAAATGGCGAAAGCTCTTCAGCAACTACGGGTTGTGCACCGTGCCCACAGGGTAGTTCGAGTTCTCGAGCGTTAGTGTGCTCTTGTCGAGGTTGTAGATACTGGCACCCTCCGTCGCCTTATTGCCGGCGAAGGAGGATTGCTCGAGGATGACCTCGGTGGACCCCAGTTGGGAAGCGCGGCTGATCTCGTAGATGGCTCCACCTTGATGACCGGCACGGTTGCCAGTGAATTGCGTCTTGGTAAACTCGGCGTGCGAACCGTAGTCCTCGAAGGTGGCCCCGCCATCCTCAACGGCTTCGTTATCGTTGAACGTCGCCTGCTGATAGATGAATTTGCTGCCTTCCCGATCGAGTACAGCGCCTCCGTAGGTAGCACGGTTCTTCTCGAAGGCGGTGTTGGTCACGCTCAACGCCGCTTTTCCGTAGGCGTAGATCGCGCCGCCCTCCACGGCGGAGTTCCCTTCAAAGCGGCAGTTCTCGATGCTCATGGTAAAGCCGACGGCGGGGTCATGCGGCCAGAAAGTTTTGCCGGCATGATAGGCGATCAGGCCGCCACCCTTGCCGTTGTAGGTGAAGCCGGAGGCGTCGCCGTCGCGGATGATCAGCCCGTTAAGCAAAACGTCGTTCGCGCCGTAGAGAACGGGGGAATAACGATATGTTCCGTTGGCCGCTTTCGCGCTGAGAATCGTCGGTTGACCGGAGGTAGGTCGCTGCGTCAACGTGGCTTCCGTCCCGGCGAATCCGCCATAAAGCTTCACGTCGTCATAGAGAGTAAACGCCGCGATCCTGGGATCATCACGCTTGGCGGGATGATAGTCGCCCACCTTGATCCAGACCGAACCCTTCGACAGCGACGCCAGTTCGATGGCGGTTTGCAGGTCAGTCAGTGCGGTAGCCCAGGAAAGGCCGTCCTGCGTTTTGGCGGAAGACTCCGGTACGACATAAAACAAAGAAGCCGCGACAGCCGTGCGGGTGATGGCTGGCGGATCGTAGTCGCCCTCATAGTGCACCGCGCCCTTGTTCTTGATGTAGAACTTCATCAGCTTCTCGATCAGATCGTTCTGCAGCAGAACTCCTCCGTCCAGGCCCGCCCGATACCCCATGCCGCTCTTGGGTGCATTTTTCAGGTCCGCCGGCTGCACCGCGCCCTTCAAGCTGCTGATGGGCAGGAATTCAGCGAGGGTGATCGCCTGCTTCTTGGGGACCGAGGATCCGAGCTCGGCCACGACATCCTCGTGCCAGTTGTAGATGCTGTCGACCACACTATTGATGAGGATCGGATTGTTTTGCGCGCCCGTGCCCTGGTAGAGATCGGGGCCAAGATCAGGGTCGGCTTTGTTGCCCGTGATGGTCACATTGATCATCAGCGGAGCCGAACCGCCATCGTTGCCGACACCGCCGGCCGTTACCGCCGAGTTTCCGGTGAACAGGCAGTTGACAAGGAGTGGCGATGCCGCAAAGTCATCGTAGAGCGCTCCTCCCTTGTCGAGGCTCTTGTTATCGATAAAACGGCAGTTGATGAAGCGCGGCATGGCGCCGAGATCATTGCTCACGCCACCGCCGCGTATCTCCCCGGTGTTTTCGATGAATTCGACGTTGATGAAGGTTGCCTGCTCCTCGCCAGCCTTGTGCACGTTGTAGACTGCGCCGCCCTTGGAAGCGTAGTTGTGCTTGAAGATGCAGTTGCGGACGATGGGCGCAGTCATGAAGTTCCGCATGCCGCCGCCCACCACCATATCGCCCTTCAGAATGTCGGCCGGAACCAGGTGCAAGCGAGGCTTGTCGGTGCCGTACGCGTCAGAGATGGTGAAGCCGTCGAGGATCGCGCGGTCAGCGCCCATGATGATCGTCTTCGTATTCTTTGTCTTGTCACCTTTGCCGATGTTGCCGCTGAGAATGGTGACGTTCTTGACGAAGTCGCGCTGCTCCAGCTTGCTCTCCGTAGCCGCGAAGCCGCCGTAAACGGACACGTCTTCCTTCAGCACAAATGATTTCGTGTTGTCGCTGGCATCGGGATAGTAGGTCCCCTGAGCCACCCAGATCTGGTCGCCCTTCGCGGCGCTGGACAGAGCGTCCTGCAAGGAGTGGAATGCCGACTTCCAAGTGCCGCCATCCCCGGACGCAGCGGTGCCTTCGGTGACGTACCAGGTTTTGCCCGGCGATGTGGCCGCCGCATTAAGGCTAGTGAGGATGGTCGTCAAAGCAAGGGTGGGAAGCAGAACCGCCAATAACCATTTCATTTTGATTTCGAAAACGCCTGTGGGTGTTGAAAAAGTCGCTTCAGTAACGATGATACTTGCCTGGTTGTTTCCAAGTTGTATTCGTTCTTTTTCTTTCTTGCCGATTAACTAGGCGGTCGCAGCGAGCGTGGAACTGGGGACTTGGCTGAGGAAGCGGACCAGACGTTTGATGTTCTGCGCTGCTGCTGCCAGGAAGAACTGCTCGCGCACGAACTTCATGCGGCGCAGGCGCAGACGTCGCAAGCCGATCTGGTTCTTTAGTTCAGCAAACAGCGCCTCTACCTTCTTGCGTTGACGTTGTGCGTGGCTGCGAGCATGCCCCACAACGCTTCCCACTGCCGATATAAGCATGAGCCCGGTTGCGTACATTCAGGCCAACGTAGTTGAGCTGTTCTCCCGCCGGACAAAGATAACTGTTGCTTGCAGGCAGATAGGTAAATTGCTCAGGACCATAGAAAGGACTGTTCTTTCTCCGGGCGCTGTCTCGGGTGCGCATCCACGGCGTAATCCCACGGTCCAGCAACCACTGCAGAAACTCGCCATTCCCGTAGGTGGCGTCAGCCGCTACTGAAGCTGGCTCTTGTCCCTGCCACTGGGCGAAGCGAGAGATCATATCCTGCGCAGCTACTGTCTCTTGGCTCAGGCGTGCTGCCGTGGCTTGTACCCCTACGATCACGCAACTGTGATTGTCGATCAGGTAGTTGTCGTAATAGCCTAGCCGCGCCGGTGTGCCACCTTTGGTGGCATAGGTCGAATCCGGATCGGTGGTGGAAACCTGTTCCTGCTCATGCGCCGGTTCCTCCACCGGATTCTGCTCTTCCAGTTCCTCCAGATACTGCCGTGCGGTGCGGTTGACCTGGGCTACCTCCGCCAGTTGTTCGCGAGGAATCCGGCTTTCCTTGGCGGCATTGGCCTCGATGAAGCTGCCATCCACCGCGAGATGGTCACCTTTCACGAGGCCTGTTTCCAGGCAGCGAGCGACCACCTCTTCAAAGAGCCGCCGGAAGAGGTTCGATTCCTGAAAACGACCGTGGCGGTTCTTGGAGAAGGTGGAATGATGCGGAATCGGCTGATGGAAGCCCAGCCCCGTGAACCAGCGCCAGGCCAGATGCATGCCCAACTCTTCCACCAGTTTGCGTTCGCTGGTGATGCCGTACAGATAACCGAGCAGCAGGATGCGAAGTAGCAGTTCGGGATCCACCGAGGGCCGTCCCGTATTGCTGTAGCTGTCCCTGAGCTGCTGGCGAACAAAACTGAAATCGATGTGCTTATCGATCAGCCGCAGCAAGTGGTCCTGGGGAATGTACTCTTCCAAAGTGAAGTAGTAGAACAGGGCTTCAGACCGGGCGTGTTGTCCCATCATGATCAGCAGGCCTCCGGGAGTGAAGATTAGGCAGTACATGGAAGCAATATTTCCTTGTACCCCAACCCTACCTGCTCATCCGAGTGACTTTTTCAACACCCACGCTATATTTCAACAACAACGCGCTGCCTCTTAGAACGTTCGGAAGGTTGCCAGCAATTGGGGTTCTAGCTTCTTAGCCTCCTCGGAAGGTTTGTTGTCGTCGATATACGGGCCGTCGAACTCGATGTGCAGGATTTTGCCTCGCAGGTTGAAGAGGAAATCGTCGGAGTAGTCAACTCCTCCACCTCCGGGACCGACGTAATAGAACGTGACACCATTGATCTTAGTTGGCTCGGGAGGATTACCGGACCGGCTTATGTCATCTAGCTGTTTCAGTTGAAACCGTTTATCCAACCAAACATATATTTGGCCTTCGGCTCCTAGCGCGACAACGCTTTTTCGTTTGCTGGTATCCCGAACAACTTTGTAAA
The DNA here is from genome assembly GCA_003134435.1 of Acidobacteriaceae bacterium. Classification (GTDB taxonomy): domain Bacteria; phylum Acidobacteriota; class Terriglobia; order Terriglobales; family Acidobacteriaceae; genus Acidiflorens. The sequence continues at coordinate 13,596 of PLBE01000133.1, forward strand.
TGGGCGGATACTGGAAGCAGAACCTGTGTGTCCGATCTACGAAAGTGTGCCAGCCAGTAGGGCCACTTTTCGCGCTGCAAGGGACATCGGCAGCAATCGACATTTGGGCAAAGCACAATATCGAGAGAAGAACAGCGAGCTGAGCGGAGTTTCTCATCATTCGTGACCTTCTGCGCCTTCCCAAATCATACATTTGTCGTCGGAGGCGGGACGACTGTCGAAATCGGGCCACACTCAGAACCCGTCCCTAGCGATCAAATTGTTGGCATGACGGGTCCACGAAAAAGACTCCGCCTAAGGTGGAGCTGCCGCGTGTCACAATCCGCGACGGGCGTCGGCGTTACTTCAGAAACCAACATTACAAAAATGTAATCTTGGCGTCATCCTGCTGTCTCTTTCTCAAAACTAGACTGGTCACCTTGGTGCACCGAGTGCTTGCGCCAAGACCTGTTGGAGATTGAGGAAGAAGATGAGCACCGCCAGGAAGTCCCTTCTACGAAACCGCCACGAAACCCCTTCCACTATCGTTGCATGCTGAAAAAAAACGAATAAGGAGAACGGTATATGTATTCAAATAGGATTCGAAATAAGTCTCGAAAGAAGTCTCGGACCAACCACCTGCGTCCGCTCGCCGGACTCATCGCGGCGGGGCTGGGCCTTTCGGGGCTCGCCGCTGCTCAGTCCCAGCTGTACTACCCGACCTACGTCACCGGCCCGCAAACCAACGGCTCTTGGGTCGTCAGCTCTGGACAGATCATCAACCCGGCCGGCACGCAGGTCTACCTCGGCATCACGACCCGCGCAAAGGCCATCGCGCTGAACCCCAATACCGCGACGCACACCGCCGCCGTCCTTCAGATGGGCGCCCCACAGGCCGTTACCGTTTTCAACACCCAGACCGGCGCTGTTCTGCAGAACTACAAACCGTTCGGCAGCAAGAGCGGCAGCTCCGTCGGCATTACTTATACGCCGAATGGCTTGTACCTGCTGTTTAGCCAAGATGGCGGCTACGGGCCCGCCTACGTTGCCATCGCCAGCGTCGATCCGGTGACGGGCTTGCTCTCAGACTTCGCCCACGTCAGCGTTCCGCTAGATGTGAACGCCGGCGGCTATCTGACCACCGTTACCTGCTTCCCCAACAGCCCTCCGGGAACCACGGGCAGCATTGAGATCCCTTGCGGTCAGACCGTGTCTCTGGTTTCGGACGGCGCACCCACCTCCTATCCGATGGGCATCTCGATCTCGCCGGATGGCAAAACTGCTTACGTAGTGCTGGACAATAACGATACGCTGACCAAGATCGACCTGACTCAGGCGAAACCGGTCGAGGGTCAAGAGATTCGGGTCGGTAACGTCCCGCACAGTGTTATCGTCTCGCCGGATGGTACGACCGCCTATGTCTCCAACGAAGCCGGACGAATTGCTAAAGAGAAGGACTTCCAGGGATACTCGAACGGCACGCCGGTCGTAGCCGAATATCCGACTGGCTCCACGTCTACCGGCACCGTTTCCGTGGTGAACCTGGCCTCGTTCACGGTCACTGGGAGCATCAACGTCGGTCTGCACCCGACGGGCCTGACATTTTACGGGCACTACCTCCTGGTTGCCAATGCCTATAGCGACAGCATCTCGGTGATCGACACGACCACGAACGTGGTGGCGCAGACAATTAACCTCGCGCTGCCGATTAAGGTGCCGGGCGGAGCTCTGGTCGGTGCGGGGCCTAACTCGATCGCCGTGGATGCCGTGAACAACATTGCCTACATCGCGCTCTACAATGCCAACGCGATTGCCGTGATTGACCTCAACGGCGACCAGCTCCAGGGCCTGATCCCGGTCGGCTATGCGCCGAGCTCGGTCGTGCTGGACGCTGCGGACGGCGCGTTGCTCGTTGCCAACGACAAGGGTCTCGGCACCACGGGTTTCGGTGTGGCGCCGCCTCCGACGAATACGGCTGAAAATTCATACGGTTCGTATTGGGGCGTTGCTGACTTCAATACTCACCAGGACCTCGGTACGGTGAGCATTATTCCCATCCCGAACAGCTCGACCCTGCCGGCGATGACGGTACAGGTCTTCCAAAACAACCACTGGGATCTCACGGAAAATATCACGTCTGCCTCCGGTGGCAAGCCGACGGTCCCGCCGACCGCAATTCCGGCCAAGATCGGCGATCCTTCGCTGATCAAGCACGTATTCGTGATCATCCGCGAGAACCGCACCTACGATCAGATCCTGGGCGACGTGGCTGGCGGCAACGGCGACCCCTCTCTGGCCGTCTTCGGCGATGGCTCCGCAGCAGACGGAGGCATCCCGGTAACCCCGAACGCGCACGCGCTGGTGCAACGCTTCCCGCTTTTGGACAACTTCTACGACCCGAGCCGCCAGTCGGCCGACGGTCATAACTGGATCGTTCAAGCCATGGCTCCTTACTCCGATGACGTCCAGTCGCCAGACTGGCTCCGCGACTACCCCTCCAACGGCGGCGATGCGCTTGCCTACCAGAAGGTCGGGCATCTGTGGGACCAGGCTGTAAAGGCCGGCGTCTCGTTTAAGAACTATGGCGAGTACATCGAATACAACTCCTTTCTGACGCCGACCGGGTCGACCACCGAGCCCGAGTGGATCGACTTCTACAACGACGTACAGGCTTATGAGTGCGGCGCTGAGAGCCAGCTCTACAACTACAACACGGTCGCCTCGCACTCCCCGCTCCCGAACCTGATTAGCCACACCGTCCAGAACTACCCGCAGTTCGATCTGGGCATCCCGGACCAGTTCCGCTTCGATATCTGGTCACAGGACTTCGCGAACGACGTGGCGCACGGTGCGGTGCCGCAGTTGGAGTTATTGTGGATCAGCTCCGACCACACCGGCGGCCCGCCGACCGGGCCAGCCATGCAGGCCGATAACGACTTGGCGCTTGGCCGCTACGTCGATGCCATCAGCCACAGCCCGATTTGGTCCTCTTCGGCGATCTTCGTCGAGGAAGACGACGCGCAGAACGGCGTCGACCACGTCGACGGTCACCGCAGCCCTGGCTATGTCATCAGCCCCTACGTCTATCAGCAGGTGAATCCCAATGGAACCGGAGCTGGGGTCACCGAGGATAATCACTTCTACACGCAGGTCAACGTGACCCGCACGATCGAGCAAATTCTCGGCATCAAGCCGATGAACCAGTTCGATCTCACGGCATCGCCGATGAGGACGCTCTTCACCGATAACCCGCCGACGAGTTATTTCCTGCCGTGGCCGCATGTTGCGAACCAAGTAGCTCTGAACACGGGCGTCACCCAGACTCCGACTCAGACCATCCCCGCGTGTCCTCCGGCGCCTGGGGTCAACGCTGGCGTCAAGGCCGGGGCGAACGCCAAATCGCTCGCGACCGAGACTCCTGCGGTTAAGGCTCTGAGGGCTGGCTGGATGGCGAAGAAGGCGGAGGTCTTCGCTGGCAAGCAACACACGCCAGATGCCGAAGACATCGATACCGTCAACCATCTGACCTGGTACGAAGCCACCGGGTTTACCCGCCCCTTCCCCGGCGAGAGGACGGTTCGCCCCGCGAGCGACTTCAATAAACCGGCACCAACCAAGGCTGACGACGACGACTAGAAGCCGTTTCGACTGCCATGGCCCTCTCCCCGATCACAGGGGAGAGGGTTTTTTGTTCACACCTGGATATCGGGACTGACTTCTTGAACCGGAGCGCAAGCACGAAGAGACCGGGTGCAACGACTAACGCAAATGCCGCAACCATTCCAGGATGGACAAGCTGGCTGGCCTAGGTTTTGAGAATTTGCTGCTTCAGGGCTGCAAGATGCCGAACCTTAGAGGTCCGGCGATCGACTTAACCGCGTACGCCAACTTCTTCTTTTTCCCGGGCAGCGTAGTGGGAGTCGACGTAGTCGTCGAGAATCTTAATGAATTCGGCGACGATTTTGTCGCCTTTCAGGGTGGTGAAGAGCCGGCCGTCGACGTATACAGGAGCCTTCGGTTCTTCGGCGGTTCCAGGTAGAGAAATGCCGAGGCTGGCGTGCTTGGATTCGCCGGGACCGTTGACGACGCATCCCATCACCGCGACCTTCATTTCTTCCACACCGGTATGGGTTTCTTTCCAGACGGGCATCTGTTCGCGCAGGTAGGTCTGAATCTGCTCGGCCATTTCCTGGAAGAAGGTGCTGGTCGTGCGTCCGCAACCGGGGCAGGCGGTGACTTGCGGGGTGAAGCTGCGAATGCCGAGCGATTGCAGAATCTGCTGGGCCACGCGGACTTCTTCGGTGCGATCTCCGCCGGGAGCGGGGGTGAGGGAAACCCGAATCGTGTCTCCGATGCCTTCCTGCAGCAGCACGGCCATGGCGGCGCTGGAGGCGACGATGCCTTTGGCGCCCATGCCGGCCTCGGTGAGCCCGAGATGAAGCGGGTATTCGCAGCGCGACGCGAGGATACGATACACGTCGATCAGATCCTGCACGCCACTGACTTTCGCGCTCAGGATGATCTGGTCCGAGCGCAATCCGTGCTGCTCGGCCAGCTTCGCCGAACTGAGCGCGCTGACTACGATTGCTTCCATGGTCACTTCTCGGGCGTCTTTTGGCTCGGCGAGGCGGGAATTCTCGTCCATCATCTTCGTCAGCAAGGCTTGATCAAGCGAGCCCCAGTTCACCCCAATGCGCACGGGCTTCTGGTATTTCACCGCCACCTCGATCATGGTGCGGAAGTTGTCATCGTTCTTGCGTCCGATGCTGGCGTTGCCGGGATTAATGCGGTACTTGGCCAGTCCCTCGGCGCAGCCGGGATATTTCGTGAGCAAGAGGTGTCCGTTGTAGTGGAAGTCGCCGACGATGGGCGTGCGCAAGCCCTGCTTCTCGAGTCCTTCGACGATGTGGGGAATGGCCTTGGCGGCATCATCGTTGTTGACGGTGACGCGAACCACTTCGCTACCGGCGCGGGCCAGGGCAGCGACCTGCTTGATGGTGCCGGGAATGTCGGCGGTGTCGGTGTTCGTCATCGACTGCACCATAACTGGTGCATTGCTACCCACGCGGACTCCGCCGATTGAGGCGGTGAAGGTTTTTCTACGATGGATTTCGGCCATATTGGAAACTACATTTTAGCAGGTCACGGAGTTTCGCTTTTGGCCTATGCCGCAACCTGCAAAATGCCGACTTGTGAAGTATCGGCACCCCCCTCCCCCCTCCCCCCCTCGGTATATTAGAATCAACACTTTATGAATGTAATAATATAGCTGACTAACCCAAGATAGAGGTTTTCTGTGCTAGTTAAAGGGAGGCGCTCGTACCTCAATCCTTCGCATTCAAGTCAGCGTTCAAGTCGGAGACATTACGGAACGAAGTCAGTGCGCCATGGCGGGCGTCCCGCATGGCCGCCGCTGTCGCGGCGTTGGGGGCTCTCACCTCGAAGGGCAGGGATTTCTCCGAGGCCGCGTCAGCAGAACGCGAACTGGGTGGTAAACGGAAAGGCCCATGGCTGCCAGTGCCTTTGCCGCTCGTGCCTTGGTTCACTTGTCGACGCGAACATGAACCATCTCCGTGGTTGCCATTTCGACTCCCGAGATAGATTGCATCCCACGTCAAAAATGGACATGTAGGGTCTTGTCCAGGTCGTTATAGATCACCATCACGGCAAAGAGCACCAGAAAGACAAAAGCCGCCTGGTAGATGCGCTCCTTGATGGGCAGGCTGATTTCTTTCTGCATGAGGCTCTCGATGAAGAGGAGCAGGATCACGCCGCCGTCCAGGATGGGAATGGGCAGCAGGTTCATGATGCCGAGGTTCAAGCTGATGGCGGCGGTGATCAGGAGTAGCGGAGTATAGCCCTGCTCGCGAGCGGCGGCACCGACAGCGCTTCCGATTCCGATCGGGCCGTCGACTTGGCGCATGGAGACTTTGCGCTGCACCATTTTTTGGAGCAATTCGAGAATGAGGAACGAGCTCTTCTTATTGTCGGAAAGCGAGCGCTGCAGCGCATCCGAAAAATTGAGCTTTACAACTTTCGTAGGAACGCTGGCAATGCCAATGCGGTAGCGCAGGTCTTGCGCGGGTCCGGCAGGGGCCAGAGTCGGTTTGACGGTAAAAGTCTGCTTCTGTCCGTTGCGCAGAACGACGATTTGCAGCGGCTGATCTTTGGTGCGGTTCAACATCTGGACCAGCGCTTCCAAGGCGGGAATATCTTCTCCGTTCGCGGTGAGGATCTGGTCGCCAATCTTCAGACCGGCTCTGTCCGCAGGCATGCCGGGTTCGATGGTGGTAAGGGTGACGCTCGACTCTTTCGGCACCCAACCCATGGCGCCATACTGATTGGCCCCGACGGGCTCGGGAACCAACTCCTTTTCCGTGACTTTGCCGTCGTGCTCGATGGCGAACTTCAAAGGCTGGTTGGGGCTAAGCGCATCCTTAACTTCAACTTGTTCCCAGGTGGGATCGGCGATGTCGTCGACCCGGACAATCTTGTCACCAACCTGGATGCCCGCCCTTTCGGCGGGAGTGTTGGGATTAACCCATCCCACAACCGCCCGCTCATCAAGTACGGCGGGGTATTCGTAATGGACCATGTAGACACCGGTCAGGAGGGCGACGGCCAGCATAATATTCATGGCCGGGCCAGCCAGGGCGACGATGAAGCGCTGCCAGCGGGGATGAGAGAGAAACTCGCCAGGATCGCCGGTGCGGTCGTCCATGGGGTTTTCGCCCGACATCTTGACGTAGCCGCCCAGTGGAATGGCGCTGATGCGATAGTCGGTTTCGCCCTTGGTGAAGCCCAGCAGACGCTTGCCAAAGCCGATGGAAAACACTTCCACCCGCACCCCGAAGTACTTGGCGGCGGCGTAGTGGCCGAATTCATGAATCAGGATCATGAATCCGAGCACAATTGCCATAACGAAAATGGTATGCAGGATAGACAAAAGCTGGGGCATAGTAACGAGATTACTCCAAAATTTCCATTACGAAATGGCCCTGATGGGCGATCCCTCTTGACGGCGCTGGGCTACGATTTCTCTTGCGAAAAGGCGGGCCTCGGTGTCCAGAGCGAGCACTTGCTGTATAGATTCCGGATTCCGGGCCGGCGTTGCAAGCATTACTTTCCGAATAATCCGGGGAATGTCTTCGAATCCGATCTGCTCCTCCAGAAACGCGGCCACGGCTACCTCATCGGCGGCGTTGAGGGCGACGGGTTTCGCGCCGCCTTCGGCCGCCGCTTCGTAAGCTAAAGCCAGACAAGGGAATTTAGCCATATCCGGGGGGCAGAAATCCAGATGCCGTAAGTCACCGATGGAGAAGCGCAAGTCCGATGGGATGCGATCCGGGTAGGTGAGGGCATAGAGGATGGGGAGGCGCATGTCGGTTACCGAAATTTGAGCAAGCAGGCTGCCATCCACGAATTCGACCAGAGAATGGATGGTAGATTGCGGATGGACAATGACTTGGACGCGGTCTGGGGGCACATGGAAGAGGCGGCACGCCTCGATCACCTCGAACCCTTTGTTCATCAATGTTGCAGAATCGATGGTGATGCGCTTGCCCATCTTCCAGGTGGGATGATTGAGCGCTTGTTGCACCGTTATTGAGGCAAATTCCGATTTCGGCGTCCTGAAAAAGGGTCCGCCGGAGGCGGTCAGCCAGATGCGCTCCACTTCCTCCATCCGTCCGCCGCGAAGGCATTGGTGGACGGCGTTATGTTCGCTGTCGATGGGCAGGAGCGGCTTGCCTTGCCGGCGCGCCTCGGCGGTGATCAACTCCCCGGCGGCTACCAGACATTCCTTGTTGGCCAAGCCGACGGTCTTGCCGGCGCGGACGGCTTCGTAAGTAGCTTCGAGGCCAGAGACGCCAACGATGGCGCTGACTACGAAGTCGACTTCGGGATCGGTGGCGACCAGCACCGTGCCGGCGGCGCCATGAACAACGTCGATCCCGGAGAGGCCGGAGCCGCGGAGCCGCGAGGCGAGTATACCTGCATCCTGCTCCCGAGCCAGGGAGAGGACGCGGGGCTTCCAGCGCAGAGCTTGTTCAAGAGCAAGCTCGATATTGCTGCCGGCCGCGAGGGCTACAATCTGAAAGCGCTCGGGATAGCTCTCGACCACGCTCAAAGTGCTGCGGCCGATGGAGCCCGTCGAACCCAGGATGGCGATGCGTTTCATGAGGCCTTCCTATTGTAAGGGAGGGACGCTTTGCCATGCCGGGGGGGGAAGACCCCGAAATTCGAACTTCCGCATCCGCTCTAGAAGGTGGTCGTTAAGCGGAGAGCGACGCTGCGGGATGGTCCAATGGCATTGCCGGAGAAAAGGCCGCCGAAATCGATTACGTCAAGAATGTTGTTCAGGTTCTGGCCATCGATTTGAAAGCGAATGTTCCTGCGATCCGACTTGTAAACGTCCGCGCCCGCCGAGGCGTTGACCTGAAAGGAAGGATAGATACGTCCGCGGGCGAAGTTGATGCGGTTGATCACATTTTGCCCGTATTCGGCGAGCGCCTGCGGTTGGGTGCCATTGAAATCGAAGGGCAGCCCCGTATCGTATTGCATTCCGGCGGCGATCCAAAGGCGCGGTTTGATCTGGTAGCGAAGGCGTCCGCGAACGGTGTGGCGCTGGTCCTGTGAATCGGGGAAATGGCCGGCGAGCGCTGCCGCCGCCGTGGCGTCGTCGCCTAAGAAAAGTCCACCCTTCACTGGGGCCCACACTTGGCCGACCGCATAGGAATAGCTCAGGAAGCCCGACCAGCGGTGCCAATCGGGAAGATCGATTTTTGCCTCGGCACCGTAAATGATGGATTTCAGGAATGCAATCGGAAAGCTGATGGCGGTGTTCGCAATCTGGTCGTCGTCCGCGAAGTTGGACACGAGCCGCCGGAAATAGTTGGCGTCGAGTTTGATGTGCTGCGCGAACACCTTGGTGAGGCCGGCTTCGTAGTAGTTGCCCTCGGAAGGTTCGACCGGCAATCGCAGGAAATTCGTGGGGCTGATCGATTCAACGGCCGTGGAACTGGAAAGCAGGAGGTTCTCGAACGACGGGGTCTGAAAAACCCGGTCGTAGGAGAAATGCAGGACGAGTTCGGCGGACGGAAAATAGCGCGAAATCGAGACACGCGGATCGACAGCGTGCCGGTTCAACAGAAGCTGATAGTGATCCCAGCGCAGCCCGGCGTCGATGGTCCAGTTCTTGAGATGAATCTGGTCCTGCACAAAAGCGGATTGTTCAAGATCGGGCCGGTGGGCGACAAAGCTGAAGTCGATGGGAGTACCGGGGTCGAACTGGGTGGAATCGGTGATGTGGTAGCGGAAATTCTCGTTGAGAAAAGTGTTGTCCGACTCGAACCCAAACTTCCACTCATTCCGCCCACGAGTGACGGTCGTTGTCCCCCTGAAGTAGGTTTCGCGAAAAAAATTTTGCTGGAAGACCGCGATGGGGTATGACTCCGGATTGGAGTTGAAGCCAATCGCATTGTCGCGCGCCATGGCCCGAAAATCGGCGACCGCGTTCGATGAGAAAGTGTGCTGATACGACGCGATTCCCATGGTTTCAAGGTTGTCCGCGGTTTGAATCTGACCGTCGCTTTCCTGGACCTGTTCGTTCGGAATGTCGTAGCGCGAGAGTTCGTGGCGCACCATAAATCGCAAACGATCTTTGGGCGTCAAGTCGCGCTCGTAGTTCGCCGCAAAGTCGCCCAGCGTGCCCGTATTCGTGAAATTCTGCGGCACGACCGGATTCAGGTAATGGTCGGTCCTGCTGCCGCTGGCGGCGCCTCCAAAGGTATTCCTCCCCCAGACATACTCGCCTTCGGCGGAAGCTCCCGCCGTAGCAAAGCTGCCGCCCGATAAGGTCAACTGTCCGTGGAAGCCGGGCTGGGCATCCTGCAGCGTATTGACTTCGATTACGCCTCCCATCTTGCGCCCGTATTCCGCCGGAATGCCCGCGGTGTAAAGGCTGAGCGATTGCACGTCGTCGGCATCGATGGCGGGTCCAAAGCTGGGCGAGCGATTGTCGGTGAGAGGCACGCCATCGACCACAAACTGGGTTTGATATTCGGAGCCACGCGGATGTAGCACGGCATTGCCTTCGAACAACCAGCCCGGTTGTGAATTCACGAGATCCTGCAGCGAACGGCCCGGAATCGAGCTCAGCCGATTTTGGATGACGTCGGAGCTGATCTCACTGACGGCGCCAGCTTGATCGGGATTGATCAGAGTATTCGGCGCAGTGACGGTAACCGATTCATGGATCGAAGGCAGCCCGAATTGGATGGAGTATTCGGTTGGGAGGGAGGAATGAATATCAACCGACTCGGTGATCCCGGCAAAACCTGGCTGTTTGATTTCGATCTGATAGATGCCGTATGGCAGGCGCTGGAGATCGAGGCGGCCTTGGTCATTGGTGGCAAGGACGCTTCGATAGCGACTGGCTGCGCTGGTGATCTGGACCGTCGTTTTCACCGCTAGGCCGGCGGGGTCGGTGACCCTGAGGCGCAGTTCTCCGCTGTGGCTCTGTCCAAACAGCGGCAACGCGCAGGCGGCAACGATCGCGATCAGGCTCTTCATGAAAAGGCAGGTCGTTATGGTTTCAGGTCCCTAATAGTTCAAAGATAGTATAAAGGTTGCGAGGCAGGGAACGGGCGGCCTCACAGAATGGTTACTTTCGGGCAGAGGGTGACGGAATCGTTCGGTGCCGCTCGCGATTCGTATTCCGATTATTCTCTCTACTGCAGCAAGCGCCATGCGCCCCACGCCCACACGACGGGCACGGCGAACAGCATGGCGTCAATGCGATCGAGCATGCCACCATGTCCCGGGAGAATCGTGCCGGAGTCTTTGACGCCGGCGCCGCGCTTGATGAGCGACTCGACCAGATCGCCCAACTGGGCGGCGACGTTGACCACGGCCGACAGGAGAATGATGGGCCAGAGCTGGGGCTGCTCCAGTCCAAACATGCCATCGCGACGGTCAATCAGTCCCATCCGCAGCAGGGCGGAGCTGATGGCGGGCGCGTGGTGCATCCACAGGGTGCCGATGATGACGCTGGCCACAATCGAGGCGACCGCCCCTTCCCAGGTCTTTTTCGGACTGATTACCGGCGACATGCGGTGGCGGCCAATCGCCTTGCCGACGAAGTAAGCGAAAATGTCTCCCGCCCAGACGGCCAGCAGGGTGTAGATCGTCCAGATTGCGCCTGCGGGTTGCTGCCGGATGGCGACCAGCAGCGCCATGGGGATGGCAATGTAGGTAAAGGCGAAGGCCGAAGCGGATGCAGCCGGGAAGGCGCTGCTTAGATCGGAACGAAGCATGGCTAGAGTGAGAAATACAAACGGAGACAGCGCGGCGGCCAGCGCAATGCCGTAGAGCATGGCGGTGGCCTCGACCAGAGGAGTGAAATTGCTGGACGCGGCGATGACAAATAAAAAGAAGAACGCTACGAACGCATAAGTGGTCCGTCCCAGGGGCTGGACCCCATAATGCGTTGTGAGATTGAGGAACTCGAAGATGGCCAGAAGAGCGACGATACCAGCGACGAAGGCGAGAACATAGAGCGGCGCCTTCAGCACGAGCAGGAGAACCAGTGGGATTAAGACGGCGGCGGTGGCGATGCGCTTGATCATGGAAGGGGGTGGCGGCTCGAATGCAAACCTGTTTCAAAAGTCGTGGAGCCCGGCGCGAGCGACATTACTTCTTCCGACCGTCGCTTCTTCTGCCTTTGCTTCTTCGGCCTTCGATCAACGCTTGGCCTCGGCATGGGCCGCCAGCGACTTGACATGCGGAATATTGCCGTCCGGCTTCAGTCCCCCATAACGGCGGTCGCGCTTCTGATACTCCTCGATGCCCTCGAGCAGTTGGGCGCCGCGAAAATCCGGCCACAGGGTCTGAGTCACATAAATTTCGGCATAGGCCAGTTGCCAGAGCAGGAAGTTACTCAGACGCATCTCGCCGCTGGTCCGAATTACTAAGTCGGGGTCGGGCAGGCCGCGAGTGTAGAGATGTTCGCTGATGGCGCGCTCATCGACTTGCATATGATCGAGTCCGCCGTTGCGGGCTGCAGCCTCGGCCAGGGAGCGGAACGCGTCCACGATTTCGCTGCGGGCGCTGTAATTCAACGCCAGGGTCAACAACATGCCAGTGTTGTTGGCCGTGGCCCAACTGGCTTCGGCCATCTCGCGCTGCACGGACTCCGGTAACTCGTGCAGGCGGCCAATGTATTTCAAACGGATATTGTTTTCATTGAGCGTCCTGATTTCCGC
>PLBE01000133.1:25865-60147 GCA_003134435.1 Acidobacteriaceae bacterium
GCCCAACGCCCGTTTCCGTCCATGATGATGGCGATATGCTGGGGAAAACGCGCTGCATCGAGCCGCAGGTAAACGTCAGCTTCCTTGCGCTCCATCCCCGCCGGAACCGTGTGTCGCAAGCAGACCTCTCCGCATCGAAGCTAACACACGAAATCCAGTGCGTGCAATGCGATAGGAGCATCGCGAACAACTTATTGTTCGCTTACATGGGTCGCTCACAAGGCCTCTTCGGGAAGGATCGGCAGCCTCAGCTTCTCGGTGTGACGAATCACGGTTAAAGCGCAGCGCGTCCCCACTTGAGCATCGGTCAACCAACGATGCAGATCGTCCACACCAGCAACTGGTTTTTCGTCGAGCGCCACGATCACGTCGCCCTCGCGCACTCCAGCGGTCCGCGCCGGGCTGCGATCCTCGACGCCGACCACGACCGCGCCGGTTTCCCGCGTTAGCCCGTAGAAGCGCACAACGCGGCGATGAATCGGCACGGTCTGCGCCGAGACGCCAATGTAACTGCGCCGGATGCGGCCATCGCGCAGCAGGCGGCTGGCTACGAATTTCGCCGTATTGATGCCGATGGCAAAACAGATGCCCTGGGCGGGCAAAATGGTCGCCGTGTTCACCCCAATCACATGGCCGCGGGAATCGACCAGCGGACCGCCGGAGTTTCCCGGATTCAAGGCGGCGTCGGTCTGAATGACATCCTCAATCAAGCGCCCGGAGTAGGAGCGCAGCGATCGCCCCAGAGCACTAATGACGCCCGCCGTGACCGTGGACTGAAATCCATAAGGATTGCCAATCGCAATGGCCATCTGCCCGGGCCGCAGTTGCTGTGAATCGCCGAGGGGCGCGGCCTGCAATCCGGAAGCGTCGATCCGAATGACCGCCAAATCGGTCGCGGGATCGTCGCCGATGGTATGCGCCGGAGTCCGACGGCCGTCGGCCAGAGTAACTTCGATGCGTCTGGCATCGTGCACCACATGGCTATTGGTGAGGATCAGACCATCGGGAGTAAATACGAAGCCTGATCCGCCGCCGCGGCGCTCGCGCGGCCCGGCGGGTTCGCCCGGCTGGCGCGCAGAGCGACCTCGCTTTCCCGCGGAGGTCACAACCTGATGCACCTCAACGTTCACCACCGATGGGCTAACCGTCTCAACCGCCGCGGTGACTGCCCGGGAATAAGCGTCCAGCAGACTGCCATCGTGAGAGGGGACACTCGCGATGCCAGCCGGTTCATCCAATAAGCGCTGGTTCAGAGATTGATGCGAAGTGACGGATTCCACGAAAAGACTGTCCGTGTTCATGCGAAATAGATGAACGTCGATGCAATTTGGATTCGACGGCAGTCATGCCGCGCAAACCAGAAGCGCAGACTTGCGCACACAAGCAACCGCTCAGGCGCGGCTTACTCCATACGCTTCGAGCACATCCCGCAGCGTGACGACACCTTCTAACTTGTGAATATCCGCACGGTTTACCACCGGCAAGATTTCAATCTGGTTGGCTCCCATGCGTTCGAGCGCCAGGTCGAGACCCTGGTCGGTATGGACGTGGGGAAACGTCAGGGCATCCATCAGTACGCCCAGATGCTTGTCGGCGCGCTCGGCCAACTCCCGCTCCAGCCATGCCCGGTTAATGACGCCAACGACACCTCGCCGATCCGTCACCAGCCAGGTGCGGGAGGCGCTGGATCGAACCATTTCCAGCGCTTCTCGAACCGTGATCTCGGCGGGCAGCAGGTCGCTGGCGGACCGCATTACTCGGATCACCTGACGTTGACCATACCTCTGACGCGATTCCACCGAGGGTAGATGGATACCATCCTGCACTGCCAGCGCCTCGTAGATGGGCTCGTGCTGCAGCCGTGCAGCAATGAACAGGCTCACCAGATTCGCAATCATCAAGGGGACGATCACGGCGTAGTCCTGCGTCATCTCAAAGATCATCAGCACGGAGGTCATGGGAGCGCGCACGATTCCGGCAAACACGGCACCCATGCCAACCAGGGCGTACGCTCCCGGAGTCGCGGTGTAGGCCGGAAACAGATGATGGGCAACGGTTCCCACCGAACCTCCCAACATCGCGCCGATAAATAAAGATGGTCCGAAAATGCCGCCGGCGTTGCCCGAGGCATAACTCACGGTGACCGCCAATAGTTTGAGCACAACCAGTAGCAACATCAGTTGGAAGGCCATGCGTCCGTTCAAAGCTTCGCCGACGAACCCGTATCCGACGCCCATGACCTGGGGTACGAACCATCCCATGACTCCGACGAGGAGGCCGCCCGCCACCGGTTGGAACCAGACAGTCTTGAGCGGGAAGCGCAGGAATCGTGCTCGGATGCCAAGCAGGAGTCTGGTGAAGGCCGCCGAAACCACTCCACCGGCCACGCCGAGCACGGCATACACCGCAAACTCGGCGGGATGAAGCAACTGATATTGCGGGACTTTGAAAAGGGGATGATCGCCGAGGAAGACGCGCAACACCATCCAGGCGGTCGCCGAGGCCAGCACCACCGCGCCCATCACCGGTGATTGCATGTCGCCCATAATTTCCTCGAGCGAAAAAACGACGGCGGCCAGAGGAGTATTGAAGGCGGCTGCGATGGCGGCGGCGGCTCCGACGGGAATGAGTCGTTTTACCTGCTCGGTGCTCAACCCGAGAAACCGTCCCAGCACGGAGCCAATGCCCGCCCCAACCTGCACCGACGGGCCTTCGCGTCCCAGCGGAATGCCGCTGGCGAGGGTCGCCGAAGTACAGAAAAACTTGCCCAGTACAGTGCGCAGGGTGATGCGTCCATCCCGGGCAAACAGGGCCGCCTTGGTCTGCGGCACTCCGCTGCCTCGCGC
This sequence comes from Acidobacteriaceae bacterium, assembly GCA_003134435.1. GTDB lineage: Bacteria > Acidobacteriota > Terriglobia > Terriglobales > Acidobacteriaceae > Acidiflorens. The sequence continues at coordinate 28,712 of PLBE01000133.1, forward strand.
ATTGGGAAAGTAACGCCACAGCAGATATCCGACGCCGAGCGAGCCCGTCACCGGAAACAACAGGCGCCGCCACGGCGCGCCGCCCATCGGATACAGCCGCATGCCCATACGCTCCGTGAGCAGGATGAAAGCGACCACAGCCATTCCGGTCAAGGCGCCGATGACCAGCGCCAGAACCAGAAAAATCTGGCTTTCACGCTGCCGCAGTTCTGCCATTCGAGCGAACAGCCAGACTCTCCAGCGGCTGGCGCTAATTTTCCGGACGGTCTGGACGTTTTCGCTCACGGCATCGCCACAAACTACTTCACAAGTTACTTCCTGAGAGCATATCGCAATCAACTCAAGGGCGGCCCTCCGACGAGCCGCCCTCGTTTTCAACTGGTTAACGGTCGAAAGCAAAATGGTCAACCCTGTTCTGCTGCCAGCACTGTTCATTGTCCGCCGTGCAAAACGGCTTCTCCTTACCGTAACTCACGGTTCGAATTCGATCGGCTGGAACTCCTTGCTGCACCAGAGTTTGCTTCAAAGTTTCGGCGCGACTGGCTCCGAGAGCGATGTTGTATTCCTCCGAGCCGCGGTCGTCACAATGGCCTTCGACGACGACCTTCACGGACGGATGCTGCGCGAGGAAGGCTTCGTCATTTTGGACTGTGGGCGCGTCGACTGGGCGGATGGCGTACTTGTCATAGTCAAAGAAAACATCTCTGACATTACGGCTGAACAACTCCTGATCCGTCGGTGAATTGGCTGCATTGGCGCTGGCGGCATTGACCGTGATCCGAGCGGAGGCCTCATTGGTTCCCCCCGCGCCCTTGGCGACAAGAGTGTAGGTCGTGGATTCACCCGGCATCACCGTTCTTGAACCTGATGCGGGCACGGTACCTAGTCCGGTAATGGTAATTTCGCTGGCGTTGTTGGTCTGCCAGGTCAGCAGCGAACTCTGCCCCTGCTGCACGACGCTGGGGTTGGCGGCAAGGGTGGCGGTGGGCGCGGCAGGTGCGGGTGCAGGGGGCGGTGGTGGCGTAACTTTGGCCACTTTCTTGGCGCAGCCTGCGAGTAACGATACAGACGCCAGCGCGGTCAATAGAACAAATGTATATATTCTTTTCTGCGTCATTTTTGTCGAGTCCTCCTCATGGTCGGGAAAGCTTGGGTGGATACCACTGCCGTCGCTGGATTTCAGTTCCGACCAGCGACAAGCAGAACTACAACCTCTGGCGGGTCGCAAACAAAATGCCTGTCAGTAACAGACACTGCGACCCGAAAGAGATTGCGGGTTCGATAGCAAAAAAACAGAGTGGGATCAACAACGCAGAATGGGGCTGAAATCGGGCAACCTGAGGGGCTGGAATTCCAGCTTCGAAGACGACATTTGCGACAGAACCACAAGCGGAGACACCCGGCGATTCCGCAGGAAACTCAAAGCCCCGCACGCCATGGTGGAAAGCAAGCGGGAAGCAGACCGGGCAGCCAGAAGGGCGCTAGCCGGACCGTGCACCACCGAATATGGGCCCTGCATGGCTGGAAACAGAAAAATAGTCAGGACAGCGAAAACTGCCACTACCGCCAGTTCGTATCCGATGCGGCCAGGAATCATTGACGTACGTACAGTATATCGCAGGAACTCAAATGTGGCGGCGGGGACAACGCTTACGCCAGTCAGCACGGGGGACGCTGTCCCTCGGTGTAAAGCGGCAAAAACCAAGCCTTGCAGTCTTCTGAATCGCGCCCCGGCCACCCGAATCTGCAAGCGGGTTTTGCGGCCCGTTGCGCTACGCCAGGAGGGAATAATTTCCGCTGGCGTCTTCGATCTCGGCCGTCTCCCGGAGTTGAGGATAGTTTTTCACGAGCCTCTCCGGGGCGCGAACTCTTTTCCCTTCCAGTAAGTGTCTTAGCTCCAACGCGTTCACCGCGGCCTTGGCCTGAAAATGATTGTTCGCGATCACGAATGTCGATTGGGCTTTATGCGCGATGATTTCCACTTTTTCCTTCCACTTTTCTAACTCAGCCATTTTGTAGAGATAGTTATAGCGATCGTCACGGTTATCGCTCTCGAACCACTGTTCGTAGTTGCGGCCATGCAGGCGAAGGTATCCGACGGGCGATGTAACATGCTCGGTCGACGCCAGTGACTGGCCTAGCAGGGGCTGATCGATATTGCAGAATCCGACGCGCTGGCGCATGAATTCGGCAATGGTATCCGGATGATTCCAACTCTCGTGGCGCACCTCGACGACCCGCGGAAATTCAATGAACTGCCGCAGCAGGAGTTCAAGGTATTCCCGGTTCAGACCAGTGTTCTTGAACGAGACGGGAAACTGAATGAGGAGCGCGCCCAGCTTGCCTTCCGAGGCGAGCGAATCCAGTCCCTCGCGCGCCAGGCGTTCGTCCTTGTCGTTGGGACGAATGCTGGCCGCCGAAGTCGGCTCCATCACGGCCAATGGGGAGTGGGTAAACGAGCGGTGCAGCTTCGCGGTGAAGAGAAAATTCGGATTGACAGCCGCGGCCTTGCGCGACCACAAGCGTCCCAACTCCGGCCGTATATGGCCATAGAAGGAAGTGTTGATCTCGATGACGTCGAAGAATCGCGCAAGAAACTCAACCGGATGAATTTTTCTGCGCGTCACTTCTGGCGGGTAGAGAATCCCATCCCAGTCCTTATAAGACCAGCCGGCCGTACCGATGCGGATTGGCGGAGCAGGCTCCATACGGGCACGCCCAATGCTCGCAGGTTAGCACATAGCTCGTGCGGTAAGCGGCGGTGCGCGGCCCCCTCGCCAGCGGGGTGCGAACATTGCGAGCCTAAGCACAGCCAAGCTAGTACAGCAGAATCGCGACCCAATACATCCCCGTCGGATAGGCCGCGTTGCGGGCGTAGCAAGAGCCGACGGCAAACTGGCGGAGTTGCGGATCGCGCAACAGCCGTAATGCCGCCTGCGGCAGGGCGTCTGGACGGCTTTCGGTGTAGGCGACGATCTTGGAATTGTCGTAGGCGGTCGCCAGCAAACGTGCGTTCGGACGATTCTCTTCCGCCAGCGAACACGCGGCTTCGTCCAGCTTCGGCGGAGAAAGTTGTATCAACTTCGGCAGCCCTTCCTGTTTTCGCATTTCCGCGACTGCCCGCCCGACTAATGCTCCGCTCTGCTCAGTCGAATACGACGGTACCTGGTGTGCGAAATCCTGAACCACGTAGAGCCGCCCGTTGCGCCAGATAGCGGCGAAGCCCGCTACGTTGAACCCGCGATCAAGCAGGTTCTCGCGGTGTGGCGGCGAGTTCATCAGGACTTCATTCGCGCTCCGGGCATTGGCCGCGTTGGCGATGTTCTCGCCGACGCGATCGAGCCGCAAGGAGCTTGCCTCAGCGATTCTCTCCAGCAGCGGGCGTTCGCTGGGAAATTGATGCTCGAGTTGCCCACTCTCAACCATCCGCTGGGCATGGGCTCGCGCCGCTTGACGGAGACTATCATCCAACTTCAACTGGCTTGCCCCGGCCAGTTCGCGGCTTTTGTTCGCCGCTTCCAGGAGTTCGTTTTCAGCAGCGGAGTCTTCGCCAGAAAGCGCTGTGTTCGCCAGGTTCGGGCGCAGGGTGGGTGTGTTGACACCAGCGCCGGGGTGAACGTCGCCACCAATTTCGACTCGGAGGTCGTTGCTATGGGAAGTCGATTGTGCCGGGCACGGTTCGGCATTTGCCGCCAGCATCGCCAATAAAATAATGAGCGCCCCGGGCATAATCTAGTGGGCAGCGTTTGGGCGCGGGGATCGCCGTCAAACTTGCGCTTTCCATCTCTAACGCTAGCCACTAGAATTCAGCTCAGCCACTTACTATGGAGACCATATTGCTGGTTACCGTGCTGGTGGGAATCCTGGTCCTGATCGGGTTTTCGGTGGCGCTCCTGCGCCGCGTTGCGGACGCCGCGCAAGTGGATGGAAAGGCGGAAGTTGCGGATCAGCTCGAAAGGCTAGGTACGTCCCTTGGCCAGAAGTTCAGTGCCGCCACTGCCGATATGGCCAGTAGACTGGAGCAGACTAAAGGGGACCTGCGGCAGCAGGTTGCAGACCGCATCCAGCAGGGTTTTTCAGAGATTCGTAACTCGGTCGAGCAGCAACTCAGCGCGGGCCGCGAAGAGCAAAAGCGGAGCTTGACGGAAGGCCGCACAGAGTTGACCGGTTCTCTGCTGCTGACCACACAGCAACTCAAGAGCGAATTTCAGAGCCTGAATCAGCAGACTGCGCAAAGCCTGGACTCCATCCGCGATCGGGTTGACTCCAAGCTGATGGCCATTACCGAACAAGTGCAGGTAAAACTCGATCAGAACATCAAAGAAGGATTTGCCCAGTTTGAAAAAGTGCAGCAGCATCTGAAGGCGGCGGAGGAGCAACTTCGCGAAGTTGGCGCCCTTGGCCACTCCATCAACGATCTCAACAACCTGCTGAAGCTGCCGCATCTGCGCGGCCAATTCGGGGAAGCCAGCCTGGAAAGGCTGCTCGCCGACTTTCTGCCGGCTCATATGTTCGCCCTGCAGGCATCGGTGGGCGAAGGAGGAGGGCGCGCCGACGCCGTTATATATTTTCCCGACCGCAAGTTGCCGATCGACGCCAAGTTTCCGCGCGAGCAGGTGATCGCGCTGTTTGAGAGCAACGACAAAGCTGAGATTGACGCCGCGCGCGTAGCGCTGGTGCGGGTGATGAAGGCTGAAGCAAAGCGGATCCAGCAGTACATTCAGCCGGAGAACGGCACCACCGAGATTGCGCTCATGTATCTGCCAAGCGAGACGCTTTACATGGAGGTCATCCGCAACCGCGAACTCGGTGACTGGATGAACGAACAGCATGTTTTCCCGGTTTCGCCCAACACCCTGCTGATGACCCTGCATACTATTTCGCTGGTGCACAAGTGGTACGAAGTCGCCACCCGCTTTGAAAAGAGCCGCGCCGAACTGGCCAAGGCGCAGAAGTCCTTCGACTTTTTCCAGAGTCAGTTTGAAAATGTAGGCAAGAATCTTAACAGGGCGCAGGAAGCCTTTGAGACCGCGCAGCGTCACCTGAAGAATTATCGGGGAAAGGTTTCCGCTCTCAGCGGACAGGAGCAACTGGAACTGGAAACGTCAGTGGCCATCGAGAAACCGCTGCCGCTGCTGGACGAAATCAAGGTTGGCAAAGCTAACGCTTAGCGACGTGCTTATCAGGCGCGGCGGCCGGACTGGGAATGGCGGTTGTGCCACAGCAGTTATCCCGAGAAGAACTGGGTAGAAAGGGTAGTGTTTTCTGGTAGGCGGCTCGGCTTAGCGGCTGCAATGCCCTCCTGTAGAGGTTTTCAAGTATGTGTAAGCTGGCAGGATTACAGGAGTTAGTGATCAACGAGCCAGGGGTGGCGCGGCGGTAAGAGCAGGTCGGTATCTAGTGTGACTGGCAGATAGCACAATCGTGGCCTGTTACGCGAAACGAGTTCATGGCATCTTACACCAGTAGAATCAGGGTTTGCGACCCCAGCAGACCAGGAACGTGGGGTTCCTATGAAGAGTCTGGGTAGGGTGATCCGGTCGGTCCAAGCCTTCGGGCGCGAACTCTCACGCAAGACGAATGTGGCGGACACGCAGCGCATGCCAGCGATCGGCATCGCGTTGGGGGGAGGCTTCGCCCGCGGGATCGCGCACATCGGAGTTCTCAAGGTTCTCGAAGAAGAGGGCATCCCGGTCCGCATGGTGGCCGGCACCAGCGTGGGAGCGATTATGGGCGCCGCATATTGCAGCGGGCTCACGATTGCGGAACTCGAAGAACTGGCGCACAAAGTTCGCTTTACGACCTTCGCCCGCTGGACTCTGTCGCGCTATGGCTTTGCCTCGACCGATCGCATGGTTGCATTCCTACAGAAAACTCTGAAGGTTCAGACTTTTGAAGAATTGCGTATACCGCTGGGCGTAACCGCAACCGACTTCAACACCGGGAGAGGAGCGGTTTTTACCTCCGGGCCGATTATCGATCCGGTGCGGGCAAGTTGCGCGTATCCGGGGATGTTTCTGCCAGTAGAAATTGGCGGAAGCTTCCTGGTGGATGGGATGCTGTCTTATCCCGTGCCGACGCGGCCTTTACGCAAGATGGGAGCGGAGCGGGTGCTGGGCGTGCACCTCAAAGGGCAGTGGTCGAAGAGCAACGCACCCCGGCATTTCTTTGATGTGATCGGGCAATCGTTCGCCATCGCGCAAGACATGATGAGTGAGACATGGAGAAGCGCCGCCGACGTGGTGATCGAGCCGGATGTCGCGGGGTTTGACTATGACGATTTCAAACGGGCCGGCGAATTGATCCAGGTTGGCGCCACTGCGATGCGCCGGGCGCTGCCTGAAGTACGTAAATGGCTGGAAGTCCCGGAGGAAGCGACCGCGCCTCGGATGGCACCGGCGCTGATGGCGGGACCGGCGCCGATGCCAGCGGACTGAAAGCGGGAGCCGCTTCTGTGGTTTGCACTTGGGACGAATCTCAGCCTTGGTATCTCCGGTAGTTTTATCGTGCTTACGAACTGGCCACTTCGTCGCACAAGTCACCGTCGGCATCCACCAATTGAATGCGCAGCGCTACTTCCCCGAGGGCATGGGTGGAGCAACTCAAACAGGGGTCGTATGCCCTGACCACGGCTGAGACCCGGTTCAGCATGCCTTCCTGCAGTTTGCGGCCATCGATGAAACGCTCACTCACCTGCTGAATGCTGCGGCCAATGGCAAGATTGTTGTGCCCCGTCGCTACGATCAGGTTGGCCCATGTGATTCCGCCCTCTTCATTCACTTTGTAATGGTGAATCAGGGTGCCACGGGGAGCCTCGATGATACCCACTGCTTCCAGGGAATTGACGCCTGCGGTCGCACGCACGTGCTTTTCGAGAATCTGCGGATCAGCCAGGAGCAACTCGATCTTCTCCAGCGCGTGAACGATCTCGATCAGTCGCGCGTAGTGGTAGAGGAATGCACTGTGGGCGGGGGCCCCGAAACGCTGATGGAATTCGGTGAATTCAGCGTCCGCCAGGGGAGTACCACACTGGTCTGCCGCGTTCATTCTGGCCAGCGGACCGACTCGATATGCGCCTTCCGGGAAACCTCGCGGTTTGAAATACGGAGCCTTCAGATAAGAATCGCGGAGGCTGGCTTCGCCCATCCACCCGGCATAGTCCTCGGCCGCGATTCCGTCCTCGATGATTTCTCCGCTCGGACTTCGGAAGCGCAGCCCGCCGTCATAAAACTGCAGATTGCCCTTTCCGTCGACGAGCCCGGCGTACATGGTGGGCGCGGACCCAAACGATTCGATCTCCTCTTTATAGCTGTAGTTGTCCAGCGCATTCTTGAAAAAGCGCAGAGTGCGGCTGGCAATCGCGTGTGCGGAAGGCAGATCGGAGAGAATGCGTTCGCGTACAGAGCCCGACATCGGAGCGGCAACACCCCCGGGAACGATCCACGACGGATGGACTCTTTCCTGAGCCAGGCCCTCGATGATTTGAAGTCCGAACTTGCGTAACTCGATGCCGTCGCGCGCCATCTCCGGATGAGCGGCGATCACCCCGAGTACGTTCCGGCTGGGCATATCGGAGTCCATGCCCAGAAGCAGATCCGGCGATGACAGATAAAAGAAGCTCAAGGCATGGGACTGGACGATCTGGGCGCAGTGCGCCAGAGTGCGCAGCTTATATGCCGCCGGCGGGATGCGCACTGCCATGATCGAGTCGCAAGCTTTCGAGGACGCCAGCAGATGGCTGATGGGACAGATCCCGCAGATGCGCGAGGTGATGCCCGGCATTTCGTAGAACGGGCGCCCTTCAGTGAACTTCTCGAATCCTCGCACTTGGGTGACGTGGAATTCGGTGCCGGCGACTCGACCGTTGTCGTCCAGTTGAATGACGATCTTCGCGTGTCCCTCGATGCGTGTGACCGGATCGATTGTGATGCGTTTCATCCAACGCTCCTTATCCGAACTTCACGGCGAGGCCGGTCTCGCGCTTTCTTCCATCCACCAGATCGGAAATCACGGCGGCGATGGTTTTCGCGGGCGGCGGGCATCCGGGCAGGCACAAATCCACCGTTACAAACTCACGCAGGGGCCGCGCCTGCTTGAGCAGCGAAGGTACGCCGTCGGTCGGGATCACTTTGCCCACTTGCGCGCCCTCCACATAAATTCGCTGCAGGAGTTTGTTGACCGGGAAGGAATTTCGCATAGCCGGCACATTTCCAGTAACGGCACAATCGCCCAGAGCAATGACGAGATGGGACCGCTGCCGGATCTTCTGCAACTTGTTCACGTCGTCCTGGGAACTGACTGCGCCTTCCACCAGGGTCACATCAACGTCTTCGGGAAACTCCTGCGCGTCAACCAGCGGCCCGTACACCAAGTCGATTTTTTGAGCCAGGGAGATAATGGCGGCGTCCATATCGAGCAATGACATATGGCAGCCGGAACATCCGTCCAGCCAAACGGTCGCCACTTTCACCTTCTTCATACCTGCACCTCTCTGCGGTGTACGAGCGAGCTGATGTTGTCGGCGCGCTTGACCATTTCCTCGACGGCACAGCCTTTCGCGGCCAGCGCTCCGGTGGGGCAAGCCTGAACGCACTTTCCACAGTTGGTGCAACTCCGGGATTCGCCCCATTTCTGATTCAGATCACTCACAATTCTGGAGTGAATTCCTCGCGATGTGATTTCCCAGACGTGGGCTCCCTCCAGATCGGCGCAGGCCCGGACACACCGAGTGCAGAGGATGCAGCGGTTATGGTCGAGGACAAAACGCGGGTGGGAGAGATCGACGCCGAGTTTGGGATAGTTGTAAGCGAACCGCACCGTGCTGATTCCCATGGCGCTGGCCAGTGATTGCAATTCGCAATGGCCGTTGGAGACGCAGACGGCACAAGTATGGTTGCGCTCCACCAGCAACAATTCAACCGAAATGCGACGGTGATGCGCCAGTCGGGTGGAAGCGGTGGTGACTGACATGCCGTCCTGGATGGGCGTGGTGCAAGCGGGGAAGAGCCGGTCGGTTCCTGAGATTTCTACAATGCAAAGGCGGCAGGCCCCGACCGGCGTCAGCCCTTCCAGATCGCAAAGCGTGGGAATGTACTTACCGTTCGCCTTCGCTGCCTGCAGAATGGTCTGACCCTCGACAGCGCTGATCAACTCGCCATCGATTCGGATTGACAGTTTCTTTTGCGGCAAGCGCATGCTCCTTCCTGGCCGGCTCTCCGGCCAGCTTTCCTAGCTGACGTTTGCGACTTTAATATCGCAACGCAGACAGCGGCAAGATTCGTCCAGCGTTTCCTCGTGCGTAAATCCGGTAACCACCTCGGCGTTGGATCGTACTCGCACATTCGCGGCTGGGATGTGACCGGCATGACGATGGTTCGGGCTTGGCTCGGCGGGCAGTTCGTTGCCGTAGTCGAACAAGGGGAGGATCCTGGCCCAGCGGTTCGCCTCCATGAGTTGCAGATCGATGTTGCGAGCTGCCTGTTTGCCATAGGCCATCGCATTCGAGACGTTGGAAGCCCCGGTCACGACATCCCCGCCCCCGTAGAAACGGGAGCGGCTCGTCTCCAGCGTGAAACGGTTGACATCAAGGGTTCCGCTTTCTTTGAGGCTGAGTCCGGAAGCCTTGGCAAAATCAAGGTCTACGGTCTCGCCCACGGCCAAGATGACAGCATCGCACTCGTAGCGCCGGATGTCGTCGGTCGAGATGGGTTTCCTTCTTCCCGATACGTCGTATTCGCCAAGGCGGGTCTTCACGATCTCAATCGACTTCACCTTGCCGGCCGCGTCGCCGATGATGCGGTGGGGAGCAGCCAGGAAAACAAATTTCGCGCCCTCGTCGGTAGCGGCCTGGGTTTCTTCTTCGATGGCGGGCATATCCTTGCGTTCGCGGCGATAAAACACGGTAACGTCGGCGCCTCTGCGAAGCGCGGTTCGAGCCGAGTCGATGGCGGCATTCCCGCCGCCGACAATCGCCACCTTGCGGCCGATCGGAGGCTCCTCGCCTCTCGCCGTTGCCTCCAGAAACATCAGAGCTGGGTACACACCTTTCAGTTCCGTGCCGGGCTGATAGACCCAGGATTCTTTCCAGGTTCCTATGGAGATGAAGACGGCATCGAAGCGGTCGTCGAGATCGTTCAGGGGAATATCGAAACCGATGCGGGTGTTGAAGACAAACTTCACGCCGAGCTGTTCGATCAGACGAATCTCCCGCTGCAGCACGCTCTTGGGCAGACGATACTCGGGCAGAGCAAATCGCAGCATGCCCCCCGCTTCGGGCTTGGCGTCATACACGGTCACATCGTGGCCGAGCATGGCGAGATAAAAAGCCGCGGTCAATCCAGCCGGTCCGGCGCCGGCAATCGCGATCTTCCGGCCAGTGTGTTCCAGGCGGCGTACAAGAATGCGCTGGACCATGTGTTCGTAACGATTGGAGAGCAGGATGGAATCGGCGATGAAACGATGCACCTCCCTCATATTCACGGCTTCGTCGATTGTCTGCCGGCGGCAGCGGCTATCGCAGGGATGCTGGCACACCCGCCCGGTCGATGAAGGCAGCGGGTTGTCCATGATCACCGCTTCAAATGCGTCCTCCAAACGATCTTCTTTGTATAACTGGAGGAAGCGCGGAATATTCATGTGCAGCGGGCAGCTATTCTCGCAGGGAGAGACGGCGAGTTCTTCGCATACCCCGGCCTGGCATCGCCCCGACACAATGTGGTCTTCGAATTCGGTGCGGAAATGACGCAGGGTGGTTAGAACCGGGTTCGGCGCAGTTTGCCCGAGACCGCAAAGCGAACACTCCCGTATGTAACGGCTCAGTTCATCGAGCAGTTCCAGATGGTGCATCGTGCCCGCGCCTTCGGTCACGCGATTCAGAATCCTGAGAGACTTATTCAGCCCGACCCGGCAGGGAATGCACTTACCGCAGGACTCGGAATGAGTGAACTCGACAAAGTACCGGGCGACATCCACCATGCAGTTGTCTTCGTCCATCACCACCATGCCGCCAGATCCCATGATGGAACCAAGCTGGGTCAGGCTTTCGTAGTCGACGGGCGTGTCGAACATTTCGGGCGGAATGCATCCCCCGGAGGGTCCGCCGGTTTGCACCGCCTTGACTTGACGGCCGCCAATGCCGCCTTCGCCGATGTCATAGATGAAAGTCTTGAGGGGCGTGCCCAGTGGCATCTCGACCAATCCGGTACTCGTAACTTTGCCGACCAGCGAAAAGACTTTGGTGCCCGAGCTCTTCGGACTCCCGGTTTCACTGAACCAAGCCGGACCTCTGGTCACGATGGGCGCGACGTTATACCAAGTCTCGACATTGTTGATATTGGTCGGGTAACCCCACAAACCTTTTTGCGCGGGGAACGGAGGCCGCGGGCGCGGGCGTCCGGCCTGGCCTTCCAGGGAAGCAATCAGCGCGGTTTCTTCACCACAGACAAAAGCTCCCGCGCCTTCCACGACTTCGATATCGAACTTGAATCCGCGGCCGAGAATATTCTCTCCCAGCAGTCCATATTCACGAGCCTGATCGATGGCGCGGGTCAAGCGGTGGACGGCCAGGGGATATTCGGCGCGGATGTAGATGATTCCGCCGCTGGCACCCATCACATAGCCGCCGATAATCATGCCCTCGATCAGCGAGTGCGGATCGCTCTCGATCTCATTGCGGTTCATGTAGGCGCCGGGATCGCCTTCATCCGCGTTGCAAATGATGTATTTGTGGTCGGCCTTGGCCCTGGCCATGAACTCCCATTTGTTGCCGGTCAGGTAACCTGCTCCACCGCGTCCGCGCAGTTTTGAGGCCTTGAGCTGTTCGATGACAAACTCAGGCCGGCCGTCGATCAGCACTTTGTACAGAGCCTGGTAGCCGCCAATCGCGATATATTCCTCGATGTCGTCGGGATTGATGAAGCCGCAATTTCGGAGAACGATCTTCTTCTGGCCTTTGAAGAAGGGCACTTCGTTCCACAGCGGTATTTCGGGATAACCACGCCCATACTTTATGGACGCGGTAATGTGGTCCCACTCTTCGATCTTGCAGTAAATAAGATCCGGTGGGAGACTCCCGCTGGCCACGTCGTGAAGAATGCGCCCGGCATCGTTGGCTTGCACTCGATGCAGGATCACCAGCGGAAATCCAGGAAGGCGGAGGTTGGCGAGAGGCTCCTGAAAACACGCGCCAAAACACCCCACGCTGGCTAAGACAACATTGATGCCACTGCGCTCGATGGCTTCCGCGAACGCGTGATACAGACCTTCCGCGCCATTGCCTCGGCCGCAGGTGCCCATGCCGATGGCGATTCGGGGCACGGCTGGAACCAGTTTCGCCAGTCCCGCCTCCCGCACGGCACTGAAAGCGCCAATATCCTGAATTCGAGGCATCAGTAGCTCTCCCGTTCAACCGTGCGAATCTCCCGTTGCAGAGTGCGTTCGTTCACATGGCCGCAAATGCGGTGGTTGACCTCGACTACCGGCGCCATGGCACACTGCCCGAAGCAGGCCACGGTGCGAACCGTGAACTTGTGGTCGGGAGTCGTGAGCAGGGTTTTGTCCGCCTCGCTGGTTTCGCTCGCGTCCTCCAGCCCCAGCCCAAGTTCCAGGCGAACGCTCTGCAACAGATTGCGCGAGCCTCGCGTATGACAGGCGGTTCCGCGGCAAATGCAGATGGTGTTGTCGCCTTGCGGCTGCAGATTGAACAGGGCGTAGAACGTGACTACGCTGTAGATGCGGGAGAGCGGAGTATTCGTCTGCGCCGCGATGTATTCCAGCGTTTCGAGAGGAAGGTATTTGTTGGGGTGGCGTTCCTGAACGGACTCCAGGATGCCGAGCAAGGCTCCCGGATGTCCAGTCCGGGAGATGATCACTTGATCGATGAAAGCCCGCTCTGCCGCGTTAGGACGTTCCAGTGACGCTGTGTGCATGGCGCTCCTTTCGCAGAACCAGCACTTCTTGCCACGGTCCGGACCATTGATCCGATGATCCGAAAGGTATTGCCCCGTGTGTCGAGATACACACACTTCCACTTTGCATATTAAAGAGACCGCACAAGCACGTGCCGTGATTGAGGTCACGCGATGGAGTGACGAATGACGACCGACTGAACGGCCTTGGCCAGGTCGATCACTGGCGTTGGGTATATCGAACTCTGCTAAAATACCCGGAATTGAAGTCTCAGGAGCCGCACATGCGCCGAGGGTGGGGAGTTTTAGCCAGTCTGTTGGTAACTGGGACGGTTTTGTCGCTGGCGCCGTTCTCTACGTCGCGGGCAGGCGCGGCGGACGCGGAGTTGAAAGGCGCTTTCCGGCGTCCCGAGAATAATGGCTGGACCTTTGTCCATCTGCAAGGCACACCGCGCGAAATCGGTTTTCAGAATGGTTACCTGCTGGCTCCCGAAATTGAAGATACGCTGAAGGTCGTCATCCTCGAAGCGGAGCACGACAATAAAAAAGAGTGGCAGTTTTTCCGCGATGCTGCGCAAAACATGATGTGGCCCCACATCGAGCAGGAATATCGCGAGGAACTGCAGGGCATTGCCGATGGCATCAGCGCTCATGGATTGAAGGATGGAGCCCGAATCGACCTGTGGGATGTCGTGGCTTTGAATGGCGCCGAGGAGTGGAGCTATTACGTCAAGGAGTATGACCGCACCCACGGGATCAGATCGACCGCGTCGAAGGCGGTTCCCGAGCATTGCAGCGCCTTTGTGGCTACCGGCAGTTACACGAAAGACGGCCAGATTGTAATCGCCCACAATAATTGGACCGGCTATCTCGACGGAGAGAGGTGGACAATCATTTATGACATCGTTCCGGCCAAAGGCAAGCGCATGCTCATGGACGGTCTGCCGGGGATGATTCACAGCGCCGACGATTTCGTCACCAACTCGGCGGGGATCGTGATTACCGAAACTACGATTGGGCATTTCTCCGGGTACGACCCGAATGCGATTCCGGAATTTGTGCGGGCGCGCAAGGCAGCGCAGTATTCGGAGTCGATTGACGATTTTGCGCGCATCATGAAAGAAGGCAACAACGGCGGCTACGCCAATACCTGGCTGGTGGGCGACAACCAGAGGAATGAAATCGGCGAACTCGAACTGGGCTTAAAGAACGTTACCCTGAAGCGGAAAAAAGATGGGTACTTTGTGGGCTCGAATTTCCCCATCAACGAAAACCTCATCCGCGAAGAAACCGATTTCGATCCCCATGATATGAGCGCCAGCGCCAACGCGCGCCACCTCCGCTGGGAGCAGTTGATGGCGGAGAATAAAGGCAAGATCGATCTGGCGGCGGCGCAGCGTTTTCTGGCCGATCACTATGACACTTTCGAGAAGAAAGTAGACGCCGACGAACGGACGCTGGACGGCCACATCGATCTCTCGCCTAGAGGATCCGAGCCATGGCAGCCACCGTTCGGAATGGCTGGTGCGGTCCAGAACAAAGCCGCCGACGCGAGCCTGGTGGCGGAAATGAGTTTCAGCGCGGCGGCGGGCCATGCTTGTGGTATGGATTTCAAGGCCGCCGACCATGTACGCGCCCATCCCGAGTTCGCCTGGCAGAAAGACCTGCAGCGTGACATGAACGCGCACGCCTGGACTACCTTCAGGGTGGTCAATTAGCCGCGTCTACTTCGCGGCGCCCACCGGTTTCAGGACGGCAGTGTTGCGTTCGTCGGAAGCGATCATGCGGTAGAATTTTTTCAGTTCGTCCATCTTGCTGACGGGGACGCTCAGCTCCTTGATCTCAACGGCGCGGGTGTAGCGCAAGGTTCGTCCGGTCGCTTCGGTCTTGCTGTGATAACTGCCAAAGCTGTAATCGACATCCATGGGCGGCGGTAACTCGTCCACCTCATAGCCTGGGGGCAGGGCGATCTCGAAGCTGTCGGTATCCCGCGATGGCCCTTCGAACTCGATAGGGAACTTTCGGGGTTCCTTGGTCTCGAGCACGCCCGATGACTTGTTCCCGAGTACACGCGGGCGCACCAGCAGCAGATTGCCCGCATTCTTGGCATAGCTGTCGGATTCGAAAGTGTAATTGAAGCCGAAGGGCTGGTCGTTGCGGTCAAGATTCACCAGACTGGCATGGGTGATGTGAAACATGGGAAGCGATCCAGCCAGAAGGCTTTCGATCGGCTTGATGCGATCCTCGTTCCTGGTGACATTTCGTAAGCGCCGTCGCTCCGCCGAAGCTCGGTCTCCCAGACGCACTTCCTTGACCTCGCCTTTCAATTCACCTTTGTCGTCGAGCGTCAGTTTGCCCACGCGCTCGACACTGTTCATGGTGGAGGGCTGTTGCGGTAACTGCACTAGTTCGCCGCCTTCCGGCGTTATCAGCAAGCCGTAATTCGCTTGCAGGTAGCCTCCAATCTGGCCAAATGGCATGAACTCATCGTAGGTGGGGTCGTAGAACAGAATCCTTCCCAGTTTAGGATGTTGCATCACGGCAACCAGGGACGGATCCTTCAAATCGTCGGGCAGCTTGATGGCAACGATCACATGATTAAACGCGTTGTGAGCCGGCGACTCACGCGTGACCGAGCCCCGCTCGGTGTTGATCACGACATGGTAGGACTCAACGCCAATCTCCCGTAGCATCGTACGCATTAGAGTAGCTTTGTCTTTGCAGTCTCCGTAGCGGTGGGCGAAGACATCCGGAGCCGCATGCGGTTGCCAGCCGCCTATACCCAGCGCGATGGCGACATAGCGAATGTCGCGCTGCACGAAGTTGGCAATCGCCTGCATCTTCTGCAACTGGGTGTCCTTCCCCGCGGTCAAAGCACTGACCTCTTGCTTGATCGCGTCCGAGTCGTTCATTTGTCCGCTTACAAGACTTTGGTACCAACTCCCCATGCCTTCCCAGTTGGCGAATTCGTTCTTGCGCGACGTGCCGCCGGGCGGGAAAAATGACACAATCATCTGGCCGGCCACGCCACTTAGCGGCGGCATCTCTGGCTCACGCCGTATCCCTCTTACGTCGCTAACCACCCATTGCGATAGACTGCCGCTTTCAGACGGTCTTACTTCGGGATGGGAAAACCACGAGGCCCTATATTCCCAGCCGGGAGGAAGCTGCAGCGAGAAATGACTTTCCCGCACCGGGTCGGTTTCCTGGAAATACCATATATCCTGCAACCAGAAGGGCTTTTCCTCTACTTCGTATTCATAGCCAACTATGTTTCCCGGATCAGGCGCCGGGACATGCAGCACTCGATACCTTACATCTGACACTAATTCAGCTCCTTCGAATGGCGCAGCCACATCGATTGCATCCTTATCCTTAACCTCGTAATCTTTGCCCTGGGACGGGATGCACCAACCGTGCAGGCTGGTAATCTTGCGCGTCGGATTGAAGTAGACAACTACCGTGCCCCGCTCTCGCCCTTCGGGGCGCAGAATTTTATAAGCCTCACGAACGTGGGTCCTGATTTTGTCCTCCGACAGGACGGTCACATTGGTCTCGGAATAGAGCAACACGGCATCGGTCTTTTCGTCGTATGCAGGCAAGGTGGCGCCGACCAGGGCGTGCATCCAGGGCGGAGCGTCGCCTCCACTGGCCGAGGCTCGCGGAACGAAGGTGGCGCCGGTTAGAGCAACGCAGAATAGAACCAGTGCTCTTCTCATCTTTGCATCTCCTCGGATCACTTCCTCAGGCCGATCTTCGTGTCGCCAATTACCCGCAAGGCGATTATAAGACAATTTACAGCTCGCCTCCGGCAACTTAATTACCAGGATTGCTTCGTGTTATCACAGCGTCAATAACTTCGTTAGTTGCAGCCTGGTCAATTGCTGGCATGGATTTCTCCAGGTTGCAAGACGATCTGCACGCCATCGTTGGTTCTTACGGTCTGAAAGAACTGCCGCAGCGCAGTGTAGTATTTATTCTCCAGCATAAGAATATCGATGGATAGTTTTCTGGTCAGCCGCAACGTTCCTTGACTCGAGTCGACTTTCAGGCTGTAATCTACTATTTTTCCCGCAATATCCTGCGGTGGCGGCACGCTGCCCACCTGCCATCCGGGCGGAAGTTCGATGGTCACGTCGTCCGCTTTCTCGTAGGGATACTCAAAATAGATGGGATGCACGCGGTTGGCGTGCTCAAAGATCCCTCTCTCGCCGTTGGTAAAGACCGCGGCCGGGATCAGCACGCGCTTACCGGCGCCCGAGGCCCAACCCGGAATTTTCACGTCAAACTCGGCCACCAGCGGTGTCTCCGAACTGGACCAGTCGGGTTTGTTGGTCAGTTCCGCCTCGGCGGCCACGGGGATTTGCGACGTTGCCCGCTCTTCGAGGAACTTCTTGCGCTCCACCGCGTCCGCGTTGCGCTGCTGCATGCGGTGCTGCATGGCTTCCAGTCCGATGTAGGTGATGGTCAACTTCCCTTCCAGATCGCCGGTGTCAGAGAGCTTGAACTTTGCCACGCGCTCGATGCGCGACTCGGAAGGCTCCGGAAGAGTCGTTCGAATCCAACTGCCGCCGTCCTTATCGAGCCGCAAGCCTTCCACTCCTGTTTCGGGCCATTCCAGCAAGCCGAACGGCGTGAAGGCCGCTCCGGGGTCAAAATACAGATCCTTGCCATTCAACTTGACCAGCACCACGTTGGCGTTCAATTTTGAACTCTGCATCAGAGGCGGACTGAAGAAGTATTCGCTGCGACTCGAAACCCAGCAGCCATAGGCTTCAAAACCTGCCGCTCGCGCCAGGCCCAGGAACAACCAGGTCAAGTCGCGTCCATTGCCGTAATCTCGCTTCCAGATTTCCTCGACGTTTTCGGGCGGCTTTTCTTTGGTGCGCTTTTCCTCCTGTTCGGTCTTCTGCACTTCGTAGCTCTTGTTCCGAATTTGCTGCACGCGATCGTAAATCTTCCGGAGCTTCACCTCCTGCGAATCACCCGGGGCCACGATTCCCGCAACCGCCTCCTCCATTGCTCTTTTCTTGCCGACAAAGCTCTCCAATTGCCCATTGCGTTCCTTGCCGAAGTGCTTCCAGAATCTGTCCGCATCTCTCTCGACGACTACTCCCTCGGTGTAGATAAAATCCACGCGCGCCTTTAGTTCGTTCGGAGGCGGCATGTAATCCTCGGTTTGAAACGCCGGAATGTCAGTGGCTTCCATGCGGATAATATGGTCAGGCCCTTCCTTGGGGCCGGCGTTGCCGGGGGGCAGTCCCTGCCAGGTCCAGCGGACGGAATAGGTCACAGAGCTATTGCCCAGAAAAGGCTTCAGCGAAAATTGCGCTTTTCGGGTGAATAGCTCATCGCTCAAAATCCAGCGCGATTCAAACAGCATGTATTCATGAAAATCAACAGTGTAAAAATACTCGAGGATGCTCCCAACCTGCACGTCCGGCAGCGTAAAAGTCTTGGCCAGATACTTCAGTTGCACGCCCCCGGACTTGCCCTTAACCAGGTTCTTCTCATAGACCTTGCCATCGAATTCAGCGATCGAGCCATCCGGACGGATGGTGCGGGCGTGCACGCCCACGACGTCCTGGCCCGATTTGTCGAAGGGAATCTCGACGTCGGCATACCGTCGTCCCTCTTCGGTCAATATCTTGACGCGAAAATAAATGTCTTCGTGGGGAGTGTGGATGTTGTCGTCGCGGTCGACTTGCCGGTAGAGAACGATGGCGGGCGCTCCGGGAGCCTTCGGCTCACTCTTCAGACTGAGCTCGTCGGGCGAAACCGGCTGGAATCCGATCCCGGCGCGCGCGGCGGGCGCCACGAACAGGCAGAGGGCGAGCGCGGCTGCCATCCAACTTACGAGGCGGAAGGTGTTTGTGAATACGGTGCGTGGGCGGGTGTACAGCGCGGTCATCGTCAGTTTCTCCCTTGGGTAAAAGTAGATCGGCGTAAGTGACTGGCAATAGGCGGTGCGGGCGGGAGCCGGCGGGTCGGAAAGGGGACGAATGGGGACAAGGAGCGATCTGCGCGGCACAACAATTCCGCCTCCTCCGAATTCCAAGTCCCCTCGATCCGGAATCCGGTGACTGAAGTAAACGCCTGAGTATAACTGCAAACGGCGATCCGTCAAGAACGGAAATCACCGGGTAGCGGTGCAGTTTGAATTTTCCGAAAAGCGACACGGCGGATCGTGGGCGAAAAAGAACCGGTGTTACCGGAAAGCTGACGAGCCGCCCTACAGCTCGTATTTTTTCATCAGATGGCGGAACGAGCGGTAGGAGATACCGAGGACATCGGCGGCTCTAACTTGCACACCATTGGTTTGTCCAAGGGCGGACTGGAGCAGGGAACGCTCAATCTGGGCAACGTAGTGTTCCATGTTCACACCTTCGGGAAGGATCGATCCGGAGGGGACAGGCGAAGTCATGCTGGCGGCNNCTTGAGGTTTCGAGCGCCACCGCGCGTTCGATGGTGTTTTCCAACTGGCGGACATTGCCGGGCCAGTCATAGGTGGTGAGCGCTTCGAGCGAGGCGGCGGCGACGCCGTGAATGCTCTTTCCCGCCCCGGGCGCATATTTTTTGAGGAAGTGATTTGCCAGGAGCGGGACATCCTCGCGGCGTTCACGCAAGTCGGGCACGCGAATAGGGATGACATTCAGCCGATAGTAGAGGTCCTCGCGGAAAGTACCCTCGCTGACTTGCCGGTCGAGGTCGCGGTTGGTGGCGGCGATGACGCGAACGTCGACTGGAATTTCCGTGGTGCCGCCCACCGGACGCACCGTGCGTTCCTGCAAGACGCGCAACAGTTTGACCTGCATGGGCATGGTCATCTCGCCAATCTCATCGAGAAAAATCGTGCCCTGGTCGGCCACTTCGAACAATCCGCGGCGGTTCTGGTTGGCTCCGGTGAAGGCGCCTTTGACGTATCCGAAGAGTTCGCTTTCGAGCAGCGTTTCCGGGAAGGCGCCGCAGTTGACGGAGACGAAAGCCTCGGCGGCGCGTGGCGAGCAGGTATGGACGGCGCGAGCGACCAGTTCCTTGCCGGTACCGCTTTCGCCGTAGACCAGAATCGTGCTGCTGGTGGTGGCCACGGTGCGTATGGTCTGTTTCAGCTTTTCGATAGCAGGACTGACGCCGATGATGTTGTCCAGCGAGTTGCGGGTGGCCGCGTCCCGGCGCAGGGCGAAGTTCTGGCGGCTGAGCGAAATTTTCGTGAGCGAGCGGGCGATGGCCAGTTTGACTTCATCCACCAGCCCCGGACTCTTGCGAATGTAATCGGTGGCGCCGCCCGCTTTGACCGCCTGCACCGCGGCTTCATAGTCATCGACCGCGGTCATCAGAATTACCGCCGAATCGGGCGAAATCTGGTGCGCGTGCCGCAGGACTTCAACACCGTCCACGCCAGGCATCTTTATGTCAGTTACGATGACGTCGTAGAGGGCGCTGTCGATTTTGTGTTTGGCCAACTCGCCGCCGGTTACGGTTTCTACTTTGTGCCCGTCGCGGCGCAGGGCGATATCGAGCAGTTCGCAGATCGAGCGTTCGTCGTCGCAGACCAGAATGTTACCCACGCCGTCCCCCTGCCGCACCGGCGGCGGCCAGCGCAATGCTGGCGCATTCGGACCCGGAAGCGCCTCCGCCAGCCATGGCTTCCGCCATGCGCCGCAAGCGGACGATGAAGCTCGTGCCCTTCCCGACGGCCGAGCGCGCCCAGACCTTGCCCTCATGCGCCTGAACGATCTGGTAGACGATGGCCAGGCCGAGTCCGGTGCCGCCTTCGAAGTTCGACTGGAAGGGTTCAAATATCTTTTCCGTCTGCTGCGGGTTGAGGCCATGACCGGTGTCGGCGAAGGTGATCTCCCAATCCGAATCGCGCTCGGCCAGGGCTACAGTCAGAGTGCCGCCATCCTTCTTCATGGCGCGAACCGCGTTTTCGCAAAAGTTCCAGAACACCTGTTTGAGTTTGTCGCCATCGGCCAGAACCCAAGCCTCGGATTTCGGAAAGCTGCGTTCGAGCTTGATGCCGGCGTTCTCGGCGGTAAGCCGGTGTTCGAGGAGGGTCAGAGTATCCTCCAGCAAAGGAATCAGGTTGGCGCGCTCGAAGCGATATTGTTTACCGCGGGAGTAGGCCAGGAAATCGGTAATGATGTCGTTCAGACGGTCGGATTCCCGGATCACGATCTGCAATAAATGGCGCTCCTCGGGGTTCAGGGAAGGCGCATCCGACAGCATGCTGACCGAGCCGGCAATCGAGGTCAGGGGGTTGCGAATTTCGTGCGCGATGGCCGCCGCCAGACGGCCCACGGCGGCCAGGCGGTCCTGCATGCGCACCTCACGCTCGAGGCGGCGGATTTCGGTGAGATCGTCGAACGAATAGACAAAGCCCAAGTCGCCGCGCACGCTGACGGCCAGCGCCGAAACCAGCACCCGAAAAGTCTTGCGGAACCCCTTGGCCGTCGTGTAACGAACCTCGCCATAGCCCCGAGCCTCGCCGAAGTGGGGCAGGGGATCCTGAAAAAGATCGGCTACCGAGCGCCCGCGCAATTCGGCATCCGAGATGTCGAGCAATTGCTGGGCGGCGCGATTGACCAGGGTGATGTGTCCGTCGAGCCCGGTCGTAATGACGCCGCCGCTCATGGACTGGACGATATTTTCGTGGAGGGCCTGCAGGTTTTCGAGGGCTCCGCTGGCGTCCTTGAGTTGCACGTCCACCTGGCGGAGTTTGCTCATCAGCAGGCCGGCCAGGTAAGCGATGGCAAAGTAAGCAAACAGGTTGACGAAAATCACGACCTGCAGCGCCTTCAGCTTGGGATGGGAGTTCGAGTAAGAAGGAATGACCAGGTAGTAATCGAGTTCGAGGATGGTTCCGAAGAGGATGAAAGCGAGGGCCGCGCTAAGATATCCCCAGGCTCGCGGCAGCAGCATGCAGGCGACCACGATCACCAGGGGATAGAGGAAGTTCAGCGAGCTGTCGATGCCGCCGGTAACGTGAACGACGAGCGTAACCATGGCGAGGTCGGCGAGCACCTGAAGGATGGCCTGCAGACGGTGTTCGTTCCACACCGAAACCAGGAAGAGGAAAAAGAGCGAGAGCACGAACCAGAGCACCATCCCGGTGAGAAAAGGCACGATCGGCAGCGGGCTGGGAGTGAGGCGGATGACGGCGAGCTCGATGGCGAGCAGCACCATCAGGATCAGGATGCGAACCTTCACCAGCCAGGTCAGCCAGTTACGCTCATCGGAGATGGGGTGCATGAAATTCGTGGTTCCTGTTCGCCGTTCGCCGTTCGCCTTTCGCTGTTGTCGGGCGGACTACCGGAGAGCAAACAGCGAAGAACGACCAGCGAACAGCGTTTCCTTTTCTATCCTGCCAATTTCGCGATCATCGAGAACAGCGGCATGTACAGAGAAATGACGATGCCGCCGATGGTCACGCCGAGCAGGCCGATGATGACGGGCTCCAGCATGGCCAGCATGTCTTTGGTGGCGGAATCGACTTCGTCTTCGTAGAAGTCGGCAATCTTCTGCAACATGGAATCCATGGCGCCGGTGGCTTCGCCGACGCCGATCATCTGGGTCACCATATTGGGGAAAACGCCGCATTCGCGCAGCGGATCGACAATGGTGCGGCCTTCTTCGATGGCCTTGCGCACCTTCATCAGGGCTTCTTCGAGCACCGCGTTACCCGAAGTGCGGGCCGTGATCGACAAGCCTTCAAGAATCGGAACGCCCGACGTAATGAGCGTGCCCAGGGTTCGAGTGAAGCGGGCGACGGCGATCTTGCGCAGCAGCATGCCGATGATGGGCAACTTGAGCAGCATGGCGTCAAAGTAATAGCGGCCGCGAGGGTGCTTGCGAATCTGTTTGACGCCGAAGACAGCGGCGATGCCGCCCACGATAAAGAACCACCAGAAATGGCCGACGAAATCGCTGAGGCCGATGACGATGCGGGTGGGAAGGGGAAGCGCGACTCCCAATCCAACAAACAGGTTGGCGAAGATCGGCACCACCCACTTGAGCAGGGCGGCGACAATCACCATCGCCAGGCCGACGACGGCCACGGGATAAATCAACGCCGACTTGATGGCGGCGCGCAGCTTGACCGCCTTTTCCACATAGATGGCCAGGCGCTGCAGAATGATGTCGAGAATACCGCCGGTCTCACCCGCCTCGATCATGTTGGTGGTGAGGTCGTCGAAAATGACCGGATACCCGCGCATGGCGTTGGCCAGCGTGGCCCCGCCTTCGACCGTGGTTCGCACCCCGAGCAACGTTTTCTGGAAGGCGGGATTCTCCTGGTTGGCGCCGAGAATCTCCAGACATTGCACCAGGGGCAGGCCCGCGTCAATCATGACCGAGAACTGGCGGAAGAACACGGCAACTTCCTTGACCTTGACCTTGCCGCTGCCGAACGTGGGTAGGGAGAATTCCTTGCCCTTCTCGCGGATGCGGCCGGGCGTGATGCGTTCCTTGCGCAGCTGCGAGGCCAACCCGTCCTTGGTGGAGGCTACGCGCTCGCCTTGAACTTTTTCGCCCGAAGCGGTCTTTCCTGAAAACGTAAACACCGGCATGGCTTATTTCTCCTTAATCCTTATCTGATACCCTGTCTCAACGTTTGTGGGGCACGACGCCCTTACCCACCGGGGTAGTCATGCCCCGGTTCACGACCACCGCGCCGCGCGCGATCATCTCCTGCAGTTCGTCCTGATTGCTGGAACGGGTCAGCGCGGTTTCCAGAGTGATCTGCTTCTGGAAATAGGCGGTGGCCAGCGACTGGTTGAACGTCTGCATGCCGAACTTCTCCTGTCCCGACTGCATGGAGGAATAAATCTGGTGAATCTTGTCTTCGCGGATCAGGTTGCGCACGGCCGCGTTCGGCACCAGGATTTCCATGCACATGGCGCGTCCCTTGCCGTCACAGCGGGGCAAAAGGCTCTGACACATGATGCCCTCGAGCACCAGCGAAAGCTGGGCCCGGATCTGCGATTGCTGGTGCGCCGGAAACACGTCGATGATGCGGTTGATGGTGGAGGACGCCGAATTGGTGTGCAGCGTACCAAAGGTGAGGTGGCCGGTTTCCGCGATGCGCAGCGCTGACTCGATGGTTTCGAGGTCGCGCATTTCGCCGATCAGCACTACGTCGGGATCTTCACGAAGGGCGGCACGCAGCGCGTCGGTAAACCCCTTGGTATCGGAGTGCACTTCGCGCTGGTTGACGAGGCAGTTCTTGTTCATGTGCACGAATTCGATGGGGTCTTCGATGGTGAGAATGTGTTCATGGCGTTCGGTATTGATCTTGTCGATCATGGCGGCCAGGGTAGTGGACTTGCCAGAACCGGTTGGCCCCGTCACCAGCACGAGTCCGCGCGGCTTGTCGCACATCTTGCTGACCACGGCGGGCAGACCCAGCTGGTTGAACGATTTGATCTCAAACGGTATCAGACGGAAAACGCAAGCCGAAGCGCCACGCTGATTGAAGACGTTGGCGCGGAAGCGGGCGAGGCCCTTCAAGCCGAACGAGAAATCCAGTTCGAGGGTTTCCTCGAAGCGGTGC
Organism: Acidobacteriaceae bacterium; assembly: GCA_003134435.1. Taxonomy (GTDB): domain Bacteria; phylum Acidobacteriota; class Terriglobia; order Terriglobales; family Acidobacteriaceae; genus Acidiflorens. The sequence continues at coordinate 53,168 of PLBE01000133.1, forward strand.
TTCTGCGAGTCGGTCATCACGCTGTAGGCCAACTGCTTGGTTTCGGCGGGTGTCAACTGCGGCAGATCCAGCGGGACCAGATGCCCGTGCACCCGGATTTGGGGGGGCGAGTTGGTGGTGATGTGGAGGTCGCTTCCGTTCATCTCCAACATGCGGCGGAGCAAATCACTTAATGAGAGTGACATAGTTTTTTTCCGTCTTTCCTGTTGCAATTTCAACTGCTCGTCGTGCGTCGTTCGCGATTCGCTGGTCGACGTTCAGCAGGCGAAAAGCGAACGGCGAACGGCGTCTCTAGTGGATCGTTTCGCGAGCCACTTCTTCGAGCGTGGTCCAGCCTTGCGCGACCTTGATCAGCCCGCTGCGGCGCAGGGTGATCATGCCGCGTTCAATCGCTTTCTTCTTAAGTTCGAGCGCCGAGGCGCCCACCAGAACCAGTTCCCGGATTTCGTCATCCACTTCCATGACTTCGTATAGACCGGTGCGGCCCTTGTAACCTGTTTTGTTGCAGGTGGCGCAGCCCTTGCCTTTCATGATCTGCACCGTCTTCGACTCTTCCGGCGTAAAGCCTTCATCGAGCAGCGCTTGCGGCGGCATTTCGACGGGTTCGGCGCAGTCTTTGCAGATCCGCCGCACCAGTCGCTGAGCGCAAATCAGATGCACGGAAGTCGCCACCAGGAAGGGCTCGATGCCCATGTTCATGAGGCGGGTGATGGTTTCGGGCGCTCCGTTGGTGTGGAGCGTGGATAAAACAAGGTGGCCGGTGAGGGCGGCCTTGATGGCGATTTCGGCGGTTTCAAAGTCGCGGATTTCGCCGACCAGAATGATGTTGGGATCCTGCCGGAGGAAGGCGCGCAGCGCGGCGGCAAAATTCAGACCGATCTGCTCCTTCATCTGTACCTGGTTCACGCCTCCCAGTTGGAACTCAACCGGATCTTCCGCGGTCATGATGTTGGTATCGGGCTGGTTCAAGCGCGAAATCGCGGAGTAGAGAGTATTCGTCTTGCCCGATCCGGTAGGCCCCGTAACCAGCACCATGCCGTAAGGCTTGAGGATGGCTTTCTCGAATTTGATCAGCGACTCCTGTTCGAAGCCGAGCTTGGTCATGTCGAGGCGCAGATTTTCCTTATCGAGCAGGCGCAGCACGATCTTCTCGCCCCAGAGAGTGGGTAAGGTGGAGACGCGGAAATCGAGCTGCTTTTTCTTGCCGCCAATCTGCATCTTCAGCATGATGCGGCCGTCCTGCGGCAGCCGCTTTTCGCTGATGTCAAGCTTGGCCATGATCTTGAGGCGCGAGGTGATGGCATCCTTCAGCTTCAGCGGCGGATTCATGATCAGCTGCAGAACGCCGTCAATACGGAAGCGGACGCGGAATTCCTTTTCGTAGGGCTCCATGTGGATGTCGCTCGCGCCNNTCGTCGGCCGCTTTTTCCAGTTCCTTAAGTTCGAGTTCCTGCTCTTCGGTCTGCACCTCGACATCGGCGCCCTCGCCGGCGTCGTTCATCGACTGCATGACCTGTTCGAGCTCTTCTTCCTTGGAAGTGCCGTAGGCCTTGTCGATGCCCTCGATAATGGAACTCTCGGACGCCACCACCGGTTCGATGTTGAAGCCGGTCATGAACTTGATATCGTCCATGGCAAACACGTTGGTGGGATCCACCATGGCGATGGTGAGGGAAGCGCCGACGCGGCTCAGGGGCAATATCTGGTAGCGCTTCGCGGTTTCGAAGGGGATCAGCTTGACGACGGCCGGATCGATTTCAAAATAAGAAAGATTAATTGCGGGCACGCCATACTGGCGCGAGAGAAAGTTCGTGACATCCTCATCCGAAAGGAAGCCCAGCTTCACCAGAGCCGAAGCCAGCCGGGAATGGGAGTCCTTCTGAAGCTTGGTCGCCTGTTCCAACTGCTCTTGGGTGATGACCTTTTCTTTGACGAGCAGGTCACCCAGCCGTTGAGACATATCTCTCCTAATATTCCCGCGAAGTCCGGGGGCAATGCGAAGCCGCTGATTTACCGTGGGATCAGCCGTGAAGCATTCGCACTGACACAAATTGTCAACCCAATGGGCATTCCGCAAAAGTAACTTCGGTACCTGTCCTTCGCCGGAAGTGCTGTTTGTGCCCGCGATTGGCGGCATTCATGGCAGAAAATCGCGGGGGTGACGAGGATCACACACGGCTGGCCATGTTCTTTGGTGTGCGACCGACTAACGCCGCCTTACAATAATGACTCTGCCATTCCACCTCCAGCGGCCATGAACGAACCTCGACACCGCTCCATCCGCGCCTATTACTACAAGCTATTCTCCGCCTGGGGACGCCAGCACTGGTGGCCGGCGCAATCGCGTTTTGAAATGATCGTGGGAGCCTACCTGACCCAAAACACGGCGTGGACGAATGTGGAAAAAGCGCTCGCCAACCTGCGGAAATCGCGTCTTCTGACGGTCAGCGGAATCCGGCGTACGCCTCCATCGAAGCTTGAGCGATTGATTCGTTCGTCCGGTTACTTCCGCCAGAAAACCCGGCGGCTGAAAGAGTTTGTCCGCTTCCTTGATGCGCGTTATGGTGGATCATTGGCGCGGATGTTGGCGCGGCCGACGGCAGAACTTCGCCAAGAACTGCTTGCGCTCCATGGTGTAGGACCCGAGACCGCCGATTCGATTCTGCTCTATGCCGGGAATCATCCCATCTTTGTCGTCGACGCTTACACCAGACGCATTTTCGAACGGCATCAAATCATTTCGAATACGACGACTTACGACGAAATACGACTCTTGTTCGAGCAAGCGCTGGGCGAGGCTCCCGCTGCGAAGAGCTTCTCACCATCGAGACGCCGAGAGCGCCGAGAAAATCCGAGGGCAGGTTCGAATTATTTGGGCGGAGTTCAAAAGACCTTGCCCGGCGCTCTCGGCCTCTCGGCGGTAAACAAGCATTCGTCCGGACCGCAAGGCTCTTCGCATCCGCCTTCTGTCGTGAGTGAGGCCACCCGCTCTCCCCTGGTTCAAGTGTTCAACGAGATGCACGGGCTGATCGTCGGCGTGGGTAAGAATTACTGCCTAAAGTCACAACCGCGGTGTGAGCAGTGTCCTTTGCATAAGTTCCTCCCTTCGTCAAAGTGAACGGGTGGAATGAAACGCGGAGGCAGAAAATGAAGTGGTGGGCAGTCGCTCTTACTCTTGCCACTTGGGCATTTTGTCAAGGACCTGACGCGGTCGCCCCGGAACCATCGCTGCGGGAAGCGGCAGCGAGTTCCAGCATGCTCATTGGTACAGCGGTGCGGACGGCGCAGCTTTCCGAGTCGGCATACGCGTCTACGCTCGCCCGCCAGTTCAACATGCTGGAACCGGAGGATGCCCTGAAGTGGGAGGTGGTCCATCCGGAGCGCCAAACTTTCGATTTTTATCAAGCCGACCAGATTGTCGAATTCGCCGGCCGGCACGGGATGAAAATCCGCGGGCACACCCTGGTCTGGCACCGGCAGAATCCAAAATGGCTGACCGAGGGCAAATTCGCTTCGACGGAACTGGCTGAGATTCTCGAGAAACACATTAAGACCGTGGTCGGACATTACCGGGGCAAAATATTCGCGTGGGATGTTGTCAATGAGGCGTCGGACGAAGTGCACCCAGGAGAACTGCGCAGCACGATATGGCGTGATCAGCCTGGAATCGGCCCGACAACCAACGGCTACGGCTATATGGAGCGTTGCTTCCGCTGGGCGCATGAGGCCGATCCGCAGGCTCTGCTGTTTTATAACGAGGGAGCCGACACGGAGGCCGTGAATGCCAAGTCCGATGCCATCTATGCCATGGTTCGCGACTTCAGGCAGCGCGGTGTTCCCATCGACGGTGTGGGATTGCAGATGCACGTCTCGAACCTGCACGCCGATGTCAAGTCCGTGGCAGCGAATATCCGGCGCTTCACTGCTCTGGGAGTGCAGATTCACATTACCGAGATGGACGTTTCGCTGCCGGTTGACGCGAACGGCAACGCCACGGCAGCGGACCTGCAGGCGGAGGCGGATGTCTATCGCAAGATCGCGGTAGTCTGTCTGGCGAACCCCGGTTGCACGGCGATCCAGACCTGGGGCTTCACCGACAAATACTCCTGGATCGGATCGCACTCGAAGCACACCCAGGGCGCGGCCCTGCTGTTTGACCGGAACTACCGGGCCAAGCCTGCAACCGAGGCGCTGCGCAATGCTCTGGCAGCGGGGCGTCCGTGAACCGAGAGCAAAGCAAGAACGACTAACGACGGACGACCAACGACCAACGTTTCTATCTCCCTCGCGGTCCTATAATGTGATGGACCCTTGGACGCACCAAATCCAATTCGCGATGCACCCAAAACCTCCGGCCGCAGGAAGGCTGTCATCGCGCTGGCGATTGGAGCTTTTTTGCTGCTCGCCATCCTGGTGTCGCAGGCTTCGTTCAATTTGAAGTTCATCAGTCCCGACAGCAATGAGCAATTGCTGTTTTTTGCGGGACTGAGCGGATTGATCTTCTTCGCGTTCGTGGCCCTGACCCTCGTTCTCGGACGCAACCTGCTGAAGCTCTACGCGGAGCGGCGGCAGGGTGTGGCCGGTTCGAAGTTTCGAACGCGACTGGTGGTCGTCAGTCTGCTGCTTTCGTTTTTGCCCGTGATTGCGATGTTCTGGTTTTCCTACGGCCTCATGAACCGTTCCATCGACAAATGGTTTTCCCAACCTGTTGAGGAAGTGCGGCGGGACACGGCGGTCATGTCGGCTCTGCTCTACGACTACGCCGGTCAGAATGCCACCTCGGAAGCGCAGTCGATTGCGCAGTCGGAAGAGTTCCGCAGCGCGTTTGCGGCTGGAAAATTTTCGGAGGCCACGGAAGAACTCCGGGAACATATCCCGACGCTGCAGGGCGGATTCGTGCTTGCGTTGTCCAACGGGGAGTTGGCGGCGAGTATCCACGCCCCCGCACTTTGGCCGGTCATGAAGTCCAGTTTCCCGCTGCCCTCGGCGCTCGGTGGCGAACACCCGCATTTCCAGTGGGGTGAGACGGACTACATTGTCGCGGCGGTTCCGCTGCAGAACGGCGCCGTCGTGGTGGCGATGCCCCTGCCGCCAAAGTTTGCCGAGGCCGCGCGTCAGATTCAGGAAAGCCAGACGCGATACATTAAATTGGCCGCAAAAAGAAAGCTGTTCCGGCGGACTTACATCGGATACCTGCTGCTGCTGACGGTGGTGGTGCTGTTCGCTTCGACCTGGCTGGCGCTGCTGCTTTCGAAACTCGTCAACCGGCCGGTGGCGGCGCTGGCGGCGGGCACCGAGGCCATCTCGAAGGGGCAACTGGACTACCGCGTCGATATTCGCGCTACCGACGAACTGGCCGAACTTGTGCAGTCATTCAACAGTATGGCGGAACAACTCGAATCGAGCCGGCACCAGATTGAAGCCTCCAGCCGGGACGTGGTCGCCGCCAGCGAAGCGCTGGAAAGCCGACGCCGGTATATCGAAACTGTTCTCGAGAGCCTTCCGACCGGAGTGATTTCGATCGACGCGGCGCGCCGCGTGACCCTGGCGAACGCGGCTTTCTCCCGCATGTTCTATCTGGAGCGAAGCGAGTATGTGAGTCCGGCGTCGCTGGTCAACCTGCCGCTGCAGGAGGTGGTGCCGGCCGATGTGCTCGCCGACCTCGAACCGCTGCTGCGGCGCGCCGATCGTATGGGCATCACGGCTGCCAATATGGAACTTGCGCTGCCNNCTGCGGGCGCAGAAGCAGGCAGCATGGCGCGAAGTAGCGCGCCGGGTAGCGCACGAAATCAAGAATCCGCTGACCCCGATCGCGCTTTCCGCCGAGCGTATTCAACGCCATTTAGCGCGCGGCGCAGCGCCGGATGCGGCTTCGCTGGATGTCATCCGTTCCTGCTCCGAGACCATTCGCAATGCCATCGAAAGCGTGCGCGCGCTGGTGGATGAATTCTCGGCCCTGGCTCGTTTTCCCGCCTCCCGCCCGCAGCTGGCGAGTTTAAATCAACTGGTGGAGGGTGCGCTCGTCATGTTCAATGGCCGTCTGGAGGGCATTCGCGTGCGCACGGAACTGGCGCAGGATCTGCCGAGTGTCATGGCCGACCCGGAGGCGATCAAGCGCGCGGTCGCCAATCTGGTGGATAACGCCGCCGAGGCGATGGAGGACGCGATGCTGAAAGAGATCACCATTTCAACCTCGCTGGTGGTGAGCCGCGATGCCGTCGAACTGGCGGTGTCCGATACCGGGCAGGGAGTTTCGCGGGACCTGAAAGAACGTCTGTTTCTGCCCTACTTTTCCACCAAGCAGCGCGGCACGGGGCTCGGTCTGGCCATCGTGAGCCGAATTGTGGAAGACCACCGGGGTTCGATCCGGGTGGAAGAAAACAAGCCGGTCGGCAGCCGGTTTGTGATCGAGTTGCCGGTGGCGGTTGAAGCCGTGAGCGCGTAGCCAAGTATGGCGCACATCCTGATTGTCGATGACGAAGCCAGCATCCGCGACTCCTTGCGCGGCATCCTCGAAGACGAAGGCTACAGGATCAGCGTCAGTCCGAGTGGCGAAGACTGCCTCGAATTGCTGCGCAAGAGCAGCTTTGACCTGATTCTGCTGGATGTGTGGCTGACCGGAATCGACGGCCTCGAAGTGCTGGAGAAAATTCGCGAGATGGAGGATCCACCGGAGGTCATTATGATCTCGGGCCACGGGACCATCGAGACGGCGGTGCGCGCCACCAAACTGGGCGCTTACGATTTTGCGGAAAAGCCGCTATCGCTCGAAAAGACGCTGATCCTGGTCAAGAATGCGATCGAGGCGCGGCGCCTGCGCCACGAAAATCTCGACCTGCGCAAGCAACTGCAGTCGAAGAGCGTGATCGTGGGTGACAGCGTTCCCATGAAGGCACTGCGGCAGCAGATCGGACTGATGGCGCCCACCAACGGACGGGTGCTGATCTACGGAGAATCGGGAACGGGCAAGGAACTGGTGG
>PLBE01000164.1 GCA_003134435.1 Acidobacteriaceae bacterium
CGACCCGCTTCAAGGGCATGAGAATCATCAATGCGACGATGGCGATAGCAGCCAACACACTCGCCGAAAATGCAATGCGCCACGCGACGCGCACGCTGCGCTGGCTCATGGCGATCCGGTCGGCATCCCAGGACGCGGCCTCCGACAAATACGCCTCGAGTGCGGGATCTTTGTTCATGGCGTCCCCTTGCCGTCTTCAATCACGGAATTCGCAACCGGGGCGGCCGCTGCTTGCGGCGCCTTTGCGACCGGCACGGCATTGGCAGGCAACGCCGGTTTGTTGATCGCCTCCAGCCGTGCATCGCATTTCACGGGTTTGGAAGTCGAAGCACATCCAGCGGCAATTGTCAGAATGAGGGCGAAGATGGGCGTGGCTTGCCAACGAGTGAATTTCATGTGCCCGCCCGCCGAATCGCATTCTCGCGTCGAACCAATCGCTGACGAAGGGCGAATCCCGCCTTCCGGGGAAGAGTGTCCCAGCGACTGGTCTCTTTATCCATAAGAACTCCTCGGGTGAATTGGCCCGCTGGTCGTAACGCCTTGCGTGAGGTGGCACCCAGTCCCCAGGCCATCAGCGCGCTCATGGCGCCAAAGGAACTCAACGCCAGGCCGCTCGCGAGTCCGGCGGCCATCGGCATGACTTGCCGCATGACCAGGAAAGTCAATCCCGCCGCAATGCAGACACGCACGGCGTCCGCGATGCCGATGCCCCCTCCCTGCGCGGCGGCTTGTTGTGCGGCGGCGGTAACGACACCCATCATCAGCGCGGAAACCATGACGATCAGAATCGTGATGAAGGCGTAATTCGCCATCTGCGCGATCCAAGACTCAAAGAATCGTTTCGTGGTGTCGAAGAAGAGCAGCGAAATGAACAGCGGTCCGAGGGCAAGTAAGACCGAGAGCGCAATCTTCGATAACGTCAGCAAGAACATGGCGTAGACCGCGGTGATCCCGACGATTAGATAGACCGCCACGCCCGCGATGTAGTAGGAGAAGTCTCCCTGGAATATGCCGCCTTTCTGAATCAAAAGATTGGCAGCATCCCCGCCCGTGAAGAGGACTTGGTCAACGATCGTCACCGAATCATAGGTGCCGATCATGGCGGCCGCGACCGCCCCCGGCGCGGTAAAAAATGTGTCGATGATCAGATCATGGTATAGCCAGAGATGAAGCGCCCCACCCAGAATCACAACCAACGTGATGATGCGTTTGACCCCCGTGATGAACGGCTCTTCGACCTTGCCGGTGAGTTGCAAGTAGCCCCACACCATGACGTAGACGGTGGCGAGCGTGACGATCGCCGGCTGGAGAATTGACGCCAAGCGCGCGGTGTGATCGCCAATATAGGTGGCGAGAATTCCGTTGAGCCAGGTGCTGAATGTCGCAAAGAATCCCATGGCGTTAGTCTTCCTTGCTCAGACCGGACGCACGATTATTGGAGTCGGCAAGGCTCTTCGAAGACACCGCCTGCGGTGGTTCTACCGATGAGGCCGGTTGTGGTAGCTGCAGCGACGGAAGCGATCTCAATGATCCTTGTCCTGCAAGACGCGCCGCCGATATCGCGTTGACGCAGTTGGGCGAACTGCCGAGCTCTCCCGGATTGTTCTGGCATTGTTCAAGCATCGTCTGTCGCTCCTTAGCATGACCGGTGTAGTAGTCCACCGTCTGCGTCCCCAGATCCGGCACCGGTGCACAGCCGGCGGCGCTTACGGCAGTGACAACAAACCCTAAACACATCCGCACGCACCGTGCACCGGGCCGAAACCTCATGACCTTTCCCCAAAATCTCAAGGCAATCGCAGCTGCGGCAACGTGCGCAGAGATCCGATATCCGCAATCGCCTGTTCATGTGCCATCTGCTTTCTCGCCATTTCCTGCGCCTGCACGGCCTGGTAGAGAATGCCGAGCTTGGTGCTCTCGTTTTGCAGCATCACTTGTTCGGCTTGTATTCGCGCCTGCAGGTCGAGGATCGCCTTCTCATCGGACGCAGAGCCGATCGTGTTGATCAGTTGTTGAAGCGACGCGAAGCGGCTGCTGGTCGTGGTAAGCGCTTGTTGGGATACCGCCTGTAGGGTTGCCGCCGAGTTTCGAGCGGCCTGCACTTGGTTGCGCTGTGCCGGTGGTAGCGCCGCCATCTGCTGCGAGGTCAAGATGGCGTTGGCGGTAAGGGAAGTTTGGATGCCGGCCGACAGAGCGTTGAACCCTGAGCCGGTCCGATTGATCGCCGCGACGATTTGCGACCAATCCGATGGCAGGTAGTTGCGATTGGTTCCGCTCAAAAGATTTTGCATACCGCGGCCACCGGTGATCGACTGATACTGAGCTTGGGCCTGCGAGAGTGAGTTCTCCGCGGTCGTCAATTGCTGCTTGAGCGTTTCGTACTGTTGCAGCAGTTGTGCGATGGCGCCCACATCGACAACGGCCCATTGCGCCATGGCCCGAGGACACACTCCCAAGCCGGCTACACCGATCATGAGCAGTGCTAACAAAGCCGGGTTTTTCGTCATGACGCGCTCCCTCGAAGTCGATGGTATCTAGTCATCGTGCTGAAAGATCGGCAGCCACGCGGCGGGATCGGGACCTACCCTGTCCATCAGCCGATGCAGTCGCTCGACGGAACTCGCTCTTCCCGAAATCACTTTGAGCTCGCCCTCAAACCCTTTGAGATCGAGCTGGCATACCACGGAGTAGTGCCCTTGTTTGACCAGGAACATGCGGGAGCCGGGCTCTAATTGCTCCTTGATAAGTTTGAATTCGCGCTCCGAGAGGCCAAACCCTTCCATGTATTCCTCCGCGTTCGCATCGGAGTTGGGAAACAGAATCTTCGTCGGTGTCTGCTCGATGATCGTGCGACTGATCGCACTCGCCAGGGCGTCGCTCGGGCTCTGCGTTGCGGCTGCGAGCACGCCGTTCAATTTTCGCCAGACCTTCAGACCATCCTTGGCGAATTGCTCGAAGCTCGGGTCGGCCAGGAGGCGCGAGAATTCATCGGCCCAGCAGACGAAGCGTCGGCCGTCGAGGAGCGATCGCACCAAATGAAAGAGATACAGCGTGAGGGGTGGACGCGTCATCTCGTTATCGAGGAACTCCGTCACGTCGATGCCGAAGAGCATCGCCGATGACATCGGCGCCGAGAACGTGTCGGTGGGATTGTCGAACACCCAGGCATAGTCGCCGTTGAGGCTTCCACACCAGCGGGCGAGCCGAGCGTGAATCCCCTCGCCGCGGGTGGCATCGGTAAATTCCACCAGTCGTGACAGTCGACGTGCCGGCAGCCCGAGCGCCAGGGTGGCGTGCAGGGCATGATCCAGATCCGTCTCTTCCCGCATGGACAAAGGTGCCGGACCGCGGACGAGGCTCCGCAGCCAGGTCTTGAGAAATTCCACATTGGCGGGGGTGAGCGGCAACTGCAGCGGATTGAACCCCGTCGAGACTCCATTCTTCAGCGGCAAGTAGGTGCCGTTGAGGGCCCGGACCAAGATCTCCAGTCCCCGATCTTTGTCGAACACGACCTGAGTGACGCCCTGACGGTGGAGCATGGCGAGAATGAACCCGACGAATACGGTCTTACCGGACCCGGTTGGCCCACAGATGAACGTATGGCCGGTATCCTTGCGACTCCCGCCGTCGGGATCTTTCGGGTCGCTGGCGTGCAACGAGAAGTAGTACGGTGACCGTGCGCTCGTCACCAGCAGCGCGAGTGCATCGCCCCAGTGATTACCGCTCGCGCGCCCACACGGATAGTTGTGGCAGCTCAACATGGCCGCGAAGTTTCGCGAGGTGATCGGTGCCTTACGCGGTCGGTCACTGAAATTGCCGGGCAGTTGAGCCCAGAACCCCGCTTCGAGCGCCAGGTCCTCCCGAGCGACCGTCATGCCCGTATCCGCCAGCATAGTGCGCGCGAGGGCAATATGATCGTTGAGCATCGCGAGGGCTGATTCTTGCGTTCTCGCTCCGACCGTTTCGGCCAGCACCTGCAACGACAGATGATGATCGCCCATGACGAATTCGTTGCTCGTCAAAGCATCCAAGGCGTCGACCAACTCCTGCGCCTGCGAAATGGCGAAGTCCCCGGCATTTGCCATGCGGGCGTGCTGTCGTTGCAGCAATCCCTGTCCCGTCGCCTTGGAAAGAAACGTAAATGATTGCGTCAGCAAGAACGGAAAGGGCGCGGACAGCAGCGCGTCGTACATTCCCACGGCTGTCGGAGTCGGATATTCCTTGATGCCAAGCATGGCGCCCAGGCGAGTCTCGGTCGGAGATCGATATTCGACAGTTTCGCTGCCAAATAGCACTCGACTCGTTGCCAAGACGTCGCAAACCGGAGCTCGCGGCAGTGGGCATGGTTGCGATTCGCCATTAACGAGTAAGGCCAAGAATTCCAGCACTACGGAGTACCGTCGGCCGGCGCGCTCATATACACCCAAACGCTCCGGCTCATAGCGTGCCAGGGAGGCTTCCAATGCCTGTCCCAGCTTGACGCATGTATCCAGTGAGTCCGCGAGGTCGGCGGCGGCAGCGTGCGTCTGGCTCCTCGACAGTAGTCTAGATGCGAGGCTCGGCGCGGCGCCGGTGATCGGGCGGAACACCACGGACAGATACAGTTCATTGACCATGAGCGTTTCGTTTGCCAACCGGCTTTGGTACCGCTGAGCCAGTTGATCTGCGAACCCCGTTGCCGCTGACCCCAGAGCACCTGTAATACTCCGCCGCCGGATGATGTGCGACCAAAGAGCCACGTTGGGACTGGCGATATTTCGCAAAGTCACATTGAGCCGTTCATGCCAATTGTTAAGCGTCTCGTCGTCCGCGCTCTCGAAGCTTGCGCCGGCCAGCCGGAATACTTGGACCAGGTCGCCCGCCTTCGTTGACACGATTTCCGGAGTCAAATGCGCGCTATACGGTATGCGGCGCGACGCAGGAAAATCCCGACGGGCGGCGACGTCACGTGGGAGCGCGCTCATGTCCTCAGTGCCCCGGTCACACGACTAGCTTCAATCGTGCGGTTCATGGCGCGCAACAGCGCCGGCGGTCCCACTAGCGCTGGCGTAGCCGCGCGTCTTCGCCCGATCAAGGTGGGCGGATCAAGCAGCAGCGGACCGTGGCTACTCGCCATCCAGACCCGGTAGTTGGCGAAGTACGCCGGCATCCGAGTCTTTCCCCAAAGTAGAATCAGGTCAAAGAATCTGGCGTCCCGCGCGCAGAGGAGCGCACAAATTCCATGAATCGGCACCGCCATCAGCAGCGTCAGGAGATTCTTGGTGAGGAGGAAAACCTCCATTGTAAAGACTGCGTTGAAGAGCAGCGCCGAGTAGGTGACACCCCACCGCATCGGCGGCCGCGTGACCGCCACAAACAGAACGTCGGCTATGAGTCCCGCGTTTCGTTCGCTCATGACGGATCAGACTCCGAACATACCGCGGACCCAGGTCACGACCTGGGGAGCGCCAAACGAAATGGCGATTCCAATGATCGCGCCCATGCACCACCCCCAAGACATTCGATTCGCCATCGCCATTCCGCCGAGGACCATGATCAGAATGATGGCGATGGGCGTCAGCCAAGCCAGAATGTTCGTCTGGAGCGAGTTCGCGCCCGTCAGAAACGGTGACGCCGCTTGAGCGAGCGCCAGTTCGGGAAGTAACGCCATCATCATTGGCGCGAGCAAGAGTAGAGCTACGCTGGTCCATTCAGCCGATGTCCGCTTCATAGTTGGTCCCCAATTTGAAGTTGTCCGCGGGTATCATCAGATCACGGCGGAGCGCTATGGGGAGTCGGAGTATCGGGGGTTATTCAGCGAAACTGATTTCCGAAGTGTCGGCGCAATGGCCGAGTTTCTTCGATCTTTAAGAAACGGCACCTACACCGCCCCTGACGCATCGGCTGCCTTGCCAACGCGTTCAGATGCAGTCAATCGACGCGGGTTGCGTGCTCACTTTTTGGATATCGCAGACCTTGCGCGCTACTGACGTCCGCGACTGAGTCCTCAAGCTTTCGACCGACCGCCGGTTCCCCCAGTGCCAACCATTGGAGCCATCAGCTCGCCTCCGAGTAACTGGAGACTGTGAAAGCTCACTTCCGAGAGAGCGTCGTCCGCGTCGCCAAGAGCCGCGACGAGAAGGTTTCGCCAGAAGGTCACTTTGTCTTCCCACCGTGGCCGAAGCTCATTGGCACATTCAATCGATATTCTGTCGATATCCATTGACGTCAACTTTGCAATCAAACTGACTGTGCCGGGAGACGCGCCGAGTATAAGACTCGCTGCCCGAGGCTCGGAAATAGCGATTGTTCTGCCCTCGACAAGAATTTCGCGGAGCACGGGGGCTGCATCCTCGGCGGGAATACACGGCAGGGTATTGGAATTGAGAACCGGCTGGCCGTTCTGCCGTATGACCCGGTCCCACCAGTCCAGACGACGGAAATGGCAATCGAGCAAAACGACAGGAATTCTCGCAGCTCGCTCGCCGGCGCGCGTGTCGAACTGCATCCAAAGGTCCCTATGATGCCGGGCTATCTCGAGGCCTTCGTGGCCAGCCTTGGATAGCCGTGCCAGTAACTCAAGACACCGGATATTAAGACGGCGCGCAACCTCAAGGCTTCGCATGCTGACCCACTCGTACGGCTGCAATCCTATCGCCGGACTTCGGCTAATTTTGGCGCGCATTATGTTGCAAGTCTCCGCAAATTTAAAGGCTACAGGTACATTCCCTGATAGGCAGGAGAAATGCCAATGCCAGTTTCACTGATATTCAAGCGAAACGGCTATTCGCGAAAGCGGTGGTTTATGTTTAACCTCAGTTGCAACCGAGGGAGAATGATGAACGAAATGGATGATCCATTCTGTCGCGACCGAATGCGAATTGAGGTAGCTCGCCGGCTGGTATGCCATCAGGCGCGAACCCAAACGATCACTCATTTTACCAATCTCACCCGAAATCGACTTGCGACACTGCGCAGGCGCTGGTCCGTGAGTCAGGAAACCCGGCGTCGCGGGCCGCCGCCGCGATCAATAGCGATTTTCCTTCGAACGCCGCGCGCGCGTAACGAAGCTGCTGCTCTTGCTACGATGTGCATCAATTTTGACGCTCTGCCAATCCGGTCGTTGACAGGCGCCGTTGAGGCACGTCCGCCACTGATACTCGCTGATCGCCTTTGCGAAACGTACGAGGCTTACCGGGCCTGCGTGCCGAACTCGAAAATTGAATTCGAGGAACTCCTACTTTTGGCCCAGGAAATCGCCAAAGGTGAGATGGTCAAGCTTAGCAATTGCAAGAGCTGTAATGCCGCGTTCTTGATATTGACGTATGAAGCGCCGCGGCGCACTTGCTCATACTGCGAGCCGTAGTACCCTCCGAGGGCGGCGCGATTTAGTGCCGCCCTGCCTCCTCCCTTCGTATCAACAGCAACAGTTTCGCGGCTTAGCAACCGCAGCCGTCATTTTCTCAATCCTCACGAGGTTGAGGTACCAATGATCGCACGACAACGCCGTACAAAAGAAAAGCGAAGTAGAGCCCCGCCGACATGGCAAGCGCTGACCAAAATGGGAAGTTAGGTGCGGCGCCAGAAAATTTGAGAATCACCGACACGATCACACCCACCAGCGCTAGACCGCAGAGAACAAAGCCCAGTACTGGCTCCAAAAGCATCAATAACGCAACGATCAAGAGCCGCGCGATCTGCCACGCAATCATCAGGACGTTTTGCAAGAAGCTGCCAATAGTGCCGAGACCGCGAGACTCCGGGAAACGTTCAAGGTCATTATTCATGCGTTCGGCACCCACCGTCCATTCGCCCCTTTGATAATCAAACTTTTCGTGCGGGTTTGCAAACTTCAGTTTCGCTGAATAAGCCGCGCAACTCGCAGATGAAATCATTTCGATTTTCGTGCATCATTCTCATTAGTGACAACTTAACCCTAAACGACCGGAACCACACTGAAGGTCGTTTATGAAATTCCAGCAATCAGCAATCCCGCCGCTCGCTGAACCGGCATCTCGGATGCCGAGAGTTTCGATCTCGGGTTTCGTCGAAGAACGCTTTCCACCGTTGGATCAGCTCTTGACTGCTCACGACGTGGCAAGACTGATTCGTCGGCCGCGATG
>PLBE01000075.1 GCA_003134435.1 Acidobacteriaceae bacterium
AATCGGGATGCCACCGGCCAGACCGCCAGCATTGATCTCTTCCTGCGCCAGTTGAAGACCCTCGGCCATGCCGTCCTGGTTCACCGAAAACGGCCAGCAAACTCCCACTAAGATTTCCTTCTGCGGACCCTTGAGGGTCTGGAATCTCCGTTCGCCCATCCGATCTAAAGACTGCCACTGGGGAACCAGGGCGTAGGCCAATAGTCCGAGCGACAATATCGGGAGCAGTAATCTTTTCATGCTCACTCTTTTCCCAAAATAAGCGGCAGGCCGCTCTTGCCTGAACCAATCACGACGACTTTGGCATTGGGCGACTTGGACAACTCCTGGGTTGCCAGAATTCCCTGCCAGGCGAGCACGGACGGAGTAAGGCTGTTGTTGATCGTGTTGTTGTAATCCCGGATGCCGGCCGATTCGATGCGCTTGCGGTCAGCCTCTTTCGCCGCGATCGGGAGCCGGTACCCATACTCCTCATCCAGCTGTTGCTGGGCCATCTTGGCTTCAATTGCCTCCGAGATCTTCGGCGGCAGCGTGATGCTCTCAATCGGCACGTCGTCCAAAGACACAAACCGCCCCCCCAGATGCCCCATGGAGAGCGCGCTCACACGCTCCTGGATTGCCTTCTGCGTGGTATAGATCTCCTCGGGTTTGTACTGTCCGAATACGGTCCGCATCACCGAGCGAATCTCGGGACGCACAACTACGTTCACGTAGTCCGGTCCCACGCGCTGGTGCAGTAGGGGCAGCGTGTCTTTCTCCAGGTAATAGCGCACCGAATATTTAACTCCTACTGTGAGGCCGTCGACCGTCAACACGTTGATCGAGTCGGTGAACTGTTGCTTGCGGACGTTGTAGACATACATCTTGTTGATTGGAAGAATGACGTGCATTCCCTCTCGATATACCGTGTCGATCTGTGTGCCACCGCCCAGACGCCGCCACAGCACGCCCAGTTCGCCCGGGTAAACGGAAACCACGATCCGATTAAAGAAAAGAACCACGAAGAAACAGCACAGGAACGAGACGAGGATCAAGTAGGGGGCTTGGCGCTTGCAAAAGTCGCGAGCGCCTCTTAATCGAGCGGCCACCCAGTCACGAGTCGACTTCATTGCTCATGATCCTTAATGTTGCGCAGTTTCTTCACCTCCTGAGCCAGCCGTTCGCAGATTTAGTCGAGCGCACCTTGGCTTGTCACGTGGACTTGGCAATCGTGGTTGACGCGCGAACTCCTTCCCGGATTCAGCGCACACCGCTGCCCAAGAAACTTCCAGGTAGCTACTTTGCGACGGACATCAGGCCTTTCGCATGGACGCAAAATACAGAAACAAGAGGCTGATAAATGGGGTAACGATAATGGAGCAGAATAGAAACCCCCAAAATCCTATGCGCCGGTTGCGTCCCAGAATTCCCGCCACCAAGCACAGCGCCAAGTATCCGGCTACACATCCCACATTCATGGCACTAAACCGCAGCCTCGGTCTTCTGTCCCCCATTCATGCCCGTCGCTATTTTCCGACCTTCCTCGAATTGCGCCTTAAAGTATTCCCTCACCGCCTCCGGATCAAAATTGAGGAAGGTGCCGCCGGATTCAAAGTGCTGAATGAACACGTTGCCCAGCGCCCACGCATAGGCCCCGCAGAACACGGCCATGGCGGGCGCACCAGCAAGAGCACCCACCACTGGAATTGCTTTCAACATGCTGCCCAGGAACCCGCATGCCAGGGAGTGCGGCAGAATGAATCCGGCCATGGAGCCAATGACCGCTTTCCCGGTGCTTTCCTTAAACGGGATGCCGTAGCTCTTCGAAAGATCGGCGATCATCTTGAGCTGTACGCCCGAAACTGCGGCCCAATCTAAGAACGGGACCGGAATCAGCCCGGCTCCCATGGAAATCCACATGTACTTCTTGACCGTCTTAAATGCTGCGAGCTCTCTTTCGGTCACGGCGTCTTTTTCTGGAACACTTTTTGTTTCGGCGACGACATCTTTTTCCGTCACGATCNNCGCAGGCCTGCCGAAAGGACACTATACATTAGGGAATAAAGTCCTCCTTAAATGGCCTCTTCGACGATCGATAACGATCCCATGGACCCTTATCTACCGCCAAGGCTTCTTACCCGCGATTGTTCGGCCCAGACCAAGCGCGATTTCAAGCCCCAATACGAATCGAGGTTACCTCTGTGGATATAGGGATTCGATCTGTTAGTGCATGCGAGTCACAAAGATCGTGGTCAAGAGACGACCGTAATTCCTCTAACATAGGCAAGCAGAACGAACGCCCGCAAGTTAAAAATGCTTACTTTTACAAAATGTTCGTAAGTGTTGCTCCAAATCGGGAATTGGTCAGCGCCGAGTCGGCGCGCCACTTATTTCTCACCTGCCGTGTTCATGGGGCGGCATACCTTTTAGGCGCAAGAATCGACGATTCGGTGGCCGTTGAAGGAATTCGCGGCGGCGAGCTTTTACACAACTGAGCGAGAGGCCAGGGACTCAAAACGCAGTCCCTTGCTTCTGGCGGTCCCCAGGCTTCTAACCCGGAAGCAGAAAGTTGTCGTATTCTCATCTGAACGAAAGCAGGGGCAGGTCGCGCACGAACCGTTCGACCGTCCTGCGCAACAAACGAGTCAGAATACAATTGACACGCCGTGAGATGTTGGTCTTCGAATGCTGCAGCAATCCACCGTGGTAAACCTGGAACGCGCTCTCGTAGAGGTGTGGTATCGCAAGACGGCAGATCTTTCTGCCGAGGTTGTCAGCGATGCCGATCGTTATCTATCGGAGGAGGAGATCGTGAGGCGAGACCGATTGCACTTCCCGGCAGACCGCCGTGACTTCGCCATCGCTCATGATCTGTTGCGTCGCACGCTCTCTCGTTACTCCGACGTGAGTCCGGCTAACTGGAGATTTAGAGCGGACAATTACGGTAAACCTTCGATCGACAACCCCCAACAAGATCTCGCACATCTTTCATTCAGCCTGTCACACTTGAATGGATGCGTAGGTTGTGGAGTTACCTTTGGCAAACTCCTGGGCATAGATATCGAAAGCTCCGATCGCGTCACATTGCCGCTGGAGATAGCGTCCCGGTATTTTGCGAATCATGAGTGGCTCCGTTTACGCGAATATTCAGAAGACCTGCGCCGGATTCGTTTCATCGAACTCTGGACCTTAAAAGAGGCTTTTTTGAAGGCCGTTGGACTCGGCTTTTCCGGGGCCCTCGACGGCCCCGCATTTAGGTTCGAACCTCCTGTTCCCATCTGAAGCCCTTTTTCTTCGGCTCAATTGCGCGTTTTCGAGTCGCTTCACAGAGTTTCTCGTATTCTTCTGGCGAAAACCATGCCCGGTAGGAGATTTTCGATGATGGCCGGTACGGCTCAGAGAAATCTGGAAGCCGGTCGAGCCATCCGTGGCGCGTCGCAGTTTTCAGGGTCTGACGCAGCGTCACGATTTCGTGATGCATCGTGCTGTGTGCCGGCGGCTTGCCGCGTTTCGCAATTGCTTGTTGGTGTCGGTGAATTCGATATTCCATGATTTTTCCTGTGGTGATCTTCGAGATGTCCATGTTTCCGAA
>PLBE01000084.1 GCA_003134435.1 Acidobacteriaceae bacterium
TCGCTTCTTTGCCATCGCCAGCGCGCAGCGCTGAGGCAGGGCAGCGCGACGGCACGCGACCGACCGCTTCTAACCCCCAAACGCTCCTAGACGCTCCCACAGCGCTTCTTACTCCGCTCCTCGCTCACTTACAAACCCTCACGTACTCCGTTTCGCAACACACTCACTTAATTCGCAACAAGCGCAACAAACCCGCCTTATACTCAGCACCAGAGCACTGCAACGCTGCGAATTAGGAGCGCAACCCGCTTCCCGTTCCAACACTAGGAGTTGAACCCGCATGAATTGCAAAGTTTGCAGGCATCCCCAGAGACTCGCCATCGAAGAAGAACTGCTCAGGTGTACGCCTTTGCGCCTGATCGCGCAACGCAACGCCGGGCTCAGCGCGTGGTCGATTCATCGGCACCGCCAGCACTTGCCAGTGCAGTTAGTGAAGGCCGAGCGCGCCGCGGAAGCGAGCGCACCAGCGGAGTTACTCACGCGGATCGCGGACATGATCACAGGCTGTGAGGCAATTATCAGTGAGGCACGGAAGAAAAAGAATTGGCGGGACTGTATCGCAGCACAGCGCGAACTTCGAGAGTGTGTGACGTTGCTTGCGAGAGTGAACGGCGAACTGCAGCCACAGCCGGGCGCCGGCAGTCTGCACTTACACCGGCACCAGCACGTGCACATGCCAGGAGGAGCGCAGAGCGCGGATGATCTGGAGCTCGCGATCGCAGAGCACGTGCGCGAGGCGACGGATAACTTCAATCCTCGCGAGATAGAGCGACTCAAGCAACTTGTGGAAAGCGCTCTGCCGGCGTTGCCGGCGTAGGTCACGCCTAGTGCAGGCGTTGTTCTCGGCAATCGCCTGATTCCATGCCGCTAAAACTGATCATTGCAGACTCTTTGCAGACTCACTCCCGTTTCGAGGCTCTTTTCGCGTCGCCGGTCAATGGTTTCCGAGCAGTAAAACCTTATCCGTCTGCCATTGGCCGCGAATTAAAAAGCCGATTTTGACCTTATCCCCGTCCGGACGTTTGGTCAGTTCTGCCGCTAGTTCCATCGGAGTGCTCACCCGCTTGCCGTCCACTGCGTTAATCACGTCGCCTACGTGAACGCCAGCAAGCGCCGCTATGCCGTTCGGCGCTTCGTCTGTAATCTCCGCCCCTGAATTTGCGCCAAGTGTGACCGTGATTCCGAGAGACGGTATTTTCATACCTACAGCGGTTGCGCGTGGCGATTGACTCGGCTCCGCACGAGCATTTCCCGCTCCAAAGCTGTAGACAATCCCAACTGAGGCGCGGACGTTATTCTGATGCGCAGCGACGCCTTGCACCCCACCACTGAAGTTATGGGTAGTAAGCAGATAGTCGGCTTGGATGCGAAAAGCAAGATTCTTAGCAATCTTCGAATCCGCTCCACCGCCGAAGGCGGCGGCAAAAGCAGTATCCGAAGCGGTGAGGCCGGGAATAGCGAATCCTTTGACGCTTGCAGATTTTACGGTCGCGCTCAGGTCGTTGGCGCCGAACAGTGCGTGCGCGAACACCGTCAAGCGGTCACGCCTGCTGGAAGTGACGGGGCCAAATAAGTAACTGTAAGAAGTGGCCTTTGGCGGAAGGCCGGTTATTCCGTTTTGCATGAGTATGGCTTGAGCTTGGGAACTGATTGTTACGGGTGTCCCGTAATGACCGCTGAAATCGCCAGTGATACCTACCCAGCGATTGAGATTGGCCTGTACCGCTCCATTCCAGCCATTGAAATTGGTGTGAACTTGAAACGATCCCGGCGGACACGTTCCCGTTCCGAAGGCATTGTTGCATAGCGCATCGAGTGTAGAGCCTGTGACACCTTGCGTGTCGATATGCAGCAAGGAATATCCTCCGAACACTTCGGCGCGCGGGAAATTTTGCGCGAATGCGGACGAAGTTAACAGCATTAAGAACAGAAAGGCACAGATGCGACGCACGGTGGTCACCTCTTTCACAGCCTACTAATGGCACACTAGCGAGCTTGTTCTGTCTGTGAAACGGGTCACACCGTCATGTGCGGCGACACGAACAACCGGAACACCGGCCGGCCCGCCTTCGCTTCGGGCGATTCGTGACGGAAAAAACACTGGGTCGCGTCCAATTCGGCTAGTATGTTGGCGTAGAAAACCCGAGGGCTGTACCGGCCATGTGCCCTAATCACCTGTCCGGCTTCGGGCGTCACTCATTAGGGGGGTGACCACTTGGCAAACTCAGAAGAGACTTCCGCTTATGTAGAGCACACCCGGATGCTGGCAAAAGTCAGCGCTGATCACCACCAAAAAGAACTGGCACGACTGATTGAGATCATCGGCCGTGGGCCAATAACACAATCGCCAGCCCAAGTTTCCGCGACTGCGAAGCGATCCACACGACGCAGTAAACCACACCTTCAAAAGCGACGGAAAATGATCTGTGAAATCTCAGACCTCCTCGTGGAGGGTCCGAAGTATTGCGCTGAGATGGATAAACGCAGCGTGCCTCCCCCTCGTGAATGGCTGGATGAAGGCTGGCCTAGGAGTTATTCGCAAGCTTACAAAGACACTAAGTGGCGGAAGCGGATCAATGACGAAAAGTACCGGATGACAAAGAAGTGACTTCCCATGATGACCGTCAATCGAACAGAATTGGTTCGCCGCAAAATCAAAAGAGCCAAACATCATATCGAAGAGTTCAATGGGCGGATTGATCAATTTTTCCGTGGTGGTCCTGCACCATATCCCGTCGTTCGAGAGGATGATCCGAAGACTGGCGATTTGATCTTCAAGCTCGGCAAATGCGCCGCGATCCCCGAGGATTTCCCGACTATCATCGGGGATATTCTCCAAAATCTTCGAACCGCGCTTGATCATCTCGCCTGGCAACTCGTCTTGGCTCACAACTGCGTGCCGACTGGGCAGACCGCTTTCCCGATTGCGGAGAACTTCGAGAAATTTGAAGCCATGCTTAAGCGAAAAGTAGAGGGAATGAGCCAAGGCGCCGTAGATAAAATCCGTGCGCTTAAGCCGTACGGTGGAGGGAATGAGGACTTGTGGGGACTCCATGAGCTCAACAATACCGATAAACACCGACTGCTCTTCGTCGTCGGCGCAGCCCATACAGGTGTCGGCGTAGATGTTGGCAAGATGTTCCCCATCAAGAATGTTCCCTCTCTGCGAATCATCCTCAAGCCTGCGGATTATGCTTGGCCGCTCAGGGATGGTACAGAGCTCTTCCGTATCTTGAAACAGGCCAGAGAACCGAATATCGATGAGAATCCGAGCTTCACGTTTCAAATAGCGTTCGGAGATGCGGAGGTTATGGAGGGTGAACCTATGTTCCCACCGCTCCATCATCTTGCGGATTCGATCGATGCGATTATTCTGAGCTTCGACGCCCTACTGAAGTAGTCACTCGTCGCACTCGTCGACGACGAGTCAAAGTCACTTCCGGCAACCTCACGATTACAAAGTACATAAGCCACTCGTCACTCGTCTCCGCGGTCGTACGACTATTCCTGTCCGGAGTTTTCTTTCAGGATGGGCAGCATGAGCACAGCAAGTGACTTAATCCGTGAGGCGACGGCAACGCTGCAGCATGGCGCTGCAATCCTTCGGCTCGCGAGCATGGAAACCAGCAAGCAGGAGACTGCGACTGACTTGTGGCGAAGAGCCAAGGCGGTAGAGAAGCTGGTGGAACCAATCAAACAGTTGACGCAGAGAAGCGTTGCCTAGTGTTCCGGGCGACTTGGAGGAATTTCGTTTAGGAAATGCGCGGCGTCCGCAATCACCAGGCATGGAAGCGCGAACGCCACACAAAGGAGAAGCGATGGACAAGCTTACTAATAACACCGTCTCAGGCGACTGGCAAGTTTCAGCGATCCAAAAACACCTCCGCGCGGTCAGTGCCATTTTAACGAACCGTGCGCACGACTCAATCACACTCTCTCACTCGCGGAGATTGCGCAGGCTCGCAAGTCTGGTAAGCGCTGCGACGCCTGGAATTGTGCGCTGCATTGCTCTCGCCACACCGCAGAAACCGTTAAAGAGTCCGAAGTGTCAACTGCTAGCGATGTGCCAGAAATCTGAGGGACCAGAGGTGCGCGTGTGACTCGGCTGGTCTCGGATAAGTCGCAAGAGGCGCGCATCCTCGAAGCGCTGAAGAGTGGGGCGTGGGTTTCTGCGCTGGTGCTCAGTCAGATCAGTTTGCAGTATTCCGCGCGTATTCATGCGCTGCGCAAACAAGGCATCTCGATCGAGAACCGAATCGAAATTGTCGATGGAGTGAAGCACGGTTACTTCCGACTGCGGCCGATTCCAGCGATACCGCGAAGCGCTCCGAAGCCAGCACGCGAAACAGAGCCACAGCAGCGGCTCTTCAGTGAAGCGGTGCGTTATCGCGATCCGGAAGAGGCCGAACGGTGAGCGGAGAAATTCCCGACATGGCCTACATACGACACCGGATTCCGATTGCAGAAGTAGCGAGCGCGCTGGGGATTCGCATGGCGGGGCGCAATGTCGCGCACTGCTGGCGCGTTGGGTCGCACCAGAATGGCGACCGCACTGCGAGCCTATCGTTTCACCGCAACCGCGCGAAGTGTCACGGCTGCGATGCGGATTCGATGTCT
>PLBE01000203.1 GCA_003134435.1 Acidobacteriaceae bacterium
GAAATGCCGGGACCGATCGCAAGCACAGTCCGTGCTTCCGACAACTCAGCAATCAGATCCAGCGCCCCGGTCGAGATGGTTCCCGCATCGGTCTCCGGCAAAGGTTCAGTCATCAACTCGGGATGAAAACCTGCAATGGTCGCCAATGCGGACTTCGCGGTAGCCACGGTCGAGAGTCCACCACCGGATCGGAGCACGGCGATCCCAGCCATCGCCGCCGATCCCGCTTTTCCCCGCGAACCTCCAACCACCAGCACGCTCCCGTAACTACCTTTGTTTGATACCGGCGGTCGCGGCCCAATTAAGGGAGCGACGTCGCGAGCTGTAATCACATTCAGTTGCAGATGCGAAACAATCGCCTCCGCGGGTGACCCGATGTCGGCGACCAACGTAACTCCCGTCGTCAGCAGTCCGAACACGTGCGCAGGACGTGGTGCGGTAAAGGTAACGATGGCATCGGCCCGGGCAATCGTTCCCGTCTGTGGGCTCATGCCGTCGGCATCGGCGCCGGAAGGAATGTCGACCGCGATCACAGGTACCTGGCTCGCGTTCATAATCGCGATCGCATCCGCATAAAGTCCGTGCACTGGGGGTTTGAACCCTGTACCCAGAATTGCATCCAGATATAAGTCCGCGGAATCGAGAAGGTTCTTCAATTCATCGCTGGACTGCACCACGATCGCCGGGTCCGGCAATTTGTCGAACATGAATTCGGCGTCGCCCCGCAGATCGCTGGGGCTGGCCAGCAGGATCACCTGCACCGTCCTGCCTTCTTGCTGCAGCCGCCGAGCGGCGACGAAGCCATCGCCGCCATTATTCCCCTTACCGCAGAATACGACGATGCGATGAGCTGCCGCGTGACCCGCCAAAACATAATCCGCGACAGCGGAACCGGCGTTTTCCATCAGGGTCACCGTAGGCACGCCGAAGCGTTGGCTGCTGGCACGGTCAATGGCGCGCATTTCTTCTGTGGACACGATTTTCATAATTGTAAGGGGGGCGCGACAGTTAAGGTTGCCGCGCCCTAAATGGGCTGGTTCGCTACGCCTTCAGGCCTTTGCTCTGGCAACCAGAATGTTGGCATTGACAGGTGAGCTTTGTAGCGGCATTCGCGTCGGCACAAGCGGTGCTGCAGTGTTTGCTGCCTTCCGCCGATGCACAGTTGCAAGCGGGGTGTGCGCATTTCGTAGTCGGTGTCATGATGTCTCCTTACTTTCCTTTTGATTCGAAATTCTGTCGAAGCTGGCTCAACACTGCGCCGTTGGCTGAAACGGTTCTGTTCCGTATTGCTCATTCTCCGCGTCTGTCTGCAAGTAGATTCAGAATTGTGGCGCGGTTCATTGGTTGCGCTGAAACTCGTCCACGTAAGCCCGGAGAACCGAAACCCGTGAAATCTGCCGTTTTTTCCTCGACTCACACCGCGTCCCAACCGTTTCTTCATATCGAAGATGTTCCGCATCCAACACTCGAAGCAGGACATTTGCTGCTGCGGGTTGTTGCCTGCGGAGTCTGTCGCACGGACCTTCATATCGTGGAAGGAGATCTTCCGGCGCTTCGGCCGCGCCTGATTCCCGGCCATCAAATCGTCGGGGAAGTAGTCGAAGGCGCCACCAAGGAATTGCCGCTGGGATCGCGCGTCGGCGTTTCGTGGATGGGCGGGGTCGACGGCAGCTGCTGGTTCTGCCATCACAGCATGGAGAATCTATGCGACCATCCTGTTTTCACTGGGTACACCGTGGATGGCGGCTACGCCGAGTATGTCGCGGCGCGTTCAGATTTCGCGTTCCCGCTGCCCCCAGGCCTTGATGATGAGCATGTCGCGCCCTTGCTGTGCGCAGGCATCATCGGCTTTCGCAGCTTAAGAGTGGCGGGGGTTGAGAAAGGTGAGCGAGTCGGACTTTTTGGTTTTGGCAGCTCCGCAAGTTTGGCGATCGCCATTCTGCAATCGTGGAAATGCGAAGTTTACGTCGTAACCAGGGGCGAATCGCATCGGAAAAGCGCGACTTTGATGGGCGCAACCTGGGTCGGTAAAGAGGATGAGAAGCCGCCCGTGCCTATTGACCGCGCCATCACGTTCGCGCCCAGCGGAAAAGTAGTAGTCAGTGCCCTCGCTAGTCTACGCAAAGGCGGTGTGGTGGCAATCAACGCCATTCATCTCGACCAGATGCCGGCCTTCGACTATGACAAGCTCCTCTGGGGCGAACGGCAGATTCGCAGCGTGGCGAATATGACCCGCCAGGATGCCCGCGATTTTCTCCAGATCGCGCATGACCTCCACATCCGTCCGAACGTTACGGTGTTCGCCCTCGCGGACGCGAATCAGGCGCTTGAAGCGGTCAAGAAAGAAACGGAGCAGGGATCAGCGGTGATTGTCCCTTGATCGGTGCTCGCGTTGAATCATTTTTTGGGGCATGGCCCTAGCTAGCTAGGTGTGGCGGTCTATCTCTTCAAGAAAGAACGCCCAGGACCGGCCAGACACCTAAGCGGCAGACAGTGCTCACTGTTGCTCAGAAGAATGACGGCGCGGTTGTTACGGTCGAACGGTCAGGAATCAGATGAAGAGCATGATTAAGCTGGTTATTCTTGTTGTGGCAATGGCGGTCGCTTCGTTTGCCCAAAGCGACGCCGACACCATCATAGAAGGTTCCGTAGAGGCCAACGCGGCGGATTGGAAAGCCGCTCCTGACTATGATTTTGTCGAGCGTGACCGGCAACCACGTGGAGCAACCAAGACCTACGACGAGCTCATGATCTTGGGTTCTCCCTATGAACGACTGGTAGCCGTGAACGGCAAACCGCTCTCGCCAGAACAGGAAGCAGGCGAAAAGCGAAAGCTGGACGCGACCTCCGATGAACGCAAGAATGAACCTCAACAGGAACGAGGGAAACGGATTGCGAGGTACGAAAAGCATCGCCGGGGCGACCAGTTGCTGATGGAACAATTAACAAAGGCCCTCGACTTCAAGCTGGTGGGCGAGCAAAAGCTAGGCGAGCAAGAGGTTTATGTGCTCAAGGCGACGCCCCGCCCCGGGTACAAGCCGCCCAATACCCAGGCCAGGGTGTTGACGGGCATGGAGGGCGAACTTTGGATCGACAAAAAGACATTCCAATGGGTCAAGGTCGAAGCCACAGTCATCCACCCGGTTTCAATCGCAGGTTTTCTCGCCGAGGTCGAGCCGGGGACACACTTCGAACTGGAGAAGATGGCGCTGGGAGACAACCTCTGGCTTCCAAAGCATTTCGCGATGAAATCGCGGGCCAAAATATTCCACTTATTCACTCGAAAGTTGCAAGCGGATGAAACCTATTCCGGCTACCACAAAACTGCGCCCCTTCAAGCCGTTGCCACTGGGAAGTGAGCTAGAGTGCATGATCAGCTTCTTATAAACCGACACGTTGAATTCTGTGTGGGAGGTGGTGGCTGCGATGCGAATCGATTGACTCTGCCTTCGCGCTGATCACTTCGCAAGGAAGGATTTGACCGCCAGCAGCATGCAGGGGATCATCAGTCGCAGAGACATCTTGAATGTGCTGGCAAACGATATGGACGTGTTCGGCGTCTAAGATTTCACATACAGCAAGAGTCGCAACTTGCTTCGACAACCGCGCGGCGATTCCGAGGGGCCAAAGCCTTGGCGCCATGGTCATGCCCTTTCATCTCATCCAACATCATTTTCTAGGGAGTCCATTTCTTAACAAGACAACTTGGGCATATTTATTTTCTCGTGACGCTAAATCTCAAAATAAACCTCTTCCATATTGGATTAGAACGGACAATTCTTGGTAAGTTCCGCTATGGTCAGGGATCTTATTTGGGTGGAGGATGACACATTTGCGGCTTGGGGATGCCGAGGCTGTAGTTGGATCGTACCGGGTGGTGGCCCAGTTCCTGTAAAGGCGCCGGTAAAAATACAGCAAGCTTTCGACAAGCATCAGTGCGCTGACTTCCCTCGCCAACTACCGCGGCGCCGGCCAGTAGCCTGACACCTTCTAAAGGGTTCGGACATGAGTAGAGGCTGGGCTCTTGCTCGGATGAGCACGCCCAACCCCTACGACCACAAGTCACGTGGCTGTATAGCTGTATTCAGTGGTCTCTTAGCTTCAAACACCATCAGTCCCTCGCGGCGCCACGCTTACTCTTACTATTCGGCTTTCGCGACGCGGGCATACCCGCCAATTTCATCCAACAGCGGTTGCGCTGAAGTGGGAACGGCAATTTTGCCGTTTAGAATCTCCCGGCGGCTCACATCATGGCCGTACATGGCTTGATCTCCGCTTTTGTCGGCTTGCATCACCGCGCCCTCGAGGCTCACTCCGGCAAATACTCCCTTGGAACGCGAATACGACAGAATCTCCGCGTTGAGTTTAAGGTCGGTGCCGGCAGCGGCGTTGCGGCCAACCGGTCCCGCCGCCACGGAGGCGTCCGCGCCTATCTTGAATTTGTCGCTCATCAGGCTTTGCAGCGCGTGATCGTTCATAAAAAGCATCACCAGGTCAGTGGACGAACCACCAATCTGGTAACCCACGCTTCCACCGTCAATCGCCACAAACATGGGAGCGCTCCAGCCGGTTGCGGTGCGACAGGTAGCCACTCCCCTGCCGTAGCTGCCGCCAAAGATGAAAGCGAACTTCTTGTCCCCTGGAATGATGGCGATGCATTTAGCCGATTCCAGCAGACCCTGAGGGACACCCTGGTCGGGCGTGTCCATGATTTCCTTGAAGACCTGGGCAGCTTTCTGCGTGCGATAAACATCGTCCTCGCGGTCCGATGATGCGACTGCGGTTAGCGTTACCACAAAAGTCATGGCTGCGACGATCAGAGTACGTTTCAACATGCTGTCGTTTCTCCTTAAAAGAATCTCAAGTCGCATCGTAAGCAGCAAGCGAAGGCGTTTCTGTGCAATAAGGATCACAATCCAATCTGTTCGAGGCAACAATCCCGTGGTCTGGCAGGTTGAGGCCAGACGGAAGGGTGACATGAACATCGCTTTCACCAAGCAGTCGTTCGCGATCCGTAAGGGTGTGTGCACAATTGAACAGATTTGGCATTGCCGTTGCCCGATAGTGGGCAGGAGTTCATATCCCACGGTGAATGCATAATGAGCGCTACCCTCGCTGAGAAAATAGTTGAGAAAATTACGCCCGACGCAAATGAACGGCACGATAACGGCCGCCGGTACGAGCCACCCAAAAAACGCCACCTTTTGAGATGGGGCTTATTGTCAGCAGCCGCCTTCGTCATTGTTCTGGCAGTCCTTCTCGGACTAATCCAAAAGTTGCTCTGGATGCGGGAACTCGACTATGTGGGCATCTTCTGGACACTGTTGTCGGTCAAGTGGGGAATGTTCGTTGTGGCCTTGGTATTCGCATTTCTTTATCTGTGGATCAACGCTCGTTTTGCGGCCAAGCGCATCGACCTTTCACCCTCGACAGTCCCTCCTTTGAGGGTCACGACCGTGTCTCCTGCCGGAAAAGTCCTCGCCGCTGCGGATGCGCTCCGAGGAATCAGCACCGATTTGAGTCCCAAACTGTTGATGTGGGCGAGCGGTGTGGCCGTAATGTTCGTTTCTCTTATGTTTGCGGCCGCAGTATCTTCCCAGTGGGACACTTATCTCAGATTTCGGTATGGCGGGTCTTTTGGCCTCAGCGACCCTCTCTATGGAGTGGACCTTGGCTTCTACTTATTCCGGCTTCCGTTCTATGAATTGCTGCAGGGAAACCTGACTTTCCTAACCGTCGGCGCTCTCGCGATTCTGGGTTTATTCGGCGTACTTGGCCTGCGGCAGTTTAAACCCGGTCAACAGTTCACGATCGCCGACAATACGGCCCGCCATCTGATCATTCTCCTTTTCATTTTGGCTGGCAGTTTCGCGTGGGGCTTTTGTCTGGATCACTACGAACTCGTTTATTCGACGCTCGGCGTGGTTTACGGAGCCGGCTACGCAGCGGCTCACGTAACTCGGGTCGTTTTCTGGATGATGCTCGGCGCTTCCGTCATGGCCTGTGCCCTCCTTGTTCTTGCCTACCGCCGTCCACGAATTAAGGTGCTGGCCATCGGAGTCGGCATCTATGCCGCGTTGTACTTAGTCGGCGTATTGGCGTTGCCTCCGTTAGTTCAAGCGTTCGTGGTTCGCCCCAGCGAGCTAAGCAGGGAAACTCCATATCTTAACCATTACATCGACTTCACTCGCAAGGCTTATAACCTTGGCGGGATCCAGGAAACCGCATATCCAGCTCTGACCGATCTAACTCCCGAGGTTCTCTCCCGCAATCAAGATACGATACAGAATGTCCGCCTCTGGGATTCGCGGCCTTTACTTCAGACCTATCAGCAAACCCAGGCGATTCGCCTCTACTACCAGTTCTATAACGTGGATGTCGACCGCTACCATTTGTCGGACGGTTATCACCAGGTGATGCTGGCCTCGCGGGAACTTGCCTCCGAACTCCCTGCGCAGGCGCAAACCTGGGTCAACGAGGAATTGCAGTTCACCCACGGCTATGGCCTCGTCATGAACTCTGTGTCGAAGACCGAGGGCGGAGGCTTTCCGCAATATCTCATCAAGAATATTCCGCCCGAATCTCAGTACGCACGACTGAATATCTCTCAGCCGGCCATCTACTATGGAGAAGTGACGCCGGGCTACAAGATCGTTTCCACCGGCATTAAGGAATTCGATTATCCCAAGGGCANNATGTCTATACCAGCTATCAGGGTAAGGGCGGAATTCCTCTGGACAGCGTGTGGAAACGGCTTTTATTTTCCTGGACTCAAGCCGACATCAATATTTTGCTCACTTCGTATCTGAGGCCGCAGAGCAAAATCCAGATTTGGAGGAGCGTGCAGGAGCGTATTTCACAAGTGGCGCCCTTCTTGCTTCTCGATAGGGACCCGTACGCCGTGGTGAGCGAAGGCAAGCAATATTGGATTCAAGACGCCTATACCACCTCGGACCATTTCCCGTATTCGCAGCCGCAGGCCACTGGCGCGGCCCCCGGCATCAATTACATTCGCAACTCGGTCAAGGCCGTCGTCGACATGTTCGACGGAACCGTCTCGTTCTACATCATGGATCCGAACGATCCCGTGCTTGCAGCCTATCGGCGCGCCTTCCCGGGCGTATTCAAGGATCTGGCTGAACTGTCGGCGGATATTAAGAGCCATCTACGGTACCCCGAGGATCTTTTCGCCATTCAAGCGAATCAATACGAGACCTTCCACATGACCGATCCACAGGTCTTCTACAATCGCGAAGACCTCTGGGTTGCGCCGAAAGAGAAATACGATGGCGCAGTCAACTCCATGGAGCCTTATTACATCCTCATGAAGTTGCCTGGCAGCGACCAGCTTGAGTACCTCATCCTGACTCCCTTCACCCCTCAAAACCGGGATAATATGATAGCTTGGCTGGCCGCCCGCTGCGATTTCCCCGACTACGGAAGAATGCTGTTCTATGAACTCCCGAAAGAAAAGCTGATCTACGGACCGAACCAGATTAGCGCGATGATCGATCAGAGCACCCTGATTTCTCAACAGCTCACGCTGTGGGATCAAAAGGGCTCCGGAGTGATTCGCGGGAAGCTGGTTGTCATTCCGATTGAGAATTCTTTTCTTTATGTGGTGCCGCTCTATCTCAAGGCCGAGGGAACGAATTTCCCGCAACTGAAACGGGTGATCGTGGCAACCGGCGACAAAGTCGTAATGGAACCATCGCTCAATGAAGCGCTGGTCTCCTTGTTTGGAACAAACCAGTCTGGAACGTCCCAGGGACAGTCGTCGCAACCGGGGCAGAAGGGCGGGACGCAGGCGCTCCTGCCAAAAGAAGCGCTGGATCAAGCCAGGGCCCAGCTTGCTGAAGCTCAAAAGGCAATGGATTCGCTCAAGAGCATACTGGCTGCACCGGCACATTGACTGAGCTCACGTCGCCCGTGCCTCCGGCCAGAAGGTCGAAGGGATGAAGTCTCAAATCAACGAGGGCCCGCAGAGCTAACCGCGGGTCCTCGCATGGGTCACTTTCCATCGCAGTGCGAGACGAGGTAACCATCGGGACTCTGCTTTGACTCAGTCCGCATAAGACCCCTATCCCCAAGTCGCTAGCCCAATCCACACGATTTTGGTGCTGGCCGTGTCGGCGGTTGGTCGTTCTGGCATAAGATTTCCGCGGATCAATTGAGCGTAGCGGCAAATCCAAACCGTGTTCGCTTTTATCTGGAGACTCTTGTCTATGAATGGCTCTTGTTCGTTCTGGTAGTGGCGCGTCCGTCCTCATCGTTCTCGGAGATCATTGGCGTATCCTTCAGCCAAGTGCTGCTGGATATTGGAATCCCGTTGGCCTCTGGATCGTTGCGGCGATCCTCCTTTGGATATTCGGCTGGCTTCTACGCGTCGCAGCGCTGGGTCGCAATGTGTCCATGCTCCCTCAGCGAGGTCTCGAACTGACAGTATGGATCGCGCTCTCAATTACCGCCGGCATTTGCGAGGAGACAATCTTTCGAGGTTACCCGCAACAGCAGTTCATGGCTCTTACTAAGAGCGCTTCCGTCGGTATTCTCGTTTCTGCTGCGACATTCGGCGGGCTTACGCGTATCAGGGATTCCGGATGATGATTCTGATCGCTCCGTACGGAACCAGGTTCGGGATTCTGGCCTATCGGTGCCGAAGCATTCGTCCTGGAATGATCGCCCATGCATGGCAGGATTCATTGAATGGGGTGCTCGCCACCCTAACGAGGCATTAGAGTTTGAGTGGTGCTGTGACGCGCAGTTCATTGAGTCGGATGGCGGTCTTCGGAAATATAGATGTCTCACTTCGCGTCTCTGCACCATCAGATGATTCAACCGGTAGAACGTGAGTATTGGAGCGGGCAACGCGCGGCTCGGTCAGGCAGAGTTAGTCGCATTTTGCCTCGCCTTCGACCAGCGTCTGATTCTTGTCGACGATACTTTTCCTGGCCCGATCCAAGTCGGAAAGCAAAATATTTCTCAGCTGGATGGTGAAGGGTTCGGCGATGACCTTGCCACCGGTCAGGTGAGCGATCTCCTGGAGCTTACTCTTGCGTTGATCCCCCGAGCCGGGAGATTGGCGGGCGCTCTCTGCTGCTCATCCCGGTCGGATCAATCTCCGCCTTCGCTGATTGTTTGTTGTACGTTCCTCGAACCGACAGGAGTTCTGCATGGCTGGGCGGAAACACATAATTCTGCACAAACCAAAGTGTGTCATAGGTGAGACGGCGGCCCACCACGGAGCGCCCATGCTGTTTTACAAACTCACAGAAATCATCGGGGTAGATGACATACGCCTGTACGCCGTCAGTGGTCAATGCTCGGGACCTAAGCCAACCGAGGTCGATCCATTTCTGTATTTCGTCGGGACGAGTGTGCAATGCTCGAGACAATGAGTATCTTGTAAACCATTCACGGCCTGTTCTCCCGCCGATACCGAGACGGTGCAGCATCGAACGAACCG
>PLBE01000186.1 GCA_003134435.1 Acidobacteriaceae bacterium
ACATCTTCTACATTCATTCGCGGATGCTTGAACGGGCGACGCATCTCAGCAAGGAGCGCGGAGGTGGTTCTCTCACCGCGCTTCCCATCATCGAAACCGAGGCGCAGGATATCTCCGCCTACATCCCAACCAATCTCATTTCCATCACGGACGGTCAAATCTACCTCTCGCCCACGCTGTTCGAACTGGGGATCCTGCCCGCGGTCGACGTCGGCAAGTCCGTTTCGCGCGTGGGCGGAGCGGCGCAACGAGCCGCGTATCGCGCTGTCGCCGGCAACCTCAAACTCGCCTACTCGCAGTTCGAGGAATTGGAAACGTTCGCGAAGTTCGGCACTCGTCTCGATGAATCCACTCGCAAGATTATCGATCACGGGCAGCGGATCCGAGCCTGCCTCAAACAGCCGGAATCGCAGCCCGTCTCGATGATCGAGCAGATCACCGTGCTCCTGGCTTTGACGGCGAACCTGTTTGACCCAGTGCCGATCGAAAGGGTGAGCGATGCGGAGCAGGCGATACAGAAGGCGACGTCGGACATCCCGGCGGACATAGCGGGGCGGCTAACGTCAGCTGACAAATTGAGTGACGCCGACCGAAAGGCGGTTCTGGAAGTTGCCACGCGGGCGCTTGCTCCGTTCCAGCCCGCGCCTAAACCGAAACCAGCCGAACCCGAACCCAAACACGACGCCGCACCCAAATCCACTGCTAAGCCGAAACCCGCGGCCAAGGCTTCGCCATGAGCGGCACATTGGAGAGTCTGCGTCGAAAAATNNGTGGAACTCGCATTGGTCGCGTGTCTCCATCAGGCCGACGCGGTTTCGCTCGCCGAGGGACAACGGCCGCCGCACGAGCGGACGAATGAAGGAAAGATCGGCGCTGTCGTGTTCGGTTCGGACCAAGGTCTTGTCGGCAGGTTTAATGAAGTAATCGTGGAATTTGCTGTGCACGAACTCAAAACGTTACCCGGCAAAATAGCGAAAATCTGGGCCGTCGGCGATCGCGCTCACGCGCTCTTGGCGGACACCGGCGTGGCCCCAGTCGACCTGCTATCGGTTCCGACCTCGGTGAATGCCATCACGTCGCTTGTCGGACGGATTCTCATCGAAATCGAAGCGGCTCTCGAGCACGGCGATGTCGGTGAGGTCTATGTCTTCCACAACCACCCGAAATTCGGAGCTGTTTACGAGCCCGTCAGCGAGCGACTGGTGCCGCTGGATCAAACCTGGCAACACAAGCTCGCCGCAACGGCTTGGCCGACAAAGAACTTGCCGGAGGTCATCGAAGGAGCCGAGTCGGCGCTTCGGGCTTTCGTCCGAGGATACCTCTTTGTTCTGCTGTTTCAGGCCTGCGCCGAATCCCTTGCTAGCGAAAACGCCAGCCGTCTGGCGGCCATGCAACGCGCGGAAAAGAACATCGAAGACATTTTGGAAGATCTAAACCGCACCTTCCGCCGTGTTCGCCAGGAATCCATCGATGAAGAGCTGTTCGACGTGATCTCCGGCTTCGAGGCGCTGACGGGACGCCGACGCCTCGCCTAACTCCTGAGCAAAACTGCACAGACTCCGTATCTCCGCACCAAAATGCTGTTTCCGAGAGTGAATATTCCTATTAGAAACGATACTGATTCGCGCTGACCCAGGACAGGCCAATATCATAGGAGTAGAGCTCTGATCAGGTCGGAAAGCCAGCTAAGTTTTGTCGTCAGTCCGGCTTCTGGAGAGTGTCAGCGTAGGGGGGCAGTAGCGTAGGAACTCTGTCTCTTGCTGAATCGTGGCGCTGGTTCTGCAACCTTCGCTCCCACTCCGTTCGCTATCTGGAACAGGGAAGGCTCTGGGCATCTAGAGTAACCTCGGCGCTGCGCTCGTTCAAATCGAACGAGTATTCACTCGCGGCGGTGCAATCGCTGCTCGTTTACGAGGGACAGAATCGGCAGCACAATTCTCTCCTCTATGACGCGAATGCGCTGCGCTCTGCGGCGTGGGTAAACAAGTATTCCATTCTTACCCGGAGTCCACGCTTCCGAACATTGCTCGCCATATCTGCCTGCTTCACGTACCGGGCAAATTCCTCGTTTGTCGTAATGCCCTTGTCTTTCAATAGCTGGACGATAGCCCCAACCTGAGCATCAAGCGTTTCAAGATACGGGAGTATGTCCTCGAAAACCTGTTCCGCTGGGTCGATGTTCATCGTGAATCTCCTTGTGAATCAGCCTCTCGAATTTCGACTCGGCACACTCGTCTTTCGCTGAAGAAGAGCTACCAGACGAACAAGCGGGCGCCGGAACCGGGGGAGCGGAACCTCCCAGTTTGGATAGAAGTATCGCGGTCCGGAGTCGCCCGACCGGGGTCCGCGTTCGGAAGCTCCGGCCGCGAGGCGCTGATCTCTTCTATCTCCACAGCGCCGTGGCGGTTCATAATCTCAGCAGCCGCGTCGGCCTTTTCGCTCGAACTCGTTGCGAAAACCATGACGCCTCCGCGCCGTACCCCTTGAACATAAGATTCGGCGTCTGCTTTGAGGACCCCGAATGCCGTGAGATCACGAATCAAGTCCACTTCAAAATCAGTGCGTGGAGTACTCATAAGTCCACTACCCGCCATCTCCCGCGGCTCGCCCAAAACACGGACGTCCTTCCTAGGGAAGCCAGTGGCCTCGAGATCGCGAACGACCTCGTCGGCCAATCCTGAATTTTCAAACAAACCCACTGCAGTTTTTGCCATATTGCCTCCACCAATCTAAATCGTTAACTCGCCCGGGCAATGCCCGCAGCATTGCCTCTTTCCGGTACGTCGCCACCGCTCGTGCTTTTGTCTTCGCTTGGGGTAGCGCAGCTTTTCTCCACTCTGTCGGGTTGTACCGGGGCGGCTACAACACTGCCCGCCGCCACAGAAAGACCGTCTGGTTGGTGGATAAACTGCTCTCTTGAGCCATCCACGGGGTAACCGCTGTCTTCGAGATCACGAACGAGATCATCGGTCGAACCTGGATTCTCAGACAGACCAGCTGCCGTTTTTGCCATGTTGCCTCCACCCACTAAATCTGCAGCGCCAGAGTTGCCCACTCACCCGGGATATCTGCAGCACTGCCTTGTCTCGGTACGTCCCGATCGCTTCTCGCTCTACGCTTTCGCGCGGAACCAGTCTTCCCGGTCGGTTCCGTGCACTTGCCCACGGTTCTCGACAATCTCAGGGGTTGGGTTCTTGCTCCGATGAGCAGTCCCCCAACCTCTTCAACTGAGAGGGCAAACCTCCCAAAACACTTACAAAGTGTCTCTTAATGTCGCGTCACATCTGGTACCTG
The DNA here is from genome assembly GCA_003134435.1 of Acidobacteriaceae bacterium. Taxonomy (GTDB): domain Bacteria; phylum Acidobacteriota; class Terriglobia; order Terriglobales; family Acidobacteriaceae; genus Acidiflorens. Next base: position 3,295 of record PLBE01000186.1, read on the forward strand.
ACGGCGGGGAATAGGATCGAGGAAGCGCCCCTCCCGTCGCTTGGAGTCCACTATTGAAGTTTGGCTTCATGGGCATAGCCGCCAATTTCGTGCAGCAGTGCCTGCGCCGATTCCGGAACGGCAACTTTGCCGCTAAGAATTTCATGGCGGTTTACATCGTGGCCATACATTGCTTCGTCCCCACTCTTGTCCGCCTGGACCACGGCGCCATTCAGGCTCACACCTGCGAAAAGGCCTTTGGAACGCGAGTAAGACAGAATCTCCGCATCCAATTTAAGGTCGGTGCCAGCAGCGGCGCTCCGGCCCACCGGCCCGGCTGCCACTGAGGCGTCCGCTCCGAGTTTGAATTTGTCGCTGAGCAGGCTTTTCAAGGCGTGATCATTCATAAAGAGCATCACAATGTCGGTGGAGGAGCCCCCGATCTGATAACCTACGCTGCCGCCCTCAATAGCCAGAAACATCGGGGCGCTCCAGCCATGGCCGGTGCGACAGGTTGCCAGTCCCCTGCCGTAGTTGCCGCCGAATATAAAGGCGAATTTCACGTCTCCGGGAATGATGGCGATGCATTTCGCCGATTCCAGTAGTTCCTGAGGAATGCCCTGATCCGGGGTGTTCATGATCTCCTTGAACACCTGGGTGGCTTTGTTGGTGCGATTCACATCATCGTCACGGTCTGAGGCGACAGCAGTTAGAGTCACAAGCAGAACTAGCGTTGTGACGATCAAAATACGTTTCAACATTTCGTAATTGTTTAGCGCTTTGATACGGGCTGCACAAAATGTAATTGCAGGAGCGGCAATGCCGGTTAATCTGGCATGTGGCAGAGGAAAATATTGCCGAAGAGATGGCGCAGCTCAGGCGTGAGAATCAAGAGCTGAAAGCCGAGAACGAACGGCTGCGAGGGCTGTTGGAAGAAGCTCTTCGAGCCAGTAAGCGACAAGCGGCCCCCTTCTCGCGACACAAACCCAAAGCCCAACCCCAGAAACCGGGACGCAAAAGCGGCCAGAAGTATGGGCATCGCTGTCGTCGGCCGGTCCCGGAGCGGGTCGACGAAGTGGTAGAAGTACCGCTGCCCGCCCAGTGTCCGAGATGTGGAGGTGGGCTCGAGGAGCGGGAGATGGTTTCCCAGTTTCAGACGGAGATTCCGGAGCCGCGGGTGGAGCGGATCGAGTTTCGCATTCACGTGGGACGCTGTCGGTGCTGCCGACGACGGGTGCAAGGCCGGCACCGGCGGCAGACCTCGAATGCGATCGGCAGTGCGGCCTCACAACTGGGGCCACGAGCGCTGGCGCTGGCCACGCAACTGAATAAAGGGTTGGGACTGCCGTACGGCAAAACGGCAACGGTCCTGGAACAAGCCTTCGGGCTGCGGGTGAGCCGAGGTGGGCTCTGCCAGGCGATGGAACGTGTGGCCGAGAAGGCAGAACCGACCTATCAAGCGCTGGTGGAGCAAGTTCGCGGCAGTCCCAGTGTGACCCCGGATGAGACGGGATGGAAGGTGGGCGGGCAGTTGTGGTGGATGTGGGTCTTCAGTACACCCCAAGTCACTGTCTATGCGATTCAGCCGGGGCGCGGATTTGAACAAGCAGCGCGGGTACTGGGCGCGGACTTTGCCGGTTTTCTGGTGCGCGATGGTTGGGCTGTCTATCGTCGGTTTCTGCATGCCCTACACCAAAGCTGCTTGGCGCATCTGTTACGACGTTGTCGGGAGATGATTCTGGTGGCGGGAAAGCGGGAAGCGGAATTTCCGCGTAGTATACAAGCCCTCTTGCAGCAAGCTCTCGAACTGCGCGATCGTCGCCAGCAAGATCAGATCAGCGACCGGGGTGTAGCCGTGGCCCGCGGACGACTGGAAGCCAGACTCGATCGCAGCTTGCAACGTTGCTATCGCTCATTGCGGAATCGGCGCTTGGCCAATCATCTTCTGCGGGAGCGCGACGCTCTCTTTACCTTCCTGAACTGTCCCGGACTGGAGGCCACGAACTGGCGAGCGGAACAGGCCATCCGGCCGATGGTGGTAGTTCGCAAGGTATGGGGTGGAAATCGCACCACACGAGGAGCGCAGACGCAAAGCATCTTGGTCAGCATTCTGCAAACCTGCCGCCAGCAACTCCAACCGGTCTCCTCTCTTCTCCAGAGTCTCCTCTGTTCCTCTCAGCCCAAAGTACTGGACTTAACCCCTCTTGCCCGCTAAACAATTACAACATTTCTTTATCCTCCTCCAGCTTTGAAATCACTAACGGCAAAGCTCTGACAATTCATCGAAGCCAGACCTTGGCACAGTTCGCCACGGTGCAACTCCTCAGCGCAGATCGATGCGACAGGGCTAAATCAACTGCGTCTTAACCTATGGTCGTTCATCAACTGCTGAACGCATTTCTAGGATATTCCGCAGCTTGCAGTAGTGTGTTTGCACGAAGAAAATGATGTTCGAGGTCTTTATCCATAGCCTCGCACCAAGTCCAGCCGTGTCGCTCGACGCTGCGCGTACGAAAAAGCCGGGTGTCACAATCCTCTCGGCCTTCGCACCCGCCATTTCTTTCCTCTAGCTTCGGATCAATGGCAGGGCAACCACAACGGCATCCTAAGGCACTAAGGAAATACATTTCTGTTCAATAACGACCACATTCAATTTGGGTCAGTGAGTTACTGCCGTAGGCGTCCGGGCGAGTCCTGGTGGAATGACCCTGCCCGGTGGTGTGCGCCCGATGGCGCTTTCTTTTGGTTGTTCAGGCTGACTCGATTCGGCTTTACGCAACAAGCTCGTGGTCGTTCAAATGCTGTTCTGGGCCTCTCGTCGGTTGCCACTGAATGCCGTCGAGCAGAACCATCCATCAGTTACGTCTTTAACAGCAGTCAACTGGGGAAATGATGGCAGGAAATGCAAAGAGCGGTGGTGGTTTTGTATTTTGGCAGGATGAGGTTCGAAACGGTGGAGTGGTGGGGCTCGTGGCAGGTGAGGCAGGTGATGGGAGGGGCGTCCTTGCCAAGGAGAACATTGGGGCCAGAGATCGGATGCCCTTCGACGGGGTGATTGAGCTTGTGAGTTTTGTCGAGGTTTAGGTAGGACCAGGAATCCATTTCCTTGAACGGAATTGTGGTTCCCCAAGAAAGAGTGAGGGCGTGCGCTTTGCGATTCACCTTCATGAGGCCGCGGACGTGGCAGGCCATGCAGACGTCCTGCGGAGAAGCGTACAGATGGGCTGGGAAATTACTGGCGTGGGGAGAGTGGCAGAAAACGCAATTGCCGTCCTTGTAAGGGGGATGCTGGATGGTGTCAGCGGACACTGTGTGGCAGGTAAAGCAGAGTTGATTGCCTGGAGAGGTAAGAGTGATGTAGGTGGCGCCTTTCACGTTGGCGACCGCATGGCAGGTGGTGCAGCCGCTGGAGATAGCGGTGTGGACGTACTTCCCTGTGGCCTTGTCGTTGTGACACGCAAGACACTTGGAGGGATCTACATTGGCAGGGAGAAGGACGGGATGCTGGTGAAGGTCGGCCCGAGCAGGAGAAGCGAAAAGCAACAAGACGACGGCAGTCAAAGTGCGGAAAGAAAAACGAAGCAATGGCGCGAGTGGGAGAGTGGCGGGGTCCACCATTTGTCGAGAGCGAAGATTCTGTTTGCCGATTCCTTGCATTCCTGCACGTCCTCTTTATCGTCGATGCAAAGAGCTATCGCGGTTCGAAGCGGCGGATAAGGTCTCTACTGGCACGGTTCACCTCAAGAACAATTTTCAACACTTGGGCTCAGGAAACTGTTCACAATTGCTCAAACTAATGCTCCTTTGCAACATCCGTTTGGCCGTTTGGCCGATCACTCTCTTGCGGGCACGCACCGGCCGATTGCTGTGGAAGGCACGCAGAATCTCATCCGAGCCGCTGCTATCTGGTTTCTTGGAGAATTGCACTGGCAAACAGCTAGTCGTGCAAGACCACGTGGAGCAGCGAGCTGTGGACTTGTAGCCCGCCGTTGTAGTGAATAAATCCCAATTTTCTGAACCGGTTCATGAAGAAACTTACACGCGAGCGGGTTGTGCCGACCATTTCCGCCAGCATCTCCTGACTGATCTTGGGAACTACAGTTTCGGGTGTCCCTTCCTTGCCGAAATGAGCCAGCAATAGAAGGACACGGGCCAGCCTCTTTTCGCTCGAATTGAAAAGCTGATCAACTAAATCTTCCTCGTAACGGATGTTGCGCGATAACAAATAGGCCACGAACAGGTCGGAAAATTCGTGTTCCCGATGCAGCGCTTCCATCATGGCTTTCTTGTCGATTCGCAGAACAGCGCAATCCGTCATTGCGGTTGCAGACTTCATGCGCGAACGCCTCCCGACTAGGCAACCTTCACCGAAAAAGTCTCCGGCACTTAATATGCCGATCGTTGCTTCCTTGCCAGTCTTCGAGACTACGGTGAGTTTTACCTTGCCCGTCTGGATATAAAACACCGCATCCGCGGTATCCCCTTGGGCAAAGATTCCTTGTTTCTGCCGGAAGAGCACAGATTTCCTGCCCTCGCCGATGGTCGCGAGGAATGCATGGGGATCGAAATCCCGTTTCTTCTTGGCCACTAGACTTGGGCCTATCGCATTAGAAGCTGGTTGGAGGGTCGGGTCGATTGAGAATCGGCGGGCGACTTTCCTTCCGGCTGGAGAAGGGTGGGGTTGACGAACAGGAGACATCGGCAGTTCCTTCTGCGCGAACAACGACCCTAATATTTTACTGCTTTCCTGTTTTACCGCTTTCCTGGCCATCGCAAATATCCAATAGCCACAGCCCGCCATAAGTCTTTTTGGATGCTCCAAATCAAAGAAAGCCGGGATTTGAAGGAGACTGTGTCTGATGGCTCACGGCATGAGCAATTCTGCACAGCATTGCGCACGGAATTGAGCGAACGTAAGGATGCTCCAAGGGAACAGTCTTTCCCGCCAAACCAGACGGCATGAACTCCCCTCTTGGAACAGGGCCGTCCCAGCATAAGAAGAGTTGAGGGCAGAGCAAGGAAGACTTCGCGGAAGGCGACCTCAAGGGCCACTGCTGTCGAAGACGACCAAGACCGCCAGAGAGGATTCGATGAAGATTACACAAGTGTTTAGGTCGTCAAGCGATGAGCGTGTGATCAGTGAACTTACGATTGGTGGAGCGGATCAGGCGACCCCGATCCCCATCACGGGAGACAACGTTCGCTGGATTGTCAAAGATAGAATTTACGCAGGCCGTGTCAAATCCCGGCTCGTTTCCTACAGCGCTCCTGACAAAATTGGCCTTGAACGGTCGGATGAAGTAGATATCACTGCTGTGCTAAGCGTGGATTTGGTCGAAAACTGAACCACCACCTGCCCGCCCTAGCGCTGGTTCGCATACTGTGGCTAGGGCGTAGCTGAAATGTAGGCCCCCGGCAAAGGAGGTTGACATGCTTTGGACGATTTTCGTTGTTCTTCTGATCTTGTGGATTTTGGGTTTCAGTCTGCATTTCGGGGGAGCCCTGATCCATCTTCTCCTGGTTGTGGCGTTGGCGGTTCTGGTGATTAATCTGCTGAGCGGACGCCGAAGTGCGGTCTGAACAAACGCAGTTCGAGTTCCCTGGACTAGGAGGTCTCGGTGTAGTCTCCTGTCGCCCTCAACTCACTTCCGGTGCTTTTCCAGTCAGCCCATCTGCTAAGGAGCCTGCGATGTCCGCGCCTGCTACCGTCGTGAGTTTGAAACCCACCGCCTTGGTGCGGTTCGAGGAGCGTTCTCCGGTGTTCGAAAAGAAGGCAGCATCATGTTTGCCAGTGAAAATCAGCCAGTCGCATCCAGTGCGGGTAGCGGTGATCGGGAACCACCTTCCTCGACAGTGTGGAATTGCCACCTTCACGACAGACTTGTGTGATGCGATTGCTGCTGAGTACGGCGCCGCCGGAGTATCCGTAGTAGCCGTAAATGACCCGCAATCGCGGTATAGCTACCCGGCGCGCGTTCGATTCGAGATATCAGAAAGCGATCTTTCATCCTATAAAGCGGCCGCCGACTTTCTTAATTCCAGTGATGTCGATCTAGTGTGTTTGCAGCACGAATATGGGATTTTCGGTGGCAAAGCCGGCAGCCATGTGTTGCGACTGCTGCAGCGCCTCAGAATGCCAGTGGTGACAACTCTGCATACGGTACTTCGTGAGCCAGACCTCGACCAACTAGTCGTCATGCACGAAATCGCCGAGCACTCTGATCGTCTCATCGTTATGAGCAAACACTCTTCTCAGTTTCTGCAGGATGTGTTTAGGGTTCCAGGCGAACAGATTGATCTGATTCCTCACGGCATCCCCGACTTGCCCTTTGCGGGACCGGATCGTTACAAAGATTCGTTTTCAACCGGAAAGACGGTCTTGCTCACGTTCGGCTTGCTGTCTCCCAATAAGGGATTTGAAAACATGATTCGAGCCCTGCCGCGCATCGTGGCTCAGCACCCCAACGTCGTCTACATAATCGCAGGTGCAACGCACCCGCATGTCAGACGCCGCGAGGGCGATCGATATCGGCTTCAGTTGCAGGCCCTAGCCAAGGAACTGGGAGTGGATGAGAAAGTGGTCTTCCACAACCGGTTCGTCAGCCCTCAAGAAATGGCTTCTCTGGTTGGTTCGGCGGACATTTACGTCACTCCGTATCGCTACGAGGCACAGGCCGTATCCGGCACACTGGCGTACGCCTTGGGCGCGGGGAAAGCGATTATTTCGACGCCGTACTGGCACGCCGCCGAACTGTTGGACAATGGGCGCGGGGCGCTGGTTCCCTTCGAGGACCCAGCCGCCATCGCGGATGCGACGATTGAACTTTTGGACAACGATGCCGCCCGTGAGGCGATGCGCAAACGCGCTTATCTCTATGCACGCCAAATGGTGTGGGACCAGGTAGCACAGTCTTATATGCGGACCTTCCTGCGATCTTGCTCTAACCGCATGCAACCGGACCGCGTGGCTTTGCACCTCCAGGCTGCCAAGAAAGATGCAGGCCAACGGATAAATGTGTAAACGCTTTGCCAGTTCCGAACTTCGGGTGATATTCACGGCTTAACACGGCCACTTTTCGGGATGTCCTTGCGGACCGCGCGGAAAGTGTGGCGATGAGGTGAATCGGAAGGTGCACCAGTTCTTCCGCATGAAGCAGGTGGGGGAATGAGATCTGTAGTTGGATTTATAGGACAGTTCCTTGGTATGTCCTTGTTGGGAACGATGTCAATCGCGCCCCCTCCGTCATATCCGTGCGAGAGCCTTTGTAAGCTGCCTGAGGCTACAGTGCACTTTAATTCGTCCGTTCGGGAGCAAGAGAATACAGAAGACCTTTTTCGCAGGTTGAACGCGCGTCACCGTTGGCAGGAAACTCGTCTAATTAGGCTCTCTGGAGTTCGCATCTACAAGCTAGAGAACGGCAAAGATAAAATCGTGGCTGAAGAAGCGGCAGGCGTGGAATACACGGCGCCGGCAACGGAAACATTCACAATCACCTCAGGAAAAGGCTCGGGATTCGTGCGCCACCGTGTATTCCAGCGCCTGATGAAGGTTGAAGAGAAGAGGATACGAGTCAACAAAGATCCAGACAGCTTGATCACTCCGGAAAATTATGCCTTGGAGGTAGTTGGCACGGATCGAATCGGCGACTCTGACTGCTTAGTGGTCCACGCTGTTCCGAAGCGCAAGGAGATAGACCTCTTCGAGGGAAAGATCTGGATCGACAACCAGGCCTTTGCGATCGTGAAGATCACCGGCCATCTCGCCAAAAGCCCGTCGTTTTGGATCAAGCAAGTAGATTTTGTGCGGGACTATCAGAAGATTGGCGGGTTCTGGCTTCTCTCGAGAGAAGAGGCGATTTCAGCCGTCAGAATATTCGGCAAGGAGACACTGACGGTCGATTACCGGAACTATACCGTCAACGATTTCTAGTTCAAAATTAGGAGGTGTGCCTGTGATTGAACGACTTAAGGAAACTGGAGGAGCCGCATTCGGTTTCAAGGTAACCGGAACGCTGTCGAAGGAAGACCTCAAAGCATTCGAGCCGCAGCTTGAATTCTTCATCGCACAACATAAGCAGCACCCGATCGGCATCCTCGCGGATCTTACAGAAATGCACGGAGCCGAATGGAACGCACGCTGGGAGGACCTTCGGTTTCTCCAAAAGCACACCGACCATATCGCCCGGATGGCGGTTGTCGGGGCACATCGATGGGAAGAGATTGTGGACGTTCTAACCGCGGGAGCCGCCGTTCTGCAGTCCGAGACGCATTACTTCGAATTCTCTGAAATCCAACACGCGTGGCAATGGGCGAGGACTGCGAAACACGCTGAAGATGCCCCTGTCCGAATAATCTCGCCAGCGACGGGAGTCTGGAAGAATTATCGCCCGGAGTTTATAGGTGTGTAATCACGAAGGCGGCGTCATGGATATCAAAGAACGGTTCGTGGCCAACTCAATCGCCTGGAAATTCAGAGTAGGGCCGTATATTTAAGGATACCCAAGCGGAACAGCAAGCTATCAAGAACACGCGGTTAAGAACCGCCAGGGACGCTTACGTTCGGCAGCGCGCCCTGTGAAAAGACTTCGACGGCCGTGTTTGCCCCACTCTTGTCAGCCAATTGCGATTCCGCTTCAGTGCCGCCGGGGACGCTTATGACTGGCAGCGTTTCCTGTGGAGAGATTCCGACCTTAGTTTCGCTCCTGTCGGCATGTTTTGAACCCGTTTGAGAACCGCCGGGAACACCTACTACGTCTGGGGAAGCGCCTCTTACCGGCTGCGCCTCAGCCGTTTTCGCGCGACCATGATTCAGAATTTGTTTTGTTGCTTTGGACATCATTCTCGTACTCCTTTGGATTCTTCTCTGAGGCGCCCTTCAGATTCGCTCACGTCCGTCCGCAATCCTGTGCTGTATGGCTCAGGTGACGAGCCGTCCGACCACGTGCGACGACATCTCGATGCAATGATGCATGCTTAGCTTGTGCCGGCAAAGCAACTCCAAAAAGTGTTGATCCGAAGGACGGTCAATCTCTAAGCAGCTGACTCACCATCAGAAGCCCCGAAACAATGCTTCTTCTGCCCCGTCATGTTCACAATTGACCAGATTTCTCGCCATATTGTGCTTGATATTAAGGAGGATTTTAGAGAACTGAACGGAGGGACGGACAATGAGCGCAACAGCCATTGAGAAAGTTACGCCCAAGGCGCATGAAACGCGCGACGCTACCCGCCGGAACCTGTCATCCACAAAACGCCATTTCCCGAGGTGGAGATGGGGTCTATTTGCAGCGATCGCATGCGTCATGGCTCTGACAGGCCTTTTCGGATTGGTCCAACAGTTGCTTTGGATGCGGGAACTCGACTACGCAGGCATCTTCTGGACCCTTCTGTCGGTCAAGTGGGGAATGTTTGGCGTGGCCTTGGTATTCGCATTTCTTTATTTGTGGATTAACACTCGCTTTGCGGCCAAGCGCATCGACTTTTCGCCGTTGAAAGTCTCTCCCTTGAGGGTCGCCACCCCGTCTCCTGCCGGAAGAGTCTTCGCTACCTCGGATGCACTCCGGAGAATCAACGTCGATTTGAGTCCCAAGGTATTGATGTGGGCGAGCGGTGTAGCCATCATGTTCGTTTCTCTTATATTCGCGGTTGGTGTTTCCACGCAATGGGACACCTATCTCCGCTTTCGTTATGGTGGATCGTTCGGGCTGACCGACCCGCTCTTTGGGGTCGACCTTGGCTTCTATTTGTTCCGCCTTCCCTTCTATGAACTACTTCAGGGTAACCTGACGTTTCTAACGGTCGGCGCTCTCGCGATTCTTGGTTTATTCGGCCTCTTCGGCCTTCGGCAGTTTAAGCAAGGTCAGAAGTTCACGATCTCGGAAAATACAACCCGCCATCTGATCCTGCTACTCTTCATTTTGGCTGGCACTTTCGCCTGGGGTTTTTATCTGGATCACTACGAGCTCGTCTATTCAACCCTCGGGGTTGTCTACGGAGCGGGCTATGCAGCGGCCCATGTGACCAGAATCGCTCTCTGGATAATGCTCGGCGCCTCCGTGCTGGCATGTGCCCTTCTCGCGCTCGCTTTTTTCCGTCCGCGAGTGAAGCCGTTGGCTATCGGCATTGGCGTCTACGCGTTGCTGTACTTAGGCGGAGTCCTGGCGTTGCCACCGTTAGTTCAATCCTTCGTGGTTCGCCCCAACGAGCTGAGCAGGGAGACGCCATATCTTAACCATTACATCGACTTCACTCGCAAAGCCTATAACCTTGGGGGGATCCAGGAAACCGCGTATCCGGCTCTGGCCGATCTAACTCCAGAGGTTCTCTCTCGAAATCAAGATACGATCCAGAATGTGCGCCTCTGGGATTCCCGGCCTTTACTTCAGACCTATCAGCAAACGCAGGCTATTCGTCTCTACTACGAGTTCTATAACGTGGATGTCGATCGCTACCATTTGTCGGATGGCTATCACCAGGTGATGCTAGCCTCGCGAGAACTTGCCTCCCAACTACCCTCGCAGGCGCAGACCTGGGTGAACGAGGAATTGCAGTTCACCCACGGCTATGGCGTGGTCATGAACTCTGTATCGAAGACCGAGGGCGGCGGATTTCCGCAATACCTTATCAAAAATATTCCACCCGAGTCTCAGTATGCCCGCCTGAATATCTCTCAGCCGGCCATCTACTATGGAGAGGTGACGCCGGGCTACAAGATCGTTTCTACCGGGATTAAAGAATTCGATTATCCCAAGGGCAACGAAAATGTCTATACCAGCTATCAGGGCAAGGGCGGAATTCCACTGGACAGCGTGTGGAAAAGGCTTTTGTTTTCCTGGACTCAGACCGACATCAACATTTTGCTCACTTCGTATCTGAGGCCGCAAAGCAAAATCCAGATTTGGAGAAGCGTGCAGGAGCGTATTTCACAAGTGGCACCCTTCTTGCTTCTGGACAAGGACCCGTACGCCGTGGTGAGCGAAGGGAAGCAATATTTCATTCAGGACGCGTATACCACCTCGGACCGTTTCCCTTACTCACAGCCACAGACCACTGGCGCGGCCGCCGGCATCAATTACATCCGGAATTCGGTCAAGGCCGTCGTCGACATGTATGACGGAACCGTTTCTTTGTACGTGATGGATCCGAACGATCCCGTGCTTGCGGCCTATCGGCGCGCCTTCCCGGGCGTATTCAAGGATCTGGCTGAACTGTCAGCGGATCTAAAGAGCCATCTGCGCTACCCGGAGGATCTCTTCGCCATCCAGGCGGCCCAATACGAGACCTTTCACATGACCGATCCACAGGTCTTCTACAATAGAGAAGATCTTTGGGTTGCGCCTAAAGAAAAATACGATGGCGCAGTCAATCCCATGGAGCCTTATTACATCCTGATGAAGCTGCCTGGGAGCGAGCAACTTGAGTACCTCATCTTGACTCCTTTCACCCCGCAGAACAGGGATAACATGATCGCATGGCTGGCCGCGAGATGCGATTTCCCCGACTATGGCAGAATGCTGTTCTATGAACTTCCGAAAGAAAAGCTGATCTACGGGCCGAACCAGATCAGTGCGATGATCGATCAGAGCACCCTTATTTCTCAACAGCTCACGCTTTGGGATCAAAAGGGCTCCGGAGTGATTCGCGGGAAGCTGGTTGTCATCCCGATTGAGAACTCTTTTCTTTATGTGGTGCCACTGTATCTCAAGGCGGAAGGCACAAATTTTCCGCAATTGAAACGCGTGATCGTGGCAACGGGAGATAAAGTCGTGATGGAGCCAACACTCGACGAGGCGCTGGGTTCCTTGTTTGGAACATCACCAGGGCTGCCGTCGCAAGCGGGACAAACGAGCGGGACGCAAGGACTCTTGCCGAAAGCAGTGTTGGATCAAGCCAGGGCTCAACTTGCGGAGGCACAAAAAGCGATCAATTCGCTCAAAAGCCTGCTGGCTACGCCGCCTCGATAGGCGGGGCACACGAAGCTGATATGCCGATGAGACAACAGACGAAGGACAGTCGCGCGCTGCGCTGAAAGTTGAAGATAATTCTCGGGAGGTTCGATAGTGACACGTAGATCGCGTGATAACGAAGCCCAGCTTGATGAACTAGGAAGCGATCCGGGGCAAGTAGGCTCGGACAGCGCTGGGCAATCAGGGGATACTCAGGGCCTCTCGCAAATCGCAGATGCTGCGGACGAGAGCGTTGAAGAACTTGCCGATACAGACCAAGCATACGAGGCGGAGGCCGTCAGCGGTGTCGAGGATGCTGATGACCACCCTGAGAGGGCTGTACGCACCAGTGAGGATCGTGCCCGGTCACATTACATTCCGCCGGAGGGCGGACAATAACGGTCGCGGCCGAAGGGGGCAACCCTGCAACCCAGCCGAGCGCCGGTAGAAAGCCAAAAAACAAGAATCGACCCGCGGCATCGGTGAATACCCTCTCTCCGCGACCTACTTGGCGGCAGTCACCGACTTCACCGAAATGGTGGCGCCGTCGGCCGTGCCCGTGACTTTAGCCTGGTCCCACGCCAGCTTGTTAAGAGTGTCTAACGTCGCTTGATCCGAAGTGTCAAGGGTATAGACCTTGTCGCCGACAACCAATGCATACTTGGCGCCCTTCTTTACGCAGGCACGAACGCAGGCGTCGGGGGCAAGCCCCTCTGTGTGCTTGGCGCCGCACATGGCGTCGCTGACTTTCCCGGTAAAGGTCTGGGTCGTGCCCGCAGCCACAGTGGGCACAACAGCCAATCCGGCGCTCAGCATCACCGTCGCTATCAAACCTTGCAACATCCGCAAACGAGACATAAATCCTCCTCAGTACTCACAGACCTCTGCTACGCTCCGGCCATGATTTACAAAGTATTGAGTACCGAGAGAATGTGCGTCTGGTCAAAATTGAACACTCCCAAGATGTCCTGTGGGAGGTACGCCGGGTGAGGAGTTGGCGGCTACCTCATCTTTCAGAGGCGACTGCTTGAATTGGCGTAGGTTTGTGATAGCCGTAATAGACTTCGTCCGCTTGCGACTTCCGTGTGAACAAGAAGAATATTTTGGCCTGCGATTTCATGGCAAAATGCTTCGGGAGCCAGATGTTGCCTGCCACAGGCATCTTCTCTAGTTCGAAGTGTGTACCCGGCTCGACCTCGGCGAGGAACCCTCCAATTGAAACCGGGCGTATGACGGTGGCTTCGACCTTGAGCCACTGGAATGTCTGTTTGTCGATCCAGAGCTCGCCCTCCATGCCCGTCAACACCTTGGCCTCGTTGTTGGGAGGTTCATAGCCTGGATGGGGCGTCGCCTTGAGCACATAAACTTCTTGCGCACCCAGTTTTTGTTCGCCCACCAACTTGAAGTCGAGGGCCTTTGTTAATTGTTCCATCATGAGGTGATCGCCCGTTCGCTCTTTTTCATACTTTGCGATCCGCTGTCGCCTTTCTTGCTGAGATTCTTTCTGGCGTACAACGACGGTCGTTTCCAGCTTTTGTTGCTCCTGTGTCTGCCGTTCTGGCGAGAGCGGTTTGCCGTTCACGGCTACCAGTCGCTCATAGGGAGAGCCCAAGATCATGAGCTCTTCGTATGTCTTGGTTCCCCCGCCTTGTTGTCGATCCCGTTCGATGTAATCGTAGTCAGGAGCGATCTTCCAATCCTCCGCGTTAGCCTCCACCGAACGTTGGATGATGGTGTCGACATCACTTTGGGCAAAGGAAGTGGCGGCCAGCATTGCGACAAGAATGACCTGCGCTCTCACGCTCTTCATCTGATTCAAGTTTACTGCTCTACGCCGTCGGTGTGGCAATTGCTGCAGGATCACGTGCCCGAGATTAAATGAAACCAGCTTCATGGATCCTGACACGCTTAACCCTGGGATGTGCGACTCGCGAATGATCGCGTAGCCGCTGCCGTTTTCTCCCAAATGACCGCCGGAAGGCATGTGCCGATCACAAGACGTCACCTCCTGCCCGCTCCGCTGCTCGGTTCAACAGCTTATGCACATCGCCGCGCTCATTGATTACCTCGGCCTGGGTGCCCACATCTTCCTCAAGTTTGGCGATCTCCTTGGCAGCGTAGCCGACGAGTTCCAACATCCCGAAGTCTTCTAAAAACTGCATTATTCGGCCCATATTGCGAGGGCACTTCGAGTCCGCATTGGCAACACTCGTCAATCGAGGGACGGCAATTCCGCCTTTTACTTCTCTCTCTTAAGCTGCCTGCCGATCACTTGCAATTCCCGCCGACGCTTCTCTGTGGTCTTGGGATATGCCATCTTGAGATCTTTAAGCGCATCGAGCACAATGCGGGAAACAATCAAGCGTGCGTTCTCCTTATCATCGGCGGGAACGACATACCAGGGCGCGTGATGGGTGCTTGTCGCGTTCAGGCAATCCTCATATGCTTCCATGTAATGCTTCCAGTATTTCCTCTCGTGATTGTCCGAGGGGCTGACTTTCCAGTTCTTGTCAGGCTCGTCGATGCGCGCGAGAAACCGCTTTCGCTGCTCTTCGTATGAAAGGTTTAGGAATATTTTGACGATCCGAGTTCCGTTGCAATACAGGTGGCGCTCAAGGTCAACGATCGAGCGATACCGTCCCTTCCAGATGGTTTTCTCGTCGCGCAACTCTTCGGGAAGCCGCTGGTTGCGAAGAATCTCGGGATGCACGCGAACGATCAGCACTTCTTCGTAATAGGAACGATTGAAGATGCCGATCCGTCCGCGTTCAGGAAGCCGACATGTCGTGCGCCAGAGGAAGTCATGTTCCAACTCCTCGGCGCTCGGTTGTTTGAAACTGAAAACATCGCAGCCTTCGGGATTGACTCCCGACATGACGTGCCGGATGGCGCCGTCCTTGCCGGCCGAGTCCATCCCCTGAAAAATCAGCAGTAAAGCATAGCGGTTGGACGCGTAGTGAAGCTGTTGTAGTGCGCTCAACCCTGCAATGTGTTTTTTCAGGAGGGTCTGATATTGCTCCTTCGTCTTGCAATAAGGTTCAACGATCGTCGGCCATTTCTTGAGGTCGAGCTTTTTTCCGGACCGCACTCGGAAATCCTTGGAATGAATTCTCATCGTCTTCCTTTCGTCCGTGTCCGACGTATTCGCGGCGGTCTATCTGTGCTTCGGTCCTCAACTGATCCCGTGGGCTTCATCATGAGGATTCTTCTGGTTGTGTTATGCCGCGGTATCCGCTGTATTTTCCTGGGTTTGCGACATACTGATCGCAGCCCGGACAATGGCGAGAAACTGATCGGCGTGCAGGCTGGCTCCGCCGATGAGGGCGCCGTCCACGCCGTCACGGCAAAACAACGCCCCAGCGTTGTCCGGTTTCACGCTGCCGCCATACTGTACGGAAATGGTCTGAGCCGATTTCTCTCCAAACATCTCTCCGAAGCGGTGCCGAATGACGGCGTGCGCGTCCTGCGCCTGCTGTGGAGTGGCATGGTGCTCGAGATTGCCGATGGCCCAGACCGGTTCATACGCGATGCTCAAACCCATGAGACTATCCGCCGGCACGTCGGCTAATCCGAGAGTGAGTTGCCGATCAAGCAGCGCTTCCGTCTGATTGGTCTTGCGCTGTTCGAGGGTCTCGCCGACGCAGAGGATCACGTCGAGGCCAGCGGCCAGAGCAACCTTCACTTTTTGGTTGATGAAGGCATCGGATTCGCCCAGCTTGTGCCGGCGCTCGCTGTGTCCGAGGATTACGTATTTGCAGCCGAGGTCGAGGAGCATCGTCGGACTGACCTCGCCGGTGAACGCGCCTTCTTTTTCGGGATAGAGGTTCTGCGCTCCAAGCGCGACGCGGCTGCCCTCGATAATTTCCCCGACAAGGGCCAGATAGGGGAAGGGCGGACAGAGGGTAACGGATACTCGCTCCTCCATGTTCATGCCATCCACCACTGCCTTAGCCAGCCGCCTGGCCTCGGCTGCGTTCGTATACATCTTCCAATTACCGACGACGTACTTCTGACGTATGGCTGGTCTCATTGAACGCTTCCCGCGTGTTTCACCGACGCAACACCGCGCAGCGCGGTCTCTGGTTGGTCGCTCTCCATCGCGACGTTATATTCGCCACGGCGCGCAGCCCGGTTGCATCTGGCTCGATGATAGAGAGCTTTCTGTGCCGCCGAGACGTTGGCCTGCTTGCCGCGCCAAATCTCCAATGCCGGTTGCTGGATGGCACGGGCGAACGAAAACGCCAACGCCCAAGGCAGTCGCGACTTGAATCTGACGTTCATGGCATTCAGACGCGCCGAGGCCAGTTCAGGGGATTGTCCGCCCGACAAGAACATGATCCCGGGGACCGCCGCGGGAACGGCTCGAAACAGACACTTCACCGTCGCGTCGGCGACTTCATCGACTGTCTCTTGCGTGGGGCAAGTCAATCCTGGAAGCACCATGTTGGGCTTCAGGATCAACCCTTCCAGTTGCACGCGTTGTAAGTAAAGCTGATTGAAAACCGTACGCAGGACTTCTTCGGTTAACTCGTTGCAGCGCTCCAGAGTATGATCGCCCGCCATCAGTACTTCCGGTTCGACGACGGGAACCAGTCCAGCTTCCTGGCACAACGCTGCATAGCGAGCCAACGCATTGGCGTTGGCCTCGATGCAACCGCAACTGGGAATGCCGTCGCCTAGGGCAATCACCGCGCGCCATTTGGCGAAACGAGCGCCCATTTGAAAATATTCGGCCAGGCGGTCGCGCAATCCATCCAGTCCTTCGGTGATTTTCTCTCCGGGATGGCCGGCCATGTGCTTGGCCCCGATGTCGACCTTAATGCCCGGAATAATCCCCGCGTCGGCGAGTGCTTTTACGAAAGAAGTTCCATCTTCCGTCTTCTGCCGGATGGTCTCGTCGTAGAGAATCGCGCCGCTGATCGACTCACCGAGACCGGGCGTGGTCACAATCAGGTCCCGATAGGCGCGCCGGGTCTCCTCGTTCTGTGGAATCCCCCACTGGGCAAATCGTTTATTGCAGGTTGGATTGCTTTCATCCATNNCTTTGTGGTCGGCGACCATTCTTCGTGCGGTATCGATCAGCGCTTGTGCATTCATCGGGTACTACTCCATTTCCAGTCCAGATTTCCGGCCTGCATGGATCGCGCCGGCCGGTGTGGTAATTGAGTTAGCGCTCACGCGGTTACGGCAACGCGCCGCTCCGCTTCTCGCAACCAC
>PLBE01000073.1 GCA_003134435.1 Acidobacteriaceae bacterium
CAGGTAAAGCAGAGTTGATTGCTAGGAGAGGTAAGAGTGATGTAGGTGGCGCCTTTCACGTTGGCAACCGCGTGGCAGGTGGTGCAGCCCATGGAGATAGCGGTGTGGACGTACTTCCCTGTGGCCTTGTCGTTGTGACACGCAAGACATTTGGAGGGATCTACATTGGCGGGGAGAAGGACGGGATGCTGGTGAAGGTCGGCTCGAGCAGAAGAAGCGAAAAGCAACAAGATGACAGCAGTCAAGGTGCGGAAAGAAAAACGAAGCAATGAGGCGAGTGAGAGAATGGCGGGGATCACCATTTGTCGAGAGCGAAGATTCTGTTCGGCGATCCCTTGCATTCCTGCACGTCCTCCTTATCGTCGATGCAAAGAACGATTGCGCTTCGGAGCGCCGGATCAGGCCTCTGCAGGCATGGTTCACCTTAAGAATCATTTTCAATACTTGGGCCCAGGAAACTGTTCACAATTGCTCAAACTAATGCTCTTTTGCAACTTTGCAACATCGTTTTGCCGAGTTTTGACGATCACCCTCTTGCGGGCACCCACCAGCCGATTGCTGTGGAAGGCACGCCCAATCTCATCTTCTCATCCGAGCCTTTGCGATCTGGTTTCTTGGGGAATTGCACCGGAGAACAGCTAGTCGTGCAAGACCACATGGAGCAGCGAGCTGTGGACTTGTAGGCCGCCGTTGTAGTGAATAAATCCCAATTTTCTGAACCGGTTCATGAAGAAATTGACCCGCGAGCGGGTTGTGCCGATCATTTCCGCCAGCATCTCCTGACTGATCTTGGGAACTACAGTTTCGGGTGTCCCCTCCTTGCCGAAATGAGCCAGCAACAGAAGGACACGGGCCAGTCTTTTTTCACTGGAGTTGAACAACTGATCGACCAAGTCCTCTTCGTAACGGATGTTCCGCGCTAACAAATAAGCCACGAACAGCTCGGAAAATTCCTGTTCCCGGTGCAGCGTTTCCATCATGGCTTTCTTGTCGATTCGCAGAACATCGCAATCCGTCATTGCGGTTGCAGACTTCATGCGCGAACGCCTCCCGACCAGGCAACCTTCGCCGAAAAAGTCTCCGTCACTTAATATCCCGATCGTTGCTTCCTTGCCAGTCTTCGAGACCACGGTGAGTTTGACCTTGCCCGTCTGGATATAAAACACCGCATCCGCGGTATCCCCTTGGGAAAAGATTCCTTGTTTCTGCCGGAAGAGCACAGATTTCCTGCCCTCTCCGATGGTCGCGAGGAATGCATGGGGATCGAAATCCCGTTTCTTCTTGGCCACTAGACTTGGGCCTATGGCATTAGGCGCTGTTTGGAGGGCCGGGTCAATTGAGATTTGGCGGGCGACTTTCCTTCCGCCTGGAGAAGGGTTGGGTTGGCGAGCAGGAGACATCGGCAGTTCCTTCTGCGCGAACAACGACCCTTATATTTTACTGCTTTCCTAGCCATCGTAAATGTCCAATAGCCACGGCCCGCTATAAGTTTTTTTGATGCTCCAGATCAAAGACGTGCCGTGATGGCTCACGGCATGAGTAATGCTGTACAGCATCGCTCACGGAAATGAGCGAACGTATAAATGTTCCGGGAGAATAGTCTTCCCGTCAAACCAGACGGCCTGAACTCCCCTCTTGGGACATGGCCTTCCTAGCATAAGACGCGTCGAGGGCAGAGCAAGCAAGGCTTCGCGGAAAGCGAACTCAAGAGCCAATGCTGTCGAAGACGACCAAGACCGCCAGAGAGGCTTCGATGAAGATTACGCAAGTATTTCGGTCGTAGAACGATGAGCAGGTGATCAGTGAACTAGTGAACTTACGATTGGTGGAGCACATCAGGCGACCCCGCCTGCGTAGAATTTATCTTTGACAATCCAGCGAACGTTGTCTCCGGTGATGGGAATCCGTAGCTCCATGCGGCAACTGTGAGCATTATTGATCAGACCATTTTGATTGTGACTTGCTAAGGTTTGAATTGGTTCGCTGCGGTTCAGCAGTCGCGGATCCACCTGGACAGCAGACCCACGCCGACGTGATCAGTTACACGTTCGCGCGGGCGAATGGGAGGCTGACATGCTTCGGGTCATGTGGATTGTTCTTTTTATTGTGTGGGTTCTGGGACTTGGTTTTCATTTCGGCGGAGCTCTGATCCATTTGTTCTTGGTTGTGGCGCTGGTGTTTTTGGCTATTGACCTACTGAACCGACGGCGAAGTACGGTTTGAAGAAAAGCAGTACGAATCCCGGCACCATGAGGTATAGGCGTAGCCTCTTCACGCCTTCACGTTGTGTTCGGTCGCCCTTCCAACCGGACCATATCCGTTAAGGAGTCTGCAATGTCCGACCCTGATTGCACCGTGAGTCTGAAACCGAACAGCCTGATGCGGTGCGAAGCGCGTCCTTTCGCGTTCGCAAAGAAGTCTGCATCATTCGTGCAAGGAATCCCCGGTCACTCGATTCCATTGCGGGTTGCGGTGATCGGGAACCACCTCCCTCGCCAGTGTGGAATTGCCACCTTCACGACAGACTTGTGTGACGCGATTGCGGCTGAGTACGGTGCCGCTGGAGTATCCGTGGTGGCCGTCAATGATCCGCAATCGCGCTACCGCTATCCTGCGCGCGTGCGATTCGAGATAACCGAAAGCGATCTTTCATCCTATAAAGCCGCCGCCGACTTTCTTAATTCCAGCAATGTCGATCTGGTGTGTTTGCAGCACGAGTACGGGATTTTTGGAGGGAAGGCTGGCAGCCATGTCTTGCGACTGCTGCAGCGTCTCAAAATGCCCGTGGTGACAACTCTGCATACGGTTCTTCGTGAACCAGACCTTGACCAACTGGTCGTCATGCAAGAAATCGCCTCGCGCTCCAATCGTCTTATTGTTATGAGCGAACACTCTTCTCAGTTTCTTCAGGATGTGTTTAGGGTTCCCGGCGAGAAGATTGATCTGATTCCTCACGGCATACCCGACTTGCCTTTTTCGGAACCAACTTCTTACAGAGATTCGTTTTCGACGGGAAAGACTGTTTTACTCACGTTCGGCCTCCTGTCTCCAAACAAGGGATTCGAAAACGTAATTCAAGCGTTGCCGAACATTTTGTCCCGGCACAGCAACGTTGTCTACATAATCGCAGGTGCTACTCACCCGCACGTCAGACGTCGCGAGGGTGATCGATATCGACTGCAGTTGGAGGCCTTAGCCAAAAAGCTCGGAGTTCAGGAGAGCGTGGTCTTCTACAATCGGTTCGTCAGCACTCAAGAAATGGCTGCGCTGGTTGGTTCGGCAGACATCTACGTCACTCCTTATCGCTACGAGGCACAGGCCGTATCCGGCACACTGGCGTACGCCTTGGGCGCCGGCAAGGCAATCATCTCGACTCCGTATTGGCACGCCACCGAACTCTTGGACGATGGGCGCGGGGTGCTGGTTCCCTTCGAAGACCCAGCCGCCATCGCGGATACGGCGATTGAACTCTTGGACAACGATGCAGCCCGCCAGGCGATGCGTAGACGAGCTTACCTCTATGCACGCCATATGGTGTGGAACCAGGTAGCGCAGTCTTATATGCGGACCTTCCTAAGATCTTGCGCTAATCGCATGCAACCGGCACGCATGGCTTTGCACCTCCAGGCTGCCGAGAAAGATACAGGCCAACGGATCAATGTGTAAGCGCTTTGCCAGTACCGAACTCCGGAGCGATATCACGGCTTAGCAGGGACATCCTGTCGGGATGTCCTTCCAGACCGCGCGAAGAGCGTGGTGATGAGGGGAAGCGGAATGTGGACCAGTTCTTCCGCATGAAGCAGGTGGAGGAATGGGATCTGTAATTGGGTTTATAGGACAGTTCCTTGGTATGTCCTTGTTGGGAGCGATGTCAATCGCGCCCCTTCCGTCATGTCCGTGCGAGAACCTTTCTAAGCTGCATGTGGCTGCAGTGCGGCTTAACTCGTCCGTTCGAGAGCAAAACAATACAGAAGACCTTTTTCGTAAGTTGAACGTCCGTCACCGCTGGCAAGAAGCTCGTCTAATTCGGCTCTCTGGAGTTCGCACCTATAAGTTAGAGAATGACAAAGATAAAATTGTGGCCGAAGAAGCGGTGGTGGTGGAATACAGGGCACCGACAACAGAAAAATTCACAACCACCGCAGGAAAAGGCTCGGGATTCGTGCTCCACCATGTATTCCAGCGACTGATGAAGGCTGAAGAGGAGAGGGTAAGGGTTAACAAAGACCCGGACAGCCAGATCACTCCGGAAAACTATGCCTTGGAGATAGTTGGCACGGATCGAATCGGCAACTCTGACTGCTCAGTGGTCCACGCTGTTCCGAAGCGCAAGGAGATGGATCTCTTCGAAGGAAAGATGTGGATCGACAACCAGGACTTTGCGATAGTGAAGATCATCGGCCATCTCGCTAAAAGCCCGTCTTTTTGGATCAAGCAAGTAGATTTTGTGCGGAACTATCAGAAGATTGACGGGTTCTGGCTTCTCTCGAGAGAAGAGGCGATTTCAGCCATCAGAATATTCGGCAAGGAGAGACTGACTGTCGATTACCGGAACTATACGGTCAACGATTTCTAGTTCAAAATTAGGAGGTGTGCCTGTGATTGAACGACTCAAGGAAACTGGGGGAGCGGCATTCGGTTTTAAGGTGGCCGGAGCGCTGTCGGAGGAAGACCTCAAAGCATTCGAGCCGCAGCTTGAATTCTTCATCGCACAACATAAGAAGCACCCGATCGGCATCCTCGCGGACCTTACAGAAATGCACGGAGCCGAATGGAAGGCTCGCTGGGAGGACCTTCGGTTTCTGCAAAAGCACACCGACCATATCGCCCGGATGGCGGTTGTCGGGGCACATCGATGGGAAGAGATTGTGGACATTCTAACCGCGGGAGCCGCCGTTCTGCAGTCCGAGACGCATTACTTCGAATCCTCTGAAATCCAACACGCGTGGCAGTGGGCGCGGACTGCGAAACACGCTGAAGATGCCCCTGTCCGAATAATCTCGCCGGCGACTGGAATCTGGAAGGATTACCGCCCTGAGTTTGTGGGTGTGTAATTGCGAGAGCGCCGGAAGAAAGGCGGGTTGATCGAGACTCTGCAATCGGCGCCCTGATCCTAGGCGTCCCTGGCGGTTCTTAACCGTGTGCTTTTCCGGGCGAGTGAGTTGGCCGCGAACCGTTCTTTGATACCCACGAAATGTGAGCAGCCCATTTGACGCGCAGTCTGTGCTTTCATGATCGGGGATTTGGTCATTTGGTCGTGCTCTTTGTCGTCGTGGCCTATCGCGAACTGTTCCCCTCCGCGGACGTGCTCTCAGCGGAGACAGGTCGGCGGCGCACCATCTGAATAGGCTTCGACGGCCGTTTTTGCTCCACTCTTGCCGGCCAATTGCGGGTCCGTTTCAGTTCCGCCGGGGACGCTTATGACTGGCAGCGCCCCCTGTGGAGAGACTTCGGCGTTCGTGTCTCCTCCACGATTGTCGGCAAGCTCCGAGTCGGTTTGATTGCCGCCGGGGATGCTTAGGACCGGTAGCGAGACGGCTTTTGATAGCCGCGGCTTGGTGTTTCTTACCCGACGATGGTCTATGGTGGGTTTTGTTTCTTTGGACATACCTTTGTTCTCCTGTGGCTTCGAGCCTTCTTCTTTCTTGAAGTGGATGATCGGCATTACACCGGTGGCGTTGGGTCTCTTCTCCAGGGAAGCGACCTTGGGCGGAAGGCGGCGTAACATGCCTCCGCACCATTGTCGAAGCGATGCGGCGTCGGCCCAAGAGCAGACGCCGCTCGAACAATCTGTCCCACTACTTCTTCGCAGATGCTGAAGTAGTCGCTGGCTTGGACGTTTCGCCTGCGGACTTCTTCGGCGTAGAGTCAACGTCCGTCACATCGAAGCGGACACCATCCTCGACGCTTTTCAAGGTCTGGTTGGCCTCATAATACTTTCCGGCCTCGATAAGTTTCGCCGCTTCCTTGATCCCGCTCGTGGTCTTATCGAGGGGCGCCACTTCCATTACGAAGCTAACGTCGATGTTAGCTAGTTTGAGGGTCTCCATCGCCTTCTTGTGCTCGCCCTTTTTGAGCATTTCGTTGGCCTTGGCGACGCCGGCGGATTTTTCAGGTGTTTCAATATAGTCCTCACCAAGCGTCAAGGAACCGTCCACAGGAATCCAGATTGTTGGCGTGGTGCTTGCCGTCGCGCCGGATCCGCGCTGGACCATGCCCGATGGAGCTTTCAGATCTGATTCTGCCTTGGTGAAGGCAGTCTCATCGGTCTTAGCCTTCTCTAAAGCTGTTTCTGCTTCATTGGTATAGGTTTTGGCCTCGGCAGGCTCTCCGTTGAATATTGCGAGGCGGGCTAGGCTGACATCGCGCATCGCCTTGTATCCGTCTTTGGACAGCTTTCCCATATCCCGGTCCGTGGCAGTTTGCGCGGAAGGCTTATTCTGAGCGAACGCGGCAAGCCCAACCAGCGTAATTGCGAGAGCAAATGCGCATGTACTGATCTTGTTCATAGTCAATTCTCCTTATTGGTGTGATTTAGCAAGCGCGACGAAGCCGAGTGTGTGCCCGGCCATCAAACTGGCTGCCTTTGACGAGTGCTCACTGGAAATCCTCAAATCACGATGTTCCGCTTCGGCTCCCAGCAGCCCTGCACGATGCTTGAATGTCTGTTTTCAGAAATCCGAAGCCCCAATAGGAACATGCGCGGGGCGGCAAATCTGTTCAAAGTTACACACTTTTGGATCTCCTTCCGCCTCTGGCAAATGTCGACACGACTTGGAGTGGGCTGATTTGCTTGTGGTTGCCTTGGGAATGAGTCCGTGAGATTGGCGCGCGTAAGTTACATCGACCTGCACGATTCGATGTTTTCCATAGAGCAATTCCACATGAAACCAGATGGCAATGAATCGGGCGAAGTTAGGTGTGCGCTGTACAGCAAGTCAACCGGGTGGGACATCGGTTGCAGGGTGATCGGCAACAGTATTGCTAAAAACATGGTAGTGAGCAGTTTTGAACAGCTTATCGAGCCGAAGTGTTGAAAATTGGTCCTTACAGGTGAATCATGCCACCCTCGGCTTACCCGGAGCTATCGCACGGAGTAGTTCTCTGCATCGACGATAACCAAAATGTGCTGGAATGCGAAAAGGCATTCCTCGAAACCTTCGGGTATACCGTTCTGACCGCCTCCAGCGGCGCCAGAGGACTGGAAATGGCTTCCACCCATTCGGTTGACGTTGTAATCGTCGACTATTTCATGCCCGAGATGAACGGGCAAGAGTTTGCAATCGAAATGAGACTGCTCAGGCCGCAAGCGCCAATCATTATGCTTTCCGCAGCAGTGGATGTTCCTGAGCAAGCCTTGAAGCTAGTGGATGCTTTTATAGCTAAAGATCATTTGTCAAGCCAGTTGTTGCCAGTGATCGCGCAATTACACGAATGCGGATCGATCCTTCCGTTTTCGTATGACGCCTGACGAGAAACATTGATGAACGCCCGTATTCTTGCGGGTGTCCTCGTACTGGTGCCCCGAATTGCATCCCTGGTCATGCGGTTTCCCCGGAGGGAGCCACAGCGTGTGAATGCCGGAGAAATAAACGGCGCGAACCAGTCACAGTGCGTGCGCGTCGCCAATCACTTTCGCGCGCCAGACAGGGAGTTTGTGAATACGGCGACAGGCCGCGACCTAGCAGGATTTAAGAAAACCGATTGGAGGGATGCACAATGAGCGCAACAGCCGTTGAGAAAATAGCGCACCTGCCAAATGAACCGCGCGGCCCTGTCCGTCTAAGTCCCTCACCCAGGGAAAGGCATCTCCTGAGGTGGGGTTTACTTGCACTGGTCGGATGCGTCATCGTTCTGACAGTCTTCCTTGGCCTAATCCAAAAATGGCTTTGGATGCGCGAGCTTGACTACGCCGGCATCTTCTGGACCCTTCTTTCGGTCAAGTGGGGGATGTTCGGCGTGGCTTTGGTCCTTTCATCTCTTTACCTGTGGATCAATCTCCTCTTTGCAGCCAAGAGCATCGACATTTCACGGGAGCAAGGTCCTTTCTTCAAAGTTGCCACTGCCTCTACTTCCGGCAGGGTCGTCGCTGCCTCCGCCGATGCGCTCAGAAGACTCAACATCGATATAAGCCCCAAGGTCTTGATGTTGGCCAGTGGGGTAGCTGTGATGTTTGTCTCCGTGATATTTGCGGTGGGTGTTTCCACGCAATGGGACACGTATCTCCGCTTTCGTTATGGCGGATCGTATGGGCTGGCCGACCCTCTCTTCGGGGTCGACCTTGGCTTCTATTTCTTCCGTCTTCCGTTTTATGAGCTACTGCAGAGCAATCTGACGTTTCTGACTGTGGCCGCTCTTGCGATTGTTGGTTTCTTTGGCCTCCTCGGATTGCGGCAGTTTAAACCCGGCCAAAAATTCACAATCGGCGACAATACGGCTCGGCATCTGGTCGTGCTCCTATTCATTTTGGCTGGCACTTTCGGGTGGGGCTTTTATCTGGATCACTACGAGCTCGTCTATTCGACCCTCGGGGTTGTCTACGGAGCGGGCTATGCAGCGGCGCATGTGACCAAGATTGCTCTTTGGACGATGCTCGGCGCCTCCGTGCTGGCATGTGCGCTTCTCGTGCTCGCTTTATTCCGTCGTCCGCGAGTGAAGGCGGTGGCCGTAGGTATTGGCATTTATGCGGCACTGTATGTAGTCGGAGTGCTGGCGTTGCCCTACCTTTTTCAAACGTTTGTCGTTCGACCAAGCGAGCTAAGCCTTGAGACGCCGTACCTGCAACATTACATAGGGTTCACTCGAAAAGCCTACAATCTTGAGGCAATCCAGGAAACCGCTTATCCGGCTCTCACGGATCTGACTCCGGAAGTGCTAGCTAGAAATCAAGACACAATCCAGAATATTCGTCTCTGGGATTCGCGACCATTACTTCAGACCTATCAGCAAACGCAGGCGATTCGTCTCTACTACCAGTTCTATAACGTGGATGCCGATCGCTACCATCTGGCCGATGGCTATCACCAGGTGATGCTCGCATCCCGGGAACTTGCCACACAACTACCCGCAGCGGCACAGACATGGGTCAACGAGAACCTGGAGTTTACCCATGGCGATGGGTTGGTCATGAACTTTGTATCGAAGACCGAAGGGGGAGGTTTTCCGCAGTATCTTATTAAGAACATTCCTCCCGAATCTCAGTATGCCCGCCTGAACATCTCGCAGCCGGCCATCTACTACGGAGAGGTGACGCCGGGCTATAAGATCGTGGCGACCGGAATCAAAGAGTTTGATTATCCCAAGGGCAACGAGAACGTTTATACGAGCTACCAGGGGAAGGGCGGAATTCCGCTGGACAGCATCTGGAAACGGCTTATGTTTTCCTGGACGCAAACCGACATCAATATTCTGCTCACTTCTTATCTGAGGCCGCAAAGCAAAATTCAGATTTGGAGAAGCGTGCAGGAGCGTATTTCACAAGTCGCGCCCTTCTTGCTTCTGGACAAAGATCCGTATGCGGTAGTGAGCGAAGGCAAGCAGTATTGGATTCAGGACGCCTATACCACCTCGGACCGTTTTCCCTACTCACAGCCGCAAGCTGCCGGTTCGGCAGCGGGCATGAATTACATCCGCAACTCCGTAAAGGCCGTCGTGGACATGTATGACGGAACCGTGTCGTTCTACGTGATGGACTCCAAAGATCCCGTGCTCGGACTGTACCGGCGCGCCTTCCCGGGTGTTTTCAAGGATCTGAGCGCGCTTTCGGCGGATCTGAAGAGCCATCTGCGTTACCCGCAGGATCTCTTCGCCATCCAGGCGAATCAATACGAAAGCTTCCATATGACCGACCCCCAGGTGTTCTACAACCGGGAAGATCTTTGGGTTGCACCGAAGGAAAAATACGATAACGCGGTCAACCCTATGGAGCCTTATTACATTTTGATGAAGCTTCCCGGGAGCGATCAACTCGAGTACCTCATCCTGACTCCTTTCACGCCGCAGAACAGGGATAACATGATCGCTTGGCTGGCCGCCAGGTGCGACTTCCCCGACTACGGGAAGATGCTGTTCTACGAGCTCCCGAAAGAGAAGCTGATCTACGGACCCAACCAGATCAGTGCAATGATCGATCAGAGCACGACCATTTCTCAACAACTCACGCTGTGGGACCAAAAAGGATCAAATGTAATTCGCGGCAAGCTGATTGTGATTCCGATCGAGAATTCTTTTCTTTATGTGGTGCCGCTATATCTCAAGGCGGAAGGCACGAATTTCCCACAACTGAAACGCGTGATCGTGGCGACAGGAGATAAAGTCGTGATGGAACCCACACTCGACGAGGCGCTGAGTTCCTTGTTTGGAACATCACCGGGGCAGCCCTCGCAACCAGGGCAAACGAGCGGGACGCAGGGACTCTTGCCGAAGGCGGTGTTGGATCAAGCCAGGGCCCAACTTGCGGAAGCACAGAGAGCAATCAATTCGCTCAAGGGCTTGCTGGCTACACCGCCTCGATAGGCGGGGCACACGAAGCTGATATGCCGACGAGACCAGACCAAGGAGAGTCGCTGGCTGAGCTGAACGTTGAAGCGTTGAAGATAATTCTCGGGAGGTTCCGTGGTGAAACGTAGATCGCATGATAACGAAGCGCAGCCTGATGAACTAGGAAGCGATCCCGGGCAAGTAGGCTCGGATAGCGCTGGGCAATCGGGGGATACTCAGGGCCTCTCGCAAATCGCAGATGCCGCGGACGAGAGCGTCGAAGAACTTGTCGATACTGATCAAGCATACGAAGCCGAGGCCGTAAGCGGTGTCGAGGATGCGGATGACCACCCTGAGAGGCCTGTACGCACCAGTGAGGATCGTGCCCGCTCACATTACATTCCGCCGGAGGGCGGACAATAACGGTCGCGGCCGAAGGGGTAACCGGCACTTTCTGAGGGCTTAGTCGATGGTTTCCGAGAGCGCGCCCCGGTGGCACATGTAGTTCGGCATGCGACCGTAATACCTTCAGCGCGTGTGCATGAGAAATAATGCCCTCAAAGCGTCCGTCCGACATCACGGGAGTTGATTGCCATTTTCCCGCTCCATGATCTCCAAGGACTTCATCGCGGGCGGCCGCTAGAAACTCCAAAACCTAAGGATCGACCGATCGCCCCAGGGCATCAGTTAACGCCCTCCGCAAACTACCTGGTGGCAGTCACCGACTTCACCGAAATGGTGGCGCCATCGGCTGTGCCTGTGACTCTAGCCTGCTCCCAAGCCAGTTTGTTGAGCGTGTCTCGCGTCGCCTGATCTGAAGTGTCGAGGGTATAGACCCTGTCACCGACAACCAAAGCGTACTTGGCGCCCTTCTGTACGCAGGCACGAACACAGGCTGCGGGTGCAAGCCCTTCCGTGTGCTTGGCGCCGCACATGGCGTCGCTGACTTTTCCGGTAAAGGTCTGGGGCGTGCCCGCAGCCACAGTGGGCACAACAGCAAATCCGGCGCTCAGAATCACCGTTGCCATCAAACCTTGCAACATCCGCAAACGAGACATAAATCCTCCTGTGTACTCACAGACCTCTGCTACGCTCCGGCCGTGGTTTACAAAGTATTGAGTAACCAAGGAACGTCTGTCTGGTCAGAATGGAACACTCCGGCAGGATTTGCCATGGGCGTGCGTTGGGTGAGGAGTTGGCGGCTAGCTCATCGTTCAGCGGCGACGGCTTGCATTGGCGCAGTTTTGTGATAGCCGGAATAGGTTTCGTCCGCTTGCGACTTCCGGGTGAACAAGAAGAGTATTTTGGCCCGCGATTTCATTGCAAAATGCTTGGGAAGCCAAATGTTGTCTGCCAGAGGCATCTTCTCCAGTTCGAACTGTGTACCCGGCTCGACCTCGGCGAGAAAACCTCCAATTGAAACCGGGCGTATGACTGTGGCTTCGACCTTGACCCACTGGAATGTCTGCTTGTCGATCCAAAGTTTGCCCTCCATGCCCGTCAACACCTTGGCCTCGGCATTGGGAGGCTTATAGCCGGGACGGGGTGTCGCTTTGAGCACATAAACGTCTTGCGCACCCAGTCTCTGTTCTCCCACCAGTTTGAAGTTGAGGGCCTTTGTCAATTGTTCCATCATGAGGTCATCGCCCTCGCGTTCTTTTCCATACTTTGCGATTCGCTGCCTCCTTCCTTGCGGGGATTCTTTCTGGCGTTCAGCGACGGTCGTGTCCAGCTTTTGTTGTTCCTGCGCCCTCTGTTCTGGCGATAGCGGTTTGCCGTTCACGGCTATCAGTTGCTCATAGGGAGAGCCCAAGATCATGAGTTCGTCGTATGTCTTGGTTCCTCCACCGGGTTGCCGGTCACGCTCGATATAATCATAATCAGGAGCAGCCTTCCAATCCGCCGCGTTGGCCTCGACTGAACGTTGGATGATGGTCTCGACGTCATGTTGGGCAAAGGAAGCGACGGCCAGCACCGCAACAAGAACGGCCTGCTTTGTCATGCTACCCATCTGACTCCAAGTTTACTGCTCCACGCCGTCGGCGTGTCTAAGCGCTAACTGAAAATTCTTGACGTCGCGAGATGGAGGACTGAGAGCGCTCCAGGGCTTGCGCCTTCGTGCGCTGCTCTCGGCCCCGCATGGGGCCGAGACGCCCGCTCTTCCAACCCGAAATCTTATACGCCGAACACCTCCATATCGCCTGCGAGGGCGTCCATGATGGCCTTGCGGGTTATTATTCCTTGCAAATTACCAGCTGACAAATCCCCCTTGTGCGCAGCGACCAGCGCGATGGCAGAGTCGGTAGAGCGCATCGCAGCAACAACGTCCCACACGGAATCACCCGGCTGCACCACTACATAGTTGCTCTGCACGACATCTCCGATGACTGCTGTTGGACTGGCATGGGCGAGGGCGGCTAGATTCTCTCCAGGGACCACTCCCTCCACGGCGCCAGACCCGTCAATGACGATGAAGGCGTCATTCCTATTGGATGGGAGATCTAGTAGACGTGTTGCTGCAGGAAGGATCTCCAGCTTCGAATTCATGATACTCGCAGCGCGCCGCGTGAATTGAAGATCGGCTCGCAGGGACTCGGGCACTGGATCCCCCCGCAGAACTAACTTACGCGTGTAGATGCTATCTTTGATGACACTTCTCCGTATGCCATAGCTGATTGCAACCGTCAAGGTCATCGGAATGATTACTGTGTAGTCGCGTGTCATCTCGAAAATCATCACGATCGCAGCCATAGCCGCCCCCGTCGACCCACCTACAACTCCAGCCATTCCCGCGACAGCAAACGCAGGTGCGCTGACGTCCAGTGCGGGGAACAACCCGTGAAGCACGACGCCGTATGCGCCTCCAGTCGTAGCGCCCAAAAACAGCGCCGGTGAAAATACGCCGCCCGACGCCCCCGAGCCAAGTGTCAGAGAGGTGGCGAGCAGCTTCGCTACAAACAGGAGAACGAGAAAGTAGATTGGGAACTGCACGCTAGCGAGGACGTCTTGAATCGTCGCATATCCCACGCCTTCCACATAGTAGTGGCCAGAGAAGCGCATAAAGAAATACAGCATGAGCCCCACCGTCAGCATTCCAGCGGCGTGCTGCACGTAGTATCCGCCTTTGACACGATTCTCGAAGAAGTGCTCGAATCCGTAAATGAAGTAAATGAACAGTGCAGAAACAAGACCGGCGATCACACCAAGAATGGCATAGGCGACAAGCACCTTCGGATCCGTCAACCGAAAATATGTCGTTTCAAGAGCAGGGATGGAGAAAGATGGATGCGGGCCAAAGAAGAGTTGGCCCACGTATGTGGCCGTCGCCGTAGCGGTGACCACTGGCACCAAAGTTCGCGCACTGACTTCGTGCATGACGATCTCTACCGCGAACAGCACGCCGCCAACGGGAGTATTGAACGTAGCTGCGATTCCCG
>PLBE01000155.1 GCA_003134435.1 Acidobacteriaceae bacterium
TCGAAACTCTCTTCCCAGAATCGGCGATAATAAGCCGCCCAGTCGCTGACTGTCTTTATCGCCTCTGGCCTCAGCGTGCACACACTCTCCCGTCCACGCTTCGTCTTGATCACAATCCGCGCCCGCACCAGGTAGGCAATATGCTTTGAAATCATCTGCTGCGAGAGTGCAAACCGTTCCGTCAATCCATGCACAGAGGCAGGACCATGTGAGAGTCGTTCGATCATCCCCCGCCGGGTTGGATCAGACAAAGCAGCAAATGTTGTACCCAATTTATCCACAACCGTATGGTAGTGGATTTTATGTCAATGTCAAGTGTGAAATTTTTCGTACTCATGAGGATTGCCGCCCGCCTCCGCTAACGCGCACCCCGGCCGCTTTGCCCGCCTGAGACGGGAAGGGGTGAACTTTCCCGTTAACATAGCTAACCCCGGCATGCTGTTGTCAGGTGCAGCGGGCGCCCCTACAATCTTCCAATAATGTCTTCCCCTGCTTTCCTGCCCGAAATCTCACCCCCCGAGGTTCGCCGTCGCCATCCCGCGCTCCGCATCGTGAGCTACGTCATAGGCGTACTGTTGGTGGCTCTCGTCGCCGCACTCGGCTGGCTCTACTGGACGGCCCATTCCGCGCTGCCGCAACTGGATGGGAGGGTCGCGGTGCCGGGGATTTCTGCCAAAGTGCGGGTGGTGCGCGATGAGCACGGGGTGCCGACGATCGAGGCGGCCACGCTCGAAGACCTTTTTTTTGCGCAGGGATACGTGACCGCCCAGGACCGGCTGTGGCAGATGGATATCATGCGGCGCGCCGCCGCCGGTGAGCTTTCGGAGGTGGTCGGCGAAGAAACGCTCAAAAGAGACCGCGAGGAGCGAATTCTGGGACTGCGGGTCGCGGCCGAAGCGCAGGTGAAGAACATCTCTCCGGGCGAACGGGCTTACTTCGAGGCATACGCTCGCGGCGTCAATGCTTTCATCGAATCGCATCGCGACCGGCTCTCGCTCGAATTCCGCTTGATGCGCTACTCGCCGCGGCCCTGGACGGTGACGGACTCCCTGCTGGTGGGCGCGGGCATGGTGCAGGACTTAAACCACTACAGTTACTCGAATGCGCTGACGCGAGAGAAAATTCTGGCTAAGCTGGGGCCGGAGCTGACCGCCGACCTCTATGCAAATTCCTCGTGGCGAGACCGTCCGCCGACGGCAGTGCGGCGGCTGGAAGACGATCCCGCAGCGAGCAGCGCCGATGACGATGACGATGACGACGAAGAAGTGGATCCGGACGGTGGAAACAGCCGGTTGACATCAGGGCTGCCCGCGCTGACAGTGCCGCAGGCGCTGAAGCGCAACACATTTTCAGCGACCGACGGCACGGTTGAAGTCGCGAACTTCCTTCGGGATGGCGCGCTGGAGGATTCCTCTTATGCGTTCCGTCCGGGCTCGAACAACTGGGTGGTCTCCGGACAACATACGGTTTCGGAGAAGCCTCTGCTCTCGAACGATATGCATCTCGGCCTCTCGATGCCGAATCTGTGGTTCGCGGCGCACCTCAAAACTACTTCCGGCAATTTTGACGTGGTGGGGGTTACGCTCCCCGGAGTTCCCTTCGTCATCGTCGGCCACAATCAGAGGATCGGATGGGGATTCACCAACGTTGGGCCGACGGTGGAAGACGATTTCATCGAAGAATTCAATGCGCAGGGGCAGTATAGGACTCCGGCGGGATGGGTAGAACCGCAGCGGCGGCAGGAGACGATACACGTCAAAGGCAAGCCGGACGTGACGTTCGACGTGCTCACTACGCGGCACGGCCCGATCATTACCGACATCATCCCCGGCGAGACGCGCCAGATCGCCCTGCGCTGGACCTTGCAGGATGGCATGGGGCAGGTGTTCTTCGACGTGGACTCGGCGCAAAACTGGGATGAGTTTCGCAAGGCGTTCTCGAATTTTGTCGCGCCGGGACAAAACGTAATGTATGCCGACGTCGACGGTCATATCGGATACCAGGCGACGGGACGGGTGCCGATCCGGACGGCGGGCGACGGCAGCCTGCCGGTCAGCGGCAGCGATGATGCGCACGAGTGGACGGGCTGGATTCCCTTCGACGAGATGCCGCATGTCTACGATCCGCCCGGGGGGATTCTGGCGACTGCGAATGGCCGCATCACCCCCGATGGCTACAAATATTCGATCAGCACGAATTGGGATGCGCCGTGGCGCACCGATCGTATTTATCGCGTGCTGGAATCGGGAAGGAGGTTTTCGCCCGCCGACATGCTGGCGCTGCAGATGGATGTGTCATCGACCTATGACCGGTTCTGCGCCGACAAGTTTGTGTATGCGATCGATCACGCTCCGACCGCTTCTGACCGGGCGAAGCGCGCCGCGGAAATTCTCCGGGACTGGGATGGGCGGATGTCGGCCGATTCAGCGGCGCCTACGATTGAAAACAACGCGCGTCAGGAACTGGTGCGGCTTCTGCTGGAACCGAAGCTTGGCCCGGTGCCCGATGGCCCCGATCGCGGCGGACTGAACTGGGAGAGTTATCGATGGGCGATGTCGTCGGTTTGGCTGGAGAACGTGCTGACTCGGCAACCGGCGCGCTGGCTTCCGGCTGGATACTCAGACTACGGATCACTGCTGACGGCCGCGCTTGAGAACGTGGTCAAGACGACGCGTCTTGCGGTGGACCATCCTGCAAAGGCCGCTCCTTCCGACCTGGCGCAGTGGAAGTGGGGGGCGAATTATCAGGTTGAAATCGATCACCTGGTACTCAGCCACCTGCCGCTGATAGGCCGCTTCACGGGACCGGGGCGGCATCCGTTGAGCGGAAGCAACTTCACGGTGAAGGCAGTGGACCCGCGGCATGGACCTTCGGAACGGGCGACGTGGAACTTTGCCAACCTCGACGAGAGCACGCTGAACCTGGTGACGGGAGAGAGCGGAATATTTTTAAGTCCCTATTACATGGATCAGTGGACAGCGTGGTACGGAGGCTCGACGTTTGTCCTTCCGTTTTCGGAGGCGGCAGTGGAGCGCAAGCGAGCGCACGAGATGACGTTGGAGCCGCGGTAGAGTCGGCCCGCTGGCAGCGGCATCAGTGCGCCGCACGTGATCAGAGACGAACCAGGAAGAGCAGCCTTAAAAATCGGGCGTGATGACGTCGACGAAATCGCCTACGAGATTGGAAATTTGGCCGGGGTTATTGGGATCGTTGGGGTTGTACTCCAGAGCATCGATCGTGGTGTCGTAGATGTAGAGCGACCCCCCTTGCACGTTTTGCCCTTGGACGACGTACACGACGTTACGCGTGGCGATGGGCTGGATACCGGTCACGTCCCCGTTCTCGGGAGGAATCCCGACGGAGTAGGGTTGAATGCTTCCCACCGCCGTCGGCAGCGTGTTGTAAATCGAAAGACAGCCCCGAGTCTCGGCTCCCTGCGGCGGTGAAAGGGGCGGAATAATCTCGGTACAAGTGCGGGCTCCGATGAAAAGCTGTCCGTTAGAACCGAGCGCCATGCGCGTGTGATAACCGTCTGTGATGACGATCGGACATTGCTGACCGGCGGCACAATTTGGGGGCTGGACAACGCTCATGCTGCTGAGGTCGAAGATGGTAAGAAGTCCGCAGTTGGTTGCCAGCGTACCACTCGGGCAAGGCTGGGCGGGCGTGGGAGTTCCGGCGAGATAGAGAGTTGAATTGTTGACCAAAGCTACGGTTGCGGCGGGAACGGGTACGGGTACGCCTGGGGTCGGAGGAGTGGTCGTCAAATCCAGGGTTTGAATGCTCGCCTGCGTTCCGCCGCATTCCGCGCCACAATTTAACACGTAGGCCAGAGTGTCGTTGCTGTTGAAAACAGCCCATATGGGATGGTCAAAGGCAGTAGGACCAGAGCCCGAGGCAAAGGTGATGACCGGATTCGTGGTTCCGGCGTTCGACGGAGTGATGACCGCGACGGCATTGGCGACGGCGTCCGAGCCCTCGCTGAAAGCCAGGAGGCGAGTGCCGGTGTTTCCCATCGACAAGAAATGGTAGGGCGGGTTGAATCCTCCACACAGGTATGGCGTTGCATCGCAGACGCTCGGCGGCGGCTGGGGCACAGGGTACGGGAGGCAGACAGGGTTGGTCACAGTGGGGTTATAGGCCGGGCAGTAGATCTCAGCGGCCAGAGTACCGGCACCAAGATTCGCAATGTCAACCACGCCCGAAGACTGTCCTGCCACTGAGGCGGCTGGAATGGCGATGTAGGCTGTGGTGCTGTCCGGAGAAACGACGAAGCTCTCGGTGTAGCCGGGCAAAGTAGCGTGGGCCGAAACGGCTTCGGTGGAGTTGTTGATGATGCTGAACTGGTTGTCCGGGAAGGGAGTGCCGAAGCCGCTGAAAACCAGAGTCTGGCTTCGGTTGGGCGTGAGGACCATCAGTCCGGGAGTGTTGCCGGTGGAAATTGGCGGGACCAGGGCACGCACATCCGTCTGCGCATTGACGATATAAACTCCCGCCGCTCCCGTGTTGGCCGAGACACTGTTGGTGAGGAAAGCGCGGTACTTTATGCCGCTGGTTTGTGAACCCCCAGCCGAACCGGTGCCGCCGCCGCAACTGAGCAACGCCAGACTGGCGGGCAGCAGGAATAATAGAAAAATCAGGGCTCTTCTCAAACCTGGGACTCCAGCACTATGCGGATATTCACTTGGATGCAAGAACTAAGGATGCAAGAATAAGGATTATAGCAAAGGAATAACCTGCGTTTGCGCGCCGGGATTGTCGGGGCGGCAAGGCGGGAGGCAAGTCCTTGCATTGAGCCGTCATCCGAGGAAAAACTGCTGCAGCAGTTCCATTCTGACCTGCTCCTTGGCGACGGCTTGGCCGATGCGCTGAAAATTTGGAATCTGATCGACCGCATCCATGGCGCTCACTCTTGCCGGGTCAATGTCGCCGAGGTTGAGTCCGTCCAGGCGTTCGCGCGTCAGGCTGATCGTAATGCGCTGGTAGGTCAGGGCCTTCTCCGACCCTGGCGTCGGTTTGATGAAATCAAGGGCATCGTCGCTGGGCGCGCCCGAGGCTCGAGCCGCGTTCGCTTCCGCCATGGGAATTGGAGCCCGGCCCACGGGCGTCTGGCCGATCAAGTGCATCAGCACATTCTGCTGCAGGTTGGCATCGTCCATGAGTTCGGTGACCGCGTATCGAGCCCAGTCCAGCAGGTTGTAACACCCAGCCTTGCCGGCGGGCACCGTCATCGTGCTGAAGCCGGTACCGAGCGACAGCAACAGAAGCCGGTCGGTTCCAATCGGCCATCCGAACTGATAAGACGGATTGGTGGCCTCAAGAAAAACCTGCAGCGACGGATTGTTGTAGCTACTGACTCCACCATCGATGAACTCGTACTCCTGGGGCTGTCCGGAGTCGTCCGGAACGAGAATGGTCCGCGGCGGAAAGTAAGTGGGAGCGGCACTGCTGGCGCGCACAATCTGCCATAGCGGAAGTTCACGGTTGTTGGGGAAGTACTTGCCCTTCGGGTTGTTGGTGAAGAACCAGGTTGTGCCCTGGGTAACATTCTTAGACACGATGAGAATGCTGGTGCGTAGTTTGGGGCTTCCCAGCGTAGTGTCTTCGCCAAAAACATCCTTCAGGTGCTGTTCGAGTGGACCGCTGGGATAACTGTGCCAGAGGCGTTCGGGCAAAAAAACCTTGGTGAAGATCTGCTTTCCGAACTTGAGGTAGAAGTCGCGCAGTTCCGCCGCCTTCAGGCCAAGCGCGAGCCCGACGGCGAGGATGGCGCCGGTGCTGGTGCCACCGATCAAGTCGAAGCGGTCGGAGAGCGGCAGGTCGCGGCCGGTAAGGGCGTCGAGTTGAGCTTCAATGGCAATCAGAGCTTCCGCGGGGATCAGCCCTTTCAGACCGCCGCCATCGATCGAAAGCAGACGCATGGGACGCGTCGAGGAAGTCGAGGTGCTGGGCGCCATGGTGTCCTCCGCGCACAGTGCAATCCGATAATACATCGGTTCCTGCAAGGGCAGGACTGCTGCAGTCGTGGGATTCCTGGAGAAATGTCAAGGAGGGATCGTGGCATCAGGAGCGAGCAGCCCGCACGAGGGCGGAGCGCTTCAATTTCCGTCGGGCGACGTGGCCCGTTGTAAGAACCAACACAGCTTGCCGATCCTCATCGAGCTCATAAACAGGTGTCGTAAGAATGCACGATCCCGGCGAAACCTAAAACGCTCGGCAAACGACGATTACGCGGTTCAGACGCGGCAACATTACCGACTACCGTGTTTCCCACTGAAAGCACAGGTTATACCCGTCCGGATCGCGAACGTACAATTGCTTCATGCCATAGGGCGCGACTTTCGGCTCTTGCACATTCTGGCCACGCGAGCGCAAGTAAGCGTACGCCGCATCTACATCGGGACAACCGAAGAACATCGCCGTATCGTCGTGGGCGGCGATCCGCGCGGGATCAGGTTGAGGAGGCCGGGAGTCCTGTTCGTAAGCCGTGTTCAGCATCAACTCCATGCCATTCAGCCGGAGCAGCGCCCAATCGAAGTGCTCTCCCCTGGGAGTGGACGTGCTCACCACCTCGAACCCCAGCACGTCCCGGTAAAATGCAATGGAGGTTGGCATATCGAACACTTGCAGCAGCGGCACCATCCCACGAATTGCAATGCCCATGCGATCACCTTTTGAGGCACATTGAATCATCAAAACGACATTGAGACATCTTGAAAACCCAAGGGCCTTTGACTTTCAATGATTCAATTATCTCGCTCCTTCTTGTATTCTCAAGTAGATGCCGCAGAATTTTCTTGAACGTCTGAAGCAATCGCCCGTGCTCTGCGATGGAGCCATGGGCACGCTGCTCTATGCCAAGGGCATCTTCATCAACCGTTGTTATGACGAACTGAACCTGTCGCAGCCGGAACTGATCCGCGCGGTTCACCACGATTATCTGCAAGCGGGCGCAGAGATCGTCGAGACCAACACTTTCGGAGCGAACAGCTTTCGCCTGGCGCGACACAGCCTGGCCGACCGGGTGCGCGACATCAATCTTGCGGGCGCGCAGGTGGCCCGCGAAGCGGTCAAGAGCTTCGATGTATGGGTTGCCGGATCGATCGGTCCCCTTGGTGTTCGCATCGAGCCGCTGGGCAAGACTTCGTTTGAAGAAGCTCGGACGGCATTTCGCCAACAGATCGCCGCCCTGGTGGAAGGCGGCGTCGATCTGCTGATGCTGGAAACCTTCGGCTATCTCGAAGAACTGCATCAGGCGGTGCTGGCTTGCCGCGACGTGAATCCCCGGATTCCCATCGTCGCCCAGGTCACCATTGACGAGGACGGCAACTGCCTCGACGGCGCCGATCCCGAGGCTTTCGCCGCCCGGCTCACGGAATGGAACGTGGACGTGCTGGGAATCAATTGCAGCGTGGGACCCGTCGCAATGTTGGACGCCATCGAGCGGGTGCGGGCGGCGACATCCCTGCCCCTGGCAGCACAGCCCAATGCCGGCATGCCGCGCTCCGTCGAAGGCCGGAATATCTATCTCTGTTCGCCGGAGTACATGGCGAGCTATACCCGGAAATTCGTGGCCGCCGGCGTGCAATTGATCGGCGGCTGTTGCGGCACCACTCCCGACCACATTCGCGCCATGAAATCGGCTTTGCGAGTGGGCGAAGCGCGGGGCAAGACCGCGATTTCGGAGGCGATTCATTCCGGAGTAGCGCCCGCGGCCCCGGCCAGCGTCCCGATGGCGGAGCGCTCCCGCCTCGGCGCCAAGCTGGCCGCCGGCGAATTTATCACCATGGTCGAGATCGTGCCTCCCAAGGGCATCGATATTCGCAAAGAAATCGACGGCGCAAGATTCGTCAAATCGGTCGGTGTCGACGCGGTCAACATTCCCGACAGCCCCCGCGCCTCGGCCCGCATGAGCAATCAGGCCTTGTCCCTGCTGATGCAGCGCGATGTCGGCATTGAAGCCATCCTGCACTACACCTGCCGCGATCGCAATGTGCTGGGCATTCAATCCGACCTGCTCGGAGCCGCAGCCACCGGAATCCACAATCTCATCTGCATCACCGGCGACCCTCCGAAGATGGGCAACTATCCCGATGCCACGGCAGTCTTTGACGTGGATTCGATCGGGCTGGTGAATATCGTCCACAATCTGAATCGCGGATTGGACCTGGGCGGGAACCCCATCGGCGTGGGCACAAGTTTCGTCATTGGAGTGGGTGCGAATCCCGGACTGCCCAACCTTGACGAAGAGATCAGGCGCTTCGAATATAAGGTGCAAGCCGGCGCGGAATACGTGGTAACTCAGCCTGTCTTCGACCTGAGTTTATTAGAGGGATTTCTTAAGCGGATCGAACACTGCCGAATTCCCGTCGTGGCCGGAATCTGGCCCTTGGTGAGCGCCCGCAACGCTGAATTCATGAAAAACGAACTGCGGGTCTCCGTACCTGATGAAATTCTCAACAGGATGACCAGGGCCGCCAACCCGGAAGCAGCTCGCGCCGAAGGCGTGGCCATCGCCCGCGAAATGCTGGCGGCTGTCCGCGAACGCGTCCAGGGCGCCCAGATCAGCGCGCCCCAGGGAAGATACAGCTCCGCCGTGGATGTCCTTGAGGCTCTGGGATCGAAGTGACATGCCTGGTTTAGTTTTGGGAACAGCATGCCCGACAAATTACAATTCAAGACATTTTTCACTGGACATTTCTCACCAGAAACGGCATTACAATAGTGGTAGGAGCAACTCGATTGGTGAAGTTTGAAGATAGCCTCGGACGTCTGGAGAAGATAGTCCAGGAACTGGAAAAAGGTGAAGTTCCTCTGGAAAAATCTCTGACGCTCTTTGAAGAGGGCATGCAACTTTCCGCCACCTGCCGGAAGCAACTGGAGGAAGCGGAAGGTAAAGTTGAGATTCTGCTGAAGCAGAACGGAAGGCTGCAAACCGAACCATTCGAGCCCCCGGCCGAGAAAGCGTTGCGCAAGTAACGCTGTCGCGCTCGGAACTATAACGCCTGTGCTAGCAGTTTGCTGTCGCAGCCAAGGCCGCCGCGAATCTGCGGTGTAGTCAGGGGGAAGGTATGGAAGCACTCAGCGTAGTTCTCTATCAGAATGACCCCGGAACGGCGCATAGTCTGGCCGTCGGACTCTCTCAACATTTTGAATCGGTTTATTTGGCGCGCAATCCCGAAGACGTCCGCCCGGTGCTGGCCAAGCATCGCGCGGAAGCGCTGGTCCTGGATCTGGAAACTTCGGGACCGGACGAAGTTGAACGTCTGCATCGCGACTTCCCTTCCCTTTGCATCG
The DNA here is from genome assembly GCA_003134435.1 of Acidobacteriaceae bacterium. GTDB lineage: Bacteria > Acidobacteriota > Terriglobia > Terriglobales > Acidobacteriaceae > Acidiflorens. Next base: position 9,298 of record PLBE01000155.1, read on the forward strand.
TTGGCACCCACCGCCTGGCGGACGATAAGCTTTGGGCCGAGGCGATGAGTCTGGGCGCATCCGATATCTGCGAACCGCGGAATGATGACATCGTGCGCTCGCTGTTGCACCGGTTCGCACCCCAGGCCGTCGCTTGAAGAATCGGGGTCGGTACCGGGTCCAGGTCGCAGGTCTCAGAGAGCTCTCAGAAAGAATACGAATCAGCCAGGTCTTCTGAGGTCTGCGACTGGGGACTGCGGCCTGACACCCTGCCTTGTTATACTGCGGAGCCATGCTGAAACAAGTTCTGGAGCAGGGACGAGCAGCCGCGGACGCGGCACTTGATCGACTCTTGCCTGCCGCCACACAGCACCCAACTTCAATCCACCAGGCTATGCGGCACAGCGTATTCGCTGGCGGTAAACGCCTGCGCCCCATCCTGTGCATGGAGGCGGGACGCATGATCGCGGCTGCATCAAACGCCTCGTCAGCCTCATCATCCGCCGCTGCCGGAGCGCTGCCCCGAGGCATTGAAGACTTGGGCGCCGCGCTGGAGATGCTGCACACCTACTCGCTGATCCACGACGATCTGCCGGCGCTCGATAACGACGACTTACGACGCGGGCGGCCAACTTGCCACAAAGCCTTCGGCGAAGCCACCGCCATCCTCGCTGGAGACGCTTTGCAGACCCAGGCCTACGAGGTGCTCGCGCAGATCGCGTGCCCCACCGAGTCGCGCGTGGCCATCATCCGTGAAATCGCCCACGCCACCGGAACCATCGAGGGCATGATTGGCGGCCAGGTGGTTGACCTGGAAGCCGAACACAAAAAACCCGACCTCACCACCCTCGAATATATCCACCGCTCAAAGACGGCCGCGCTCATCACCGCCAGCGTGGTTAGCGGAGGCTTATATGCCGGAGCAACTTCCAGGATGAATCCCGGTCCCGGAACCGCCTCCGATCTCAACCGCCTTCGCACTTATGGCCAGTCCATCGGATTGGCGTTCCAGATCGTGGATGACGTGCTCGACCTCACCCAGACCTCCGAACAACTGGGAAAAACCGCCGGGAAAGATACGGCGGCGGAAAAAACGACCTATCCGGCGTTGTTCGGGATCGAGGAATCGATCCGGAGGGCCGACGCCCTGGTCGCTCAGGCCGGCGCCGAACTGAACGAATATGGTGCCGCGGCATCGACTCTTATAGAGTTGGCGCACTACCTTGCAGACCGCAAGAAATAGCGTACGTTCCGCCTTCGTCGAGGCGGCTCGGGGCCTCCATGATCATGACCTCAGGCTGATTGATGGGAAGCACCATTGAGCAAAGCGAAAAACTTGGCGCGAATGATAATCCGAAGTGATCTGAAAGATTTTCCTAGGTGGAATCTATTTAACAGTGCACTCCACGTAAGGGGAATTTCAAAGCGAGGTTTGATGGCCCACACCTTGAGGGTAGAAACGCAATAACTGCCCGTTGCAGGTCCCCATCCAAAAGACTTTCGAAACTCGCGGAGGGACCGCCCCCTTCCCCAGTTTGCAAAGCTGCGTTAATCTTGGAAAACTCGAATAAAGAGAACCGGAAGAAAAAAGATCGCAAAAGACAAAAGAGAGGAGCTGAACCTATGGCGACTCATAAGCTTAACTCCAAGGTGGACGGGTACATCGCGAAGGCGCGCCCGTTCGCGCAACCGATCATGGCCCACTTGCGGGAACTCGTCCACAAGGGCTGCCCCGGCGTCGAGGAGACCATCAAGTGGAGCCGGCCTTTTTTCGAATACCGCGGCGCGATTCTCTGCAACATGTCGGCGTTCAAGGAGCACTGCAGCTTCGGTTTCTGGGGGGTCGAGATCGGAGCCGTGCTGCGCGAGGCCAAGGTTCTGCGCGGGGATGGAATGGGTTCGCTCGGTCGCATTACCAGCCTGGATGATCTACCCTCCGACAAACAGATGCTCGGGTGGATCCGGGAAGCCGCCGAGTTCGTCGACAGTGGCCAGTACACCAGCCCGATCGCGGCGCGACGACAGGTAGTGAAGCCGAAGAAAGCGGCACCCAAGAAGTCTGCGCAATTCACTGCGGCGCTGCAGAAAAACAAGAAAGCTGTCGCCGCGTTTGCAGCCTTCAGCCCCAGTTGCAAAAGTGAATATGTCGAATGGATCGCCGAGGCGAAGCGTCCCGAGACGCGGGATAAACGAATCGCGACCGCGGTGCAGTGGATCTCCGAGGGCAAGCAGCGCAACTGGAAGTATCAAAACTGCTAGACATCATCCGAGAAACAACCAGACAACTCGGGAACAGCGAACCCTGCCGAGGGCAAGTTTTTGGGGTGGGAGACGGGAATTGAACCCGCAACCGTCGGAGCCACAGTCCGATGCTCTACCGATTGAGCTACTCCCACCGCAAGTGAGAGCATTATACCCAACCCATTCACGAGAAGGCCAATTAGGCTCCCAAGACCGTCAAGGCAACTCCCGCGGTAAGCGCGAGAGACCACACCTGTGGCCGCCTGCATGAAGCAGAGAGTCTTGATGAAGTCAGGGCTGCAGGTGCTGGGAGGGCGGATGCGGCGACCACTGGGGATCTTCGTCGGGGGCTACGATTTCGCCGTCGCGCATGTGGACGATGCGGTCGCCATACTCGGCGGCTTCGGGATTGTGGGTAATCATGAGTACAGTCTGACCTAAATCCTTGTTCGACTGGCGCAGCATGTTGAGGACGATGGCCGAGCTTTTTGAATCGAGATTGCCGGTGGGCTCGTCGGCGAGCACGATGGCAGGACGGTTGATGAGAGCGCGGGCGAGCGCAACTCTCTGTTGTTCACCGCCGGAAAGCTCGTTCGGACGGTGCTCTAGACGCTGAGAGATGCCCAGCATTCCGGTGATTTTCTTCAAGAACTCGGGATCGGGTCTGCCCAGTCCCGCAATGTCAGCGGCAATTTCGATATTGGAGCGCGCGCTGAGCGTGGGCAGAAGGTTGAATTTCTGGAAGACGAATCCAATTTTACTCTTGCGCAGCCGGGTGCGCTCACTATCGGAGAGCGTGGCGAAATCGACGCCATCGATGGTGACACTTCCCGAATCGGCGCGAGTGAGTCCGCCGAGCAGATAAAAAAGAGTGGACTTGCCGCTGCCGGAGGGGCCGACGACGGTGACGAACTCCCCTTTTTGTACGCTGCAAGAGACGCCGCGCAGGGCAGGCACATCCACTTTACCAACCCGGTAGGTCTTGCGCAGTTCCCTGGCTTCGATGAAGGCCGACATCCACTGAAAACCATATCACATGGATGAATGCGGCATCGCAACATGGAGACAATGGGACGCAATGAAAATTAGTAAAAGACACTGAGACGCTGAATCGTCGGACCCGCGAGCCAATCCTACACGAGCCCATCACTCAATGTCTCAGTCTCACTCCAGCTGTCAATGGTGCATCCCTCGCGCCACTTATGCCACCGTGGCCTGCCGCACGTCTTCCGCGCGGGACCGGAATTCTGCCGGGCGCCTGGGACCGCGCCTGCGCACCAGCAGGAGGCGGATACGTTCCAGTAGATCGGCGGGTTCGTACATGCCCTTGGAGAGAAAAACGTCGGCCAGGGTCTCCCGCTCGTAGACCTTGGTTCGACCGGAAATCAGCACGGCCGGAGTCTGCGGTGAGAGGCTTTTTATTTCTTCGATCAGCCGCGAACCATCCACCCCGGGCATGATCAGATCGGTCAGCACCAGATCGACGCCGCCGCGGCGAAAAGCTTCGAGCGCGAGTTCACCGGTATTGCACGCGAGCACGCGATAGCCTCGCGTTTCCAGCATGATTTTGCGGATGGAGAGCGACTGTTCGTTATCGTCGACGCAAAGAATGGTTTTTTTGGGCTTCATTGAATCAACCAAAAGATTGTCGTCAAAAATATTTTGTGAATTCGATACCTGATTTCTATTTTGGGAATCGTGAGCGAGGTGAATCCTAAATAGAATCACAGCATCCGTAAAGTGGCGCGCTCGCCAATGGCAATCTGGCGTTTGGCAGAATCGAGCACAGAGCTGTGAACCGCGACTGTCGCAGGTTTTCGAAGCACTGGATAGAAACTGAAACTTCACCGCGACAAACTTCTACACAATTTCCACCGACGCGCACATTGACCACATGGTAATCACGCGCGCCTCGCAGCCTGCCCGCACGAACAAGAATGCCGCTGGGACGGTGCACTTGGGTGCATGGTTCAATGACAACTTGTTCCTCGGAGGCAGCCACCCGCATGTAAACCTCACAACGAATCCCCATCTCGACCCGACCAACACCCACCCAAGACGACCAGGCCTGGTCTTCAATCCTGAAACGCCTTTGAGTGACCTTTGCCTTGGTGTAGCAGATTGCGCGGCCCGCCGGGTGACCTCCATCGAACGGATGGCATCTCTTCAGAGGTCGCCCCGAAGTCGCCTCTATCCGACCTATGTGCGCGGAGAGGCATACTTAGCCGCGGGACAGGGCAGCGCCGCCGCCGAATTTCAGGAGGTTATCGACCCTAGCGGCATCGTGTGGAACTGCTGGACAGAGGCGTTAGCCCATCTGGGAGTGGCTCGCGCCAATGGGTTGGAGTCGAGAACTGCGCCGGTCCGAAGCGCGGATGCAGATGCCGCCCGCACTCGAGCGCTCGCCGCCTACGGAGAGCGGAGTACGCCAAGCTGCGTTTGCTATTTCAGCAAGGTCGTCCCACACCCATGTATTGGAATCCCATGGCGCGCAGTCGCGATGAGTCGAGCAGGTTCTTCGTGTCAATGATGATCGGTCGTTTTACCAGGTGGCGGATCTTGGCGAAATCCAGCGTGCGGAATTCCGGCCAGCCCGTAGCCACGATCAGTGCGTCCACTCCTTCAGCGACCCCGTAGGCGGATTCGCAATATTTGACCATGCCATTCAGTTGCAGACGAGCGTCCGGCATCGCCGCGGGATCGTACGTTCTTACCCGCGCGCCCCCGGCCAGCAGGTTCTGCGCCAGTTGAATGGAAGCCGAACCCGCCACCGAGTTAGTGTTCGGCTTGAAAGCCAGGCCCAGGATACCCACGTCTTTGTTCTTCACCGAGTCGATCGCGTTTGCAACTTTCTGCATCAGACGATCGGCCAGGTCCAGATTGACTTCGCGCGCCGCATTCAGAACTCTCAGATCGACATGATTCTCCCGCGCCAGTCCGGTCAGCGACTCCATATCGCTTTCGGCGAAGATTCCACCCATGCCCGCTCCCGGTTGCAGGCAGCGCGGCGCGATTTTTTTATCCAGCCCCAGAGCCAGCGACAGGCTGACCGCATCGGCGTTGACGTGTTCGCACAGGCTCGCAATTTCGTTGATGAAGGAAATCTTGGTGGCGACAAACGCCGTCGTCGCCTCCCGCGCCAGTTCGGCCGTTTCGTAGTTTGTCACCAGCACCGGAACCCCGCGCATCACCAGCGGGTGAAAAATCTGTTTCAGCGAAGACACCGCTTCGCTCGATTGTGTTCCCAGTATGATCCGGTCGGGCCAGTTGAAATCCTCCACCGCGCAGCCGTTCGTGAAGAACATCGGTTGACACACCAGCAGGCTCTTCAGCCCCTTTTCTTTCAACGCCTTTTCAATCTTCGTGGTCGAACCCACCCGGCCCGGCGTAACAATCGACAGCACCTGGAAGCGTCCCCCTGCCCGGGCCAGCCGAACCACCAGTTCCTCCAACCCTTGCGCCGAATCTTCCGCTAGAAAAATTACCTGCGCTTTGCGCGCCAGCTCTTCCGGATCGGCGGAATACACCAGCCGTCCCGAGCGCACGTTGCGCCGAATCACTTCCTGTAAATTTTTTTCGAAGAAGGGAATGTTGCCTTTGGCAACTTCCATCAATTGCGTGCCGTCGGCATGACAGCAGCAAACCGGTGTGCCGAAATCGGCGAGGCAAGCAGAAATTACGGTTGCGAGGTAGCCGGACCCATAGACCCCAATTTGCATATTCTCTTTCGATTCAGATCGATTCAACCGCGATCTCTTTCCGCAACCGCGCTTCCACCGATCAAACCCGCAGCCTGGGATCCGGCGCTTGGTTTCTAGCCCGTTGAATCCATAGTAATCCTGCCCATAGACTTGGCAACGGCCAGAAGGTACATGTCCCGTGGAGCGGCGAAAGTGCCCGCTGGCTGCGCGTTTCTTGGGGGTATTGGAGGGTAATGCTGGCGGACGCGAAAGCGGGATAAGGACAGCGAAGATTAAGACTTGGACGACAATTGGCCGCGTCCTAACGGGAGCGGCGCCACGTCCTGCCAGCAGCCGTCATGTTCCCGCACGAACATCAGCTCTTCCACCTGCACCTGGCGCTTACCGGGAAACTTCGCCCAGCGTTCCCGCGCCACCACGCTGGCCACCCGCGCCTCTTCATCCGTTTCCGTCTTCAAAATCGTCAGATGCGGAATATATGGCCAGTTCTCCTGGCACTGCAACCCCCGGCCGCAGAGTTGATCATGCAGTTCCCGCATCCGGTACGCCGCCCGTTTGACCTGGATAAACACCGTTGGGGTCGTGGGCAGAAACGTTTCGACGTCTCCCAGCTCAACGTCGAAGGGAACGATATGCCCGCAAGCCTCTTCCAGAAACTCCCGTGCCGCTGCTTCCGGTCCCGACAGTTCCCGCGGTGGCAGAATAGTGAGATGGGCAGCCATGTGAGCCGTAGGCGGATGGAGCTCGCGGCGCAGTTGTTCCACGAACTCGCCCACCGGATTGCGTACGTACGTTACCAACGCGTAGCGTGAACTTGCCATGTCTTCCGAAGTTAAAATTATAGCCCGAGTGCCCCACCCTCAGGCATGGCACCTTCCGGCGGGTGTCACCAAGGTCACCGCCACCCCATCATTATATAATCCAAGCAGTCGGGGCGTAGCGCAGCCTGGTAGCGCACCTGCCTTGGGCGCAGGGGGTCCGCGGTTCAAATCCGCGCGCCCCGACCAGTTAGACCTAGCCCAGCGGCGGGGTTCCGGGTTGGAGTTCCCACTCCTCGCCATGGCCAGGCTAGTAGGCATAGCGATCTAACTTTCGTAACTCTGCGTCCGTTTCCTTGCAGGCTAGAATCGGTAAAGTGGCAGGGGAATCGTCGCGCGGCAATGAACCAGCAGTCATTTCAAGAAGTGAGCCAGAACAGTCCCGAAGTGATTCCGGCGCAGATGCGGCGGATCGAAGGGCGGGAATGGTGGCTATGGGCAATCGCCATTGTTATCACGATGGCTTTGACCGCGGGGATTATCTCGTTTACGTTTCCCTGGTTTAACCGGGAGGCGGACTTTGCGTACTGGTTTGATCTCCGGGAATGGGTGCGAGGGCTGACCGCCCTGGTTTTGCTTTTCGATTTTTATGCGATTTATCAGCACTTGCAACTGCACCGCATCCGACGCCAGTTGGCGGAGCGCGATCAGCTTTTTCACCTGATCAGCGAAAACGCCGCCGACATGATCGCGCTGGTTGACAGCGCCGGCCAGCGCCTCTACAACAGCCCCTCCTATCTGAAGGTTCTGGGATATTCGTCCGAGGACTTGAAGACCAGTTCAGCGTTCGACCAGATTCATCCCGACGACCTGCCGCGGGTCTTAAAGGCAGCGGAAAAAGCGCGCCGCAGCGGGCAAGGCGAAAGAATCGAATATCGGGTGCGCCACAAGGACGGCTCCTGGCGCACTTTGGAATCGACGTCGAGTCCGATTCGAAACGCCAGAGGCCAGACCGACAAATTGGTAATTGTCAACCGCGACATCTCCGAACGTAAGCGGGCCGAAGAAATGCTGGCCCATAATGCTTTTCATGACGGTCTCACCAACCTGCCCAACCGCGCTCTGTTTCTCGACCGTTTGCAACACGCTCTCACTCTCTCGAAGCGGCACTCCAACTACAAGTTCGCAGTGCTCCTGATCGACATCGATGAGTTCAAGATCGTCAATGACAGTCTGGGACACTCGGCCGGGGACGAACTCCTGATTCAGATTGGCTACCGATTACGGGACTCGGTGCGCCGGGCCGACATGGTCTCACGCCCCCGCGTCCTGCCAGACCGGCCTGCCAATGACGAGACTGTGGCCCGGCTCGGGGGGGACGAGTTTACCATCCTTCTGGACGACATCCGGGACCCCATTGAAGCGGTGCGGGTTGCGGAACGAGTACAAGCGGAACTGGCAATTCCTTTCTCGCTCAACCAGCAGGAGATCGTAATCTCAGCAAGCATCGGAATCGCGGCCAGCACCAGTCCCCACACCCGGGCGGAAGATCTGCTGCGAGACGCGGATATTGCCATGTACCGCGCCAAGCGGGCGGGTAAGGCGCGTTGTGAAGTATCGGACCCCGCCATGCATGCCAGCGCGGTAAAGCGGTTGAGCCTGGAAACGGACTTGCGCAAGGCTGTCGACCAAGGCGAATTCCGCGTGTACTACCAGCCGGTTATGTCATTGCAGAGCGGCAGGATTATGGGTTTTGAGGCGCTGACGCGTTGGCAACGGCCGCAGGGGGTACTTCCACCAGGCGAGTTCATTGCGGTGGCGGAAGAGACCGGACTGATTATCCCGATGAATCGCCAACTGCGGCGCGAAGCCTGTGAGCACCTGCGATTGTGGCAAGCTGAATTTCCCTGCAGTCCTCCTCTCACCATGAGCGTGAACATCACCCCCAAGGAGTTCGCGCAACCCGACCTCGCCCCTGAGATTGGCAAGTGCTTGGAGCAGACCGGCGTCGATCCCGCCTGCCTGCAACTGGAAATTGTAGAAACGATCGCCATGGGAGATGCGGAAAAATCCGGCCAGGTTCTGGCGCAGTTGAAAGCGCTGGGCGTACGCTTGAGCATCGACGATTTTGGCACCGGTTATTCCTCCCTCAGTCGCTTGCGCCGTATTCCGGTGGATACGTTGAAGATCGACCGAACATTTATTTCGAACATGGACACTGACCCCGAAAATCGCGAGATTGTGCGGGCCATCATCGTCCTTGCCCACAATCTGGGTTTGAAGGTCGTCGCCGAAGGCACGGAAACCATCAAACACATTGAATTGCTCAAGCAATTCAATTGCGAGATGGCCCAGGGTTATTTTTTTTCCCGGCCAGTTGACGACCAGGCCATGTTGAAACTGCTGGGAGCCAACTCTGGCTCCCGCGCTGCCAAAGCTGGTCTTTAGAAGCGGTCGTCATTTTATATAGCGGAATCGCGAGGCACTATCCCTGAGGCCGGCTGCGATCTCATCGGTCTTGCTTGATTTCGCTCAACCACCTTTCGCTCTGGTACCCTGCATGTATCTATGCGCCCTCTCCACCGCCTGTTTTTTATCATTGCGGCGACCGGTCTTGCCCTTGGCCAGAATCCCATGCAGGTTGCCGAACGCCTTGCCGCCCAGAACGCCCTTTTCGAAGAGCAGTACGAGTCCGATCTCCGCAACTTCCCGGAGCGGGCTACCGCCTTTGGCGACTATCGTTACAACGACAGGCTTGCCGAGTATTCCCTGGACGCGATCTTCCAGCGCCACAAGACCGACGAGGCATTCCTGGCGCGGCTTGAGGCCATCCCGACTACGGGCTTCTCCGACCAGGACCGACTCTCTCACGATCTCCTGATCCGCGTCCTCCAGCAGCGCATCGCCGACTTTGATTTCAAAGAGTACGAGATGCCCATCAACCAGCAGAACGGCGTTCATACCGGCCTTGCCGACCTGCCGCTTTCTGTTCCATTCGACTCGGTCAAGCACTACGAGGATTACATCGCTCGTTTGCACCAGATTCCTCGCGTGCTCCGCCAGACCACCGAAGTCCTGCACGCGGGTATGAAAGACAAGCTGATGCCCGTCCGCTTTTTGATCGAGAAACTCCCTGTCCAATGTCAAGGCATCATCGACGCTAACCCGTTTCTGAGTCCGACAAAGAAATATCCTGACACTATCTCCGCCGAAGACCGGACGCGCCTGACACAACAGATCACCGATGCTATCAATGTCGACGTGATCCCCGCCTACAAGTCGTTCGCGGACTTCCTTCGCCTGGAATACGCGCCCCAGGGCCGGACCATTCTCGCCATCACATCTCTACCAGGAGACCAGAAGCGCTACGAAAACAACATCTATGCCCGGACCACCACGCACATGACGCCGGAGGAGATCCATCAACTCGGCCTCCGCGAGATCGACCGCATCCAGGCCGAGATGACGACGATCGCGAAGAAGCAGGGCTTCGCCGATCTGGCTGCCTTCCGTGCCTCCCTCAAAGCGAATCCCAAGTACATTCCGGCATCTTCGGAACAGATACTCGAGGATTTCCGCCACTATATCGCCCAGATGGAGCCAAAGCTTCCAGAGCTCTTCACCTTGCTTCCGAAGTCGCCGGTCACAGTTGAAGCGATACCCCTCTTCCAGTCGGCCGCCGCGACTCACTACGTTACCGGCACACCGGACGGAAAGCGCCCTGGCCGCGTGGTCGTGGCCACTTCCGATTTCGCCGAGCGCTCGCTCGTCGACGACGAGGCGATCGCCTACCACGAAGGCATCCCCGGACATCACATGCAATTATCCGTGCAGCAGCAACTCACGGGGATGCCCAAGTTCCGTTTGCATAGCCTCGGCTTTAACGCTTACGTGGAAGGCTGGGCCCTGTATGCCGAGCAACTCGGCAAAGAGGTCGGCTTCTACCAGGATCCGGTCTCCGACTACGGCCGCCTGTCCTCCGAGCTTTTTCGCGCAGTGCGCCTGGTCGTCGATACCGGGATTCACTCGCAAGGGTGGACGCGCGACCAGGTCGTGGACTTCTTCCGCAAGTCCGGCGCGGTCGATGAACCCACGATTCAGTCCGAAACCGACCGCTACATCGCCTGGCCCGCCCAAGCGCTGAGTTACAAACTGGGCCAACTCAAGTTCCGCGAACTCCGCGACCGCGCTCAGAAAGCATTGGGCCCCAAGTTTGACATTCGAAAATTTCATGACGAGATACTCGACGGCGGGACCCTCCCCCTCGATCTCCTCGACGCCCGCACAAATCAATGGATCGCGCAGCAGAAATCAAATTGACCTTATTCGGTATGCAGAGGCACATGACAAACTCTAAAGTTGTAAAGACAATTCAATCGGGGCTAGGCGGCTGCCATCAGCTTTTGGGTGCCGGTGACACTGGACCAACCTCCCGTCGGCGGTTCATGGCTGGGATCGGCGGCGCGGCGGTAAGCCTCTGCGCTTACCCCGGCCTGGTCCATGCGCTGAGCTTCATGTCTGCTCAAGAGCGGCAAGAAGCGCATCGGTCCGAAGCCCCGGTTCGCCATATCTCGTCTATGTTTCGGGTGGGTGTCATCAGCGACGAGATTTCCCAGGATTTTGGCCGCGCTTGTGAAGTAGCAGCGCTCGAATTTGGAATGGGTTGGGTCGAGCTCCGCGACTTGTGGAATAAAAATGTCTTGAATCTCGATTCCACCGAACTCGCGGAGGCGCGCAGAATTCTGCAAAAGTATCAATTGCGCGTGACGGACATTGCCAGCCCGCTTTTTAAGGTGGATTGGCCGGGAGCCCCGCAATCGAAGTACAGCCAACACGACGAGTTTAAAGCCGGCTTTACTTTCAACCAGCAGGATGAAGTGTTGGAGCGGGCGCTCCACGCGGCCGCGGCGTTTGAGACCGATCGCGTGCGTTGCTTCGATTTCTGGCGCTTGCAGGATCAAAAGCCGCATCGCGCGGCCATCAACGACCGCCTGCGGGAGGCGGTGGACAAGGCTGGGAAGAAGAATGTCATTCTGCTGCTCGAAAATGAGAGCGCCTGCAACACCGCGACGGGAGCGGAAGCGGCGAAAGTCCTGGAGGCAGTCAAGTCACCCTACTTGATGTTGAATTGGGACCCGGGGAACGCTGCCGCCAGTGGCGAGAAGCCCTATCCCGACGGATATGATCGGCTGCCCAAGGAACGGATCGGTCACTGCCACTGCAAGGACGCGGTCAAGCGGGGCAACGAATATGAATGGGAAGCGATGGGGCGCGGAATCATCGATTGGGAGGGCCAGTTCAAGGCACTCCGGCGCGACGGCTATCGCTATGCGGTAAGTCTCGAGACGCACTGGGATGGCGGCGGCTCTCCGGAAGAATCGTCGCGCCAGAGCTGGTTGGGAATGAAGAAACTTCTGCAGGCAGCAGACGCTCTGTAACCTGAGGCGAGTTTGAGCCTCGCCCTGCGATATCTCAAGAGGACTCGATATGAATGTCAAAACTAGACGCGATTTCCTGCAGCAGGCGGCATTGGGCGCAGCTGCGTTCCTCGCCTACCCGCCCGCGACCGTGCTGGGCGCCAATGATCGCATACGGGTCGGAATGATTGGAGTAGGGAATCGCGGGCAAGATCTTCTGCAGGAAGTCATGTCGGTGCACGGAACCCAACTGGTGGCGATCGCCGACATCTATAGCCGGCGACGGGACGAAGCTAGGAAGCTGGCGCCCGGGATCGAGACCTTGGACGATCACCGCCGGTTGCTCGATCGAAAAGACCTCGACGCCATCATTGTCGCCAGTCCATTGCACACGCATGCCCGGCATTTTCTGGATGTAGTTTCTGCCGGCAAAGACCTTTATGCGGAGAAGACCATGACCTGGTCGATCCCTGAGGCGGAACAGTGTTTGGCCGCAGCGAAGGATTCCGACCGGGTCGTGCAAATCGGACTGCAATTTCAAAGTTCCGGGGCGCTCGCCGACGCACGCTCGTGGGTTCGAGGCGGGCTGTTGGGAAAAGTTACGCAGGTGGAATCGTGGATGAGCCGTAATACACCGCATGGGCACGGACAGTGGGTTCGGCCGGTGCCTGCGGACTGCAATCCGCGGAATGTGAATTGGAGCGCCTTTCTGAATGGCCGTCCCGATCGCCCCTTCGACCCTTATCGATTGATTAACTGGCGATTGTTCTGGGAGTTCTCCGGCGGGAATGTCACGGAGAACATGGTGCACCAGATCGCGTGGATCATGACTGCGCTGGAGTTGCCGCTACCGTCGGCGGCTTATATGTCGGGCGGCATCTTTTCAGAAAAAGACGGGCGCGAGGTTCCAGACACGATCGCAGTGACGCTCGATTTTCCCGGCGACGCCGTGGTGACCTGGCAGTCAACTTTCAGCAACAGCCATTTCGGATTGGGCGAGCGCATCCTGGGTAGCGATGGGACGATTGAACATGGGTGGGAGAAGTCCGACATGGTGAATGGCGAGGAAGGAGAGTTTGTGCGCTATTCTCCTGAAAAAATCAATCATCCTCAGGCGGCGGCGCTCACTGGCAAGACGAAAGATCAGGATCACATGACGAATTGGATTGAGTGCATTCGAACCCGCAAAACGCCGAACGCCTCGGTGGAAATTGGATATCGCTCGGCGATTGCGGCGCACATGGCCAACTTGGCATACCGGCGGAGACAGCGCATCACGCTCGAGGATGCGAAGGCAGTCTCCCCGCAGTTCTAACTCTGTTCCGAATTCGAATGACCCCTCGCCCGCAATCGATGGGCAGTGTCCAACTTGCGCTTTCGGGGGGCAGCGGTCGACTGGCGAACAACTAAACCCGTTTCTAGATAATCGTCGTTCCCTTTGCGGCGTTTTAGCTGCAGCATTTTGTCAAGCGCTTGAAAGGCGATCCGGCCCAGACGCTCTCGTGGAACTCGGATGGTAGTCAAAGGCGGGTGCGCCAGGAAGGCGAACGAGATGTCGTCAATGCCGATGACCGAGACATCCTCAGGAATTCTGATTCCTGCCTCCTGGAGGGCGTTCATTGCTCCCATCGCAATCAAGTCGCTGCCACAAAAAATGATGGTCGGCAGTTCCGGAGCAGCAAGCAGAGAGCGCACCGCCGAGGCGCCCGCATCCACCCGGTAGTTGCTGTTGACTACGGAGGAAAGACGGAGTTTCTGCTGTTTCAGTCCGGCAACCAGGGTCTGCTTGATAATCACCGCGGTGCGATTGTCCTCCGGGCCTGCGATGACTGCGGAATGACGATGGCCGAGTTGCACAATATGGTCGATCGCCTGGGCGATTCCCCGCTGGTAGTCGATGGAAATGTTACCGACCAATTTTTCGGCGGGACCCAGGTTGCAGAACACGACTCCAATTCCAGCCGCGGTTAATTCCGCGGTTCCGCTCTTATCGAACGATGAGGTCATGATCGCAACTCCGCGAACATCGCTCTCGATGAGTTTCTGAATCACCGATACGCTCCGTTGCGGGTCATATTCGGTATTGCATAGCACCACGTCGAATCCGCGATCCCACGCTTCCGCCTGAAAACCGCGAATGATCTCGGGAAAATACGGGTTGATGATCTCCGAGATGACTAGGCCGAACAGATCGCTGCGCCCGGTGGCCAAACGGCGGGCATGAACATTTTTGTGATACTTCAATTGCCGAACTACTTCGAGGACCCGGCGCTCGGTTTCGGGCGCAATGACATGAGTGCGGTTCAGCACCCGCGAGACCGTTGCCTTGGAAACTCCCGCGCGCGACGCCACCTCGCTCATGGTGTGGCTCATCGCAGGCATTCCCCGGTGGAGATCCCAACTTCGATCTGGAGGAGAGTTCCCGCCCCGTGGTCGCGGGAAACAACTGCGGCATGGGGTCGCGATCGCGGCATGGATGGAACCGGTTTCCGAAACCGATTACATAAACACCTGAAACTACCACGGATTTTAAGCAAAGACCACATGGAGATGACCTGGCATAAAGTCGATCCATGGGCGGGGGAATAAGCTTGACAAGGCGCAGAGGCGAGTATACAAGGTTTGTGGAAACCGGTTTCAGAAACCGGTTTCCATCACAGGAAAACTTATGATTTCGAGGCAATTGCAAACCCTGCTTTATGCCATCCTGCTGGCCACTTTCATGGGATCGGTTTCCGCCACTTGCGCCGGCGCACGCGTCACGCTCGACGCGCCTGCTCCAAATGCCGACGCCGCCAAGCCCTTTCTCGGCCGTTGGGATTTAACGCTCAAGGCTCCCGACCGCGAGTATCCCTCGTGGCTGGAAATTCGCATGGACGATGGCAAACTGACGGCCCAGATGACCGGCCGTTGGGGAAATGCCCGACCCCTTCCCAAGGTAGAAGTTTCGGGCGACCAAGTGACCTTTGTTTCGCCCAAGGAAGAAGAGGATTCTCCGTCCGATTGGGTCTTTGTCGGAAACCTCGTCGGAAAGACGCTCTCCGGCTCTGTCACCGGACCCAAAGGAGGCCCGTGGACTTGGACCGGCGAACCCGCCCCCTTGCTCCACAGAAAAGGCGCGCCGAAATGGGGGAAGCCAATCTCGTTGTTCAACGGAAGAGACTTGACGGGATGGAAAATGAGCGATCCCAATGCTGCAACCGCCTGGAAGGTGGAGAACGGGACGCTCATCAGTCCAGGACATGGGCCGGAGATTATTAATGAGCGAAAGTTTGGAGATTTCAAACTGCACGTCGAGTTTAACTGCGGCGTGAACGCCAATAGCGGAGTCTATGTCCGGGGCCGCTATGAAGTCCAGATCGAGGACAATTCCATTCAGGAACCCCCCAGTCATCACACCGGAGGCGTGTACGGGTTCATCGCACCCTCGCCCGAACTGCCGCGCAAGCCGGGAGAATGGCAAACCTTCGACATCACTCTCATTGGGCGAATGATCACGGTTGTGCAGAATGGCCAGACGATCATCGACAATCGGGAAATCCCCGGTATTACAGGCGGCGCTCTTGATAGCCATGAGGAATTACCCGGGCCCATCTATCTGCAGGGCAGCGAAGACAACCACGTTGCTTTTCGGAACATCGTGATCACGCCGGCCAAATAGCGTGGATGGCCATTACCACGACTGAACTCAGAGATTGGATTCAGACAGCGTCTTGGGCGAGGCAGCAGATGACACATTTTCTCCAGGACATACTCCGGCAGCCGCGAGAACTGGAGCGAACCCTCGGCTACCTTTCCGGGGCTGGCAACCATGATCTGCAGGCGGCCGCCGATGCGATTCGCAGAGCTCGCCATGTTTATCTGACTGGGATCGGCAGCAGTTGGCATGCGGCGTTCGGAGCGGGAGTCGTCTTTTTCAGCGCCGGAAAACCAATCTACATGCAAGACGCCGGAGAACTGGTACAGTTTGCCAAGTTTCCACCGGAGTCGCTCATTATCGCCATATCCCGCAGTGGGCGCAGCGTGGAGATTGTGAACCTGCTGGCAAAAGCTCGCGCGAGCGGCGCTACGGTCATTGGCATCACCAGCACGGCCGACGGCATACTGGCGCAGGAAGCGCAGCGCTCTATGTTGATTCCGACCGCTCGCGATCATGCCATCTCGGTGAATACTTATTCCACTCTCGCGGTTGCGGCGGCGGCTCTCGCGCAAGCGACAGTCGACTCTTTTGACGGAAAGCTCGCCGCCACGCTTCGGTGTTCAGTGGCCGAGGCCGAGCGCAGGATCCCAAACTGGCAGGCCCAGATTGCAGGCAGCAGCTGGCTGGCTCCAGGTAAGCTTGTCCATTTTCTGGCTCGCGGCAGCAGTCTGGGAAGCTGTCATGAAGCCAGACTCTTGTGGGAGGAAGGCGGGAAATCCGAAGCGACCGCTTTAGCTACCGGCAGCTTCCGGCACGGGCCACAAGAAATGGTGGCAGAGGCGTCCCGCTTCGCGATGTGGATCGACGGACAACGATGCCGCGAGCAAGATTTGTCCGTAGCCCGCGACTTAAGGCGTCTGGGAGCGTCGGTCATGGTGATCGGCCAGAGTATCCCGCCCGACGCCGGCGATCTTGTTCTTCAACTCCCTCCGGTGCCGGAAGAATGGCAGTTCATGGTCGACATTCTACCCGCGCAACTGGCGGCGGAAAATCTGGCCCGGCTTTCGGGAGTGGATTGTGATTCGTTCCGCGTCTGTTCGTATATTGTCGAGGACGAGTATGGACTGATCGGAGCGGAGGCCACTGCTCCTAAGACGGCTAAGTAACAGTATGGATTGCAAAGTGAAGTTTACCGAGTCGATAGAATACGGTGTTATCTACAAAGACTAGCAGCCCCAGGAGGCTATTCATGAAGAGAAGTTTTTTTTCGCGCCGTGAATTTCTAGGCTTGGGCGCAGCCGCCGCCGGCGCTTCGCTGGCCGGGAAAACGATCTTGCTCGGTCCTGAACCGCTGTTCGCATCGGAGGTTCCCGTAGCGCCGAGCGATCGCCTTCGTTTCGGAATCATTGGAATTGGCATGCAGGGAAACTGGCTGCTGAGCAGCGCCATCGAACTGCCGGGTGTGGAGTGCGTAAAGGCCTGCGATTTATACGACGGTCGTCACACGCTGGCTCGCGAAATCACCGACAAGCCGAATTTGCCTGTGACTCGACGCTACCACGAACTCCTGGAAGACAAAGACATCGATTGCCTCATTGCCGCGGTACCCGATCACTGGCACAAGCAGATCGTCGTGGATGCGGTTTCGGCGGGCAAGGACATTTACTGCGAGAAGCCCATGTCACACACCGCCGCCGAAGGAGTTGAGATGTCCGAGGCGCAAAAGCGCACCGGTCGCATTATCCAGATTGGCTCGCAACGCGTCAGTTCGCTGATCTGCAAAAAAGCGAAAGAGATGGTCGATCAGGGCATGCTCGGCGACTTGATGATGGTGGAAGGATGGCTGGGTCGTAACGATCCAACCGGGGCCTGGGAATATCCGCCGCCCTTCGATCTTTCGCCGGAGAACCTGGATTGGGATACGTGGCAGGGCACGGTGCCGAAACGGCCGTTCAACCCTGAGATTTTTGCGCGGTGGCGATGCTGGAAAGAATATGGCACCGGTGTGGCCGGCGATCTGCTCGTGCATCTGGTGAGCGGCATGATGTTTGTGCTCGGCTGGAACGAGGCTCCGAAGCGCGCGATGGCGATGGGCGGAATCTTGCGCTGGAAAGACGGCCGCAACATGCCGGATGTTCACGGAACCCTGTTTCAATACGGCGATATCCCCGTCTATATGCGATTGAACCTGGGCACCGAGATGCCGGAAACTTACCGCTTCCAGGGATCGAAGGGGATCCTGGAAATGACGGAGTTTGGGCTAAGCTTCACCCCGCAGACCGGTAAAGATTCTGGCCCCAGCTACTACGACGGCAGTTTCCCGCACGCCATGCGCGATGCTTACGAGAAAAGATGGCATGAGGAAAACACTCCCAGGCTCGGTCATGAGCCGATGCCGGAAACAATCTCGTTCAAGGGTCCGGATTACGACGACGTGAAGCCCCATCTGTGGGCTTTCTTCGAAGCAGTACGCTCGCGCAAGCCGGTCGTAGAGGACGCCGTCTTCGGCCATCACGCCGCCTTGGCTTGCCACATGGCGAACGAGTCGTATTTTCGCCAGCAGGCGGTGCATTGGGATGCAGTCACCAGAATGATCAAGAGTTGATCTGGAGTTGAGGCGGCTCCGAATGCGTTGACAGTCTGGCGCCGCCCGCTTCAATCGCTCGTATTTCTTGGGTCTCTGTTTTGGGGAAATGCCATGACGCGTTGCCTGGAGAGGATTGCCGTTCTTGTGTTGCTCCTGTTTCTCGGACATTTAGCCGCCGCGCAAGACACGGCAACGCTCACGGGGACAGTGCGCGATGCAACCGGAGCCCTGTTGCCCAAGGCGAGCGTTGTCATAAAAAATATCGCTCAGGGAACGACTCGGAACCTGGTCAGCAACTCGGACGGCGAATACGTGGCTGCGGGTCTGCCTCCGGGACAGTACAACATCACGGTCACCGCCCCCGGATTTCGCCGATACCAGGCGGAACATGTGACCTTGCGGGTGGCACAGAATGCCCGCATCGACGTTGCCATGCAAGTTGGCAACGTGCAGGAAGAAGTGACGGTGAAGGGCGAAGGACTGGCGCAAGTTAATACGCAATCGTCCGAATTAGGAGGTACGATCACCGGCAAAGAGGCGCTGCAGTTGCAATTGAATGGTCGGAATTTCACTCAGTTGATCACGCTGGTGCCGGGCGTGAGCAATCAGACTGGCCAGGATGAGGGCGTGGTGGGGGCGCAGGGCAATGTCAACTACAGCGTCAACGGGGGCCGTACGGAATACAACAACTGGGAGGTGGACGGCGGCGACATGCTCGACAACGGCAGCAACTTTTCGCTCAACGTCTATCCCAGCGTCGAGGCAATTGGCGAAGTCCAGGTGCTGACTTCAAACTATGGAGCACAATACGGGCGCAACGGCTCGGGCACGGTCGAGGTAGAAACCAAGTCGGGAACCAACGCATTTCACGGCTCGTTATGGGAGTTTTTGCGCAACGAGATGTTCAACGCGCACAATTATTTTGACCCTCCCGGGACGCCCGTGGCCGGATATCACAAGCATGATTTTGGCTACAGCGTGGGCGGTCCGATCTGGAAGAACCACACTTTCTTTTTCTGGCTGCAGAACTGGCGACGCGAAGTCGTTCCTTCCAACTTCTTCAATTTCGTACCTTCCGTGGCGAATCGTCAGGGTAATTTCACCGACGTTTGTACCGTTCCGAATCCAACCGACTGTCCCGTGGACCCAAATACGGGGAACCCTTATCCTAACGACCAGATTCCCTTCATCGACCCCAACGCCCAGATCCTGTTGCCCATGATTCCCTTACCCACCACCACTACAAACACAACCAATGGAACTGTGCCCACTTACTCGGCATCGGTGGGCGTACCCACGCGTTGGCTGGAAAACCTGGTGCGCATCGACCACGATTTCAATCCTAAATTGCGCGCCACCTTCCGCTTTATCCACGATTCCTGGGACACGACTAACTCTACCGTCACCTGGGGCGGCGAAAGCTTTCCCACGATTCGAACCCATTTCATAGGACCGGGCGTGGAAATCGTCGCTAGGTTGACGGGTACGGTTTCGCCCACGTTGCTCAACGAATTTGTCGCCAGCTATACCACCGACCACATCCAGCAGATCAACACTTATCCTTCGGTCTGGACGCGCGGCAGCAACTTCACCATGCCCGGACTCTTCCCGAACTACGGCGACAAACTGCCCGGTTTCTGCCTGAGTACATCGGGAGCCTATGGCGGCGGGTTCTGCGAGGGTCCGACGGCCTTCCCGTGGGCAAACTCGAACCCCACATTTACCTATCGAGACAATGTCACCAAGAGTCTGGGGAAACACAAGCTGGAATTCGGCGGCTACTTCGTCAACGCCGAGAAAAATGAACCCGCCTATACAGACCTGGGCGGCGACCTGGGGTTCGACAGCACAGTGCCCGTTTCCACCGGCAACGCTTTCGCCGATATGCTGATGGGAAACATTGCCAACTTCACGCAGGCCAACGCGCAGCCGAAGTATCACATCAACTACAAGATATTCGAGCCGTTTTTTCAGGACGACTATCACATCTTCAAAAACCTGACGCTGAACCTGGGAGTCCGAATCAGTCTGTTCGGTACATTCTGGGAAAAGAACCACATGGTCTATAACTGGGACCCGATGTCTTATAACCCGGCTGTGGCTCCCAAGATTGATGTGACCGGCAACAAGACAGGGCAACAGGGTGCGCTCATTCTCACGCCGGCGACCACTCCATTCGACGGCATGCTGCAGTGCGGCGTGGGAGTCGTACCGCGTGGCTGCCTGAATGGGCATTTGTTTAACCCGGCGCCGCGTCTTGGATTCTCCTGGGACCCGTTTGGGAACGGGAAGATGGCGGTGCGCGGCGGTTACGGAGTATTCTTCGAGCACACCAACGGAATGGAAGGCAACGCGGAGAATCTGGAAGGCACTCCACCGCTGGTGCAGGAACCAACTCAATTCAATATCGTTGGTTACAACAATGTGGGCGGGCTCGGACTCTTGTTTCCACTATCAACGATTTCGATTCCCGACTCCGTGCAATGGCCCTATGTTCAACAATGGCACCTCGACGTACAGCGCGACCTGATCAAGCACGCGGTTGCGACCCTAGCTTACGTTGGCGCCAAAGGAACCCATCTCACTCTGCAGCACGAAGATAATGCGCTGCATCCAACCCAGCCCTCCGAAAACCCCTTCCTGCCCGGTCAACCCATCACCAACGATATTTGCAACTCCCAATACGGGGGCCCTCTAACCCCGATTTTTAAGGTGAATCACCAGAAAGTTACAGGGCAACCTGCGATCAACCTGGCTGTTGCCTGCGGAAACGATCCCGATCCGTTCCGGCCGTATTACAGCCTCGATTCGCTGCAACGCGTGGAACCGGAAGCAAATTCTAATTATAATGCAATGCAGTTTTCACTGCGAAAAACCGATGGTCCACTTACTCTGGACGTAGCCTACACTTATAGCCATTCGCTCGATGACTCGTCCGATAACGTAGACGGGAACTATGTGAATGCTTACAACGTGCACAGCAACTATGCCAGTTCCAACTACGATCAACGGCACATTCTAACGGTGGCCTGGGTCTATGAAGAGCCGTACTTCGCGGGAAAAGGCGTCTCTCACACCTTGCTCGGAGGGTGGCAGTTTGCCGGAATCATGACCTCGCAGAGCGGCGATCCTTTTTCCGTGGTTGATGGTATCTATGGCGACAGCGCCGGAGCAGCCGACGGAATCACGAATAATGGATCGTATGCCGACCGAGTTGGCGATCCGCACGCGCACCTCGACCCCAGCTGTGTTGTTCCTGGCACCAAGGGCGCCCCCCTCTTCAACTGTATCGCTTACCAGCAGCCGCAGGGTCTGACCTTTGGCAACTCAGGCCGTAACAGCCTGAATTTGCCCCACCGCACCAACTTCGATATGTCGGTGTATAAGATTTTTAAGCCCGCCGAAAGACTTCAAATGCAGTTTCGCGCCGAAGCTTTCAACATCTTCAACCACACGCAATGGTCGTCTGTAAACAACTACGTGGGCACCCAGAATTTCCTCTACTCTACCGGAGCGCACATGCCTCGGGTGCTGCAGTTTGCTCTGAGAATCACGTTCTGACCCGTTGTTCATGTCTATTTCACACTTC
Organism: Acidobacteriaceae bacterium; assembly: GCA_003134435.1. GTDB lineage: Bacteria > Acidobacteriota > Terriglobia > Terriglobales > Acidobacteriaceae > Acidiflorens. Next base: position 31,210 of record PLBE01000155.1, read on the forward strand.
CAGGGAGAATGCCGATGGCGGGACAGAACATTGAGCGCCGCGAAATTCTACGCATCCTGGCCGTCGCCGCGGCTGCCGCTGGCTTCCCGGGTTTCCAGAAGTGGGCATTCGCCGGCGCCCATTCTCACAGTTCTCTTGCCCAGATCAAACCCACCGCTTATCGGCCCGTGTTCTTTCGCGAGCAGGAGTACGCCTTGGTCGAGCGACTGACCGACATCATTATTCCGTCGGATGAAACTCCCGGCGCTCGCGAGGCTGGCGTTTCTGAGTTCATCGATCTCATGGCGTCCCGGGATACATCCCTGCAAAACAGATTTCGCGCCGGATTGATGTGGTTGAACAATCATAGCCGCAAGCGAAGAGGAAAACTGTTCCTCGCGCTCGCAGCGGAAGAACAAGTCGCATTACTGGAACCGCTGGCATACAAGGCGAAGTATCGCGCTGGAGAAGAGCGCGGGCGCGATTTTTTTGACCTCATTCGCGAGTACACGGTGATGGGTTTCTACACTACCGAAATTGGCCTCAAGGAATTGGACTTTCCCGGGCTCCGGTTCTATTCGGAGTCACCGGCATGTCCGCACCAGAACGATCCAGAGCATCGCCATCTTCCCTCGCCGAACTGGTAGAACTCATGCCCCATCGGATCTATGACGTCATTGTGATTGGGACCGGCGCCGGCGGCGGCATGGCCATCAAGACATTATGTGAAGCCGGATTGAAAGTCTGTGCTCTGAACTCCGGGCGCAGGCTGGATCCCCACAAAGATTTTCGCAGCCACCGCATGCCCTGGGATTTGAAGTATCGAGGTTTTGGCGACCCACAAACTCACTCTGCGTCGGAGCCCGATTTTCCCGGTCCATCCGAGTACGTGCATGGAGCCTGGGAGACAGAGCACGTCCACACCACTGCGCCGGGCACCGATTGGGTCTGGCCACGCTGCTCCGCAGTCGGAGGCAAGACAAATTTCTGGGGACGCAGCTCCGCTATTTTCGGCGACATCGACTTCCGTGCGGCATCGCTCGATGGCTACGACGTCGATTGGCCGGTCACGTACGCGGAGATGGCGCCCTACTATCGACGCGTTGAACAAATGGTGGGTGTCGCCAGCACAGTCCAGAACCGTCCCAGCAATCCTGATGGCATCTACCTGCCGCCGATGAATTTCCGTTGTCTCGATATGATCCTGCAGAAAGGAGCCGAGAAGGTTGGCGTGCCTTATCTGCCCGATCGAATTTCCCAACTTACCGTTCCGCTCGGCACCCATCCCGCGTGCCACTATTGTGGGAATTGCACCAGTGGGTGCGACGTGGGCGCGTTTTTTTCTGCACCTTATTTTCTGCTGCCTGCGGCCGAGGCGAGCGGCAATCTCGAATTGCGAACCAATGCGCTAGCCCGGAACATCGTGGTGGATGAAAGCGGACAAGCGCAGGGGGTCGCTTACATTGATCGCCAAAGCAGGCGGGAATTCGAGGTCTATGGCCGCGCCATCGTGATTGCGGCATCGTGTCTTGAGACGACGCGAATCATGCTGAATTCAAAATCACGGCATTGGCCCACGGGTATTGCGAATTCCAGTGGACAACTCGGGCGCAACCTCTGCGACCATCTTTACGGGATTGCCGCGTCTGGATACCTTCCACAACTCGTGGGCCAGCCCAGCTTTCCCGACAATGTTTCGGACAGTTCGATCGCCTGGATGCCCCGCTGGCAGAACCTGCTTCATCCCCGCGAAGAGAAGTTTATTCGCGGCTACTCCGTCTATCCCGATGGCGGATGCTGGGAATTTCCCTCATACCAGGATGAGATCGAAGGCTTCGGATCCTCATTCAAGCGCGAGATCAAGCGCCGATACCCCGCGCCCATCAGCATGATGACACAAATACCAACTCTAACCTCGCCCCAGAACTTTGTGGATATCGATCCCCAGGCCGTCGATTCCTACGGCGTACCAACACTCCGCGTCCATTTTCAGTGGGGCGCCAACGAACTAGCCATGTGGGAGCATAGCAAGACAATGTGCGGTGAGGTCATGCGAGCGGCGGGCGGCATAGTGGATTTCGTTGCCGACCACCCCGAAAGTCCGGGTTACAGCCAGCATGAAATTGGAACTTGCCGGATGGGCAACGATCCCAGAAAGTTTGTCACGAATCGTTTTGGTCAAACCCACGATGTTGCTAACCTATATGTCGCCGACGCTAGCCTATTTGTTAATGTAACCGACAAGCCACCGGCATTTTCCATCCTGACCTTCTCGCTCCGCACCAGTGAGCACATCGTACAACAATTCCGCGATCACACACATTAGAAGCCCCAGCTTACTTTCGGGCTATATCGCTCGCAAATAGGTTGAATACTGCTCTTCTTCAATATCAGTAAATGGCTTCATTTTCACCACGCCACCAGCTGCCTTCACCTCCCAGGTCCGGTTGTTCATCCGCTTAGCGGCGAGTAAGTCGGCCCGGGTCAGCTGCGGTTGCGTATCCGTAATCGGAAACAACACAAGCGGCCCAAACACTAATGCGACAGTCTGCGGATGCTGCGGATCCACTGCTTCCAACCCGAGCCTCATCGGTAGATCCAGTTCAATGCGATCACCCGTCCTCCACTGGCGGTGGATGGCGGCAAAACTCCCCGGGGTCGCCAATTGTCTCTCGCGTCGGCCGTTAATCGAAATCGAAACTCCAGTCGCCCAGACCGGAATCCGCACATTCACGGTAAACTCCCTCGTCTGCGAAGAAGTCACTTCCAATTGCACGACGCTGTCAAAAGGGTACTGACTCTTCTGTGTCAGCGCGACAACAGCGCCATCCTGGTTCCAGCGAAGCGTCGATGGAATGTATAAGTTGACATACACACCTTGCGCATCTCGAAAGTACGCGTTGATACGATAATCGGCGGCGACTTGCGGCAGCGTTCCTGAACAGCAAGCCCACCGTTGGGTGGGCCGGTATACCTTGTGCCCGTGGAAATTGTAGTCGGAGTAATAAAACGTCCGGCCGTCCGCCATTAACGGTTTCGCACCCAGCACCGTGTTGTACATCATACGTTCCATGCTATCTCCGTACTTAGAGTCACGGGTCACGCGCAACAGGTAACGTGTCAACTTGAAGTGCGCGTAGCCTCCACAAGGCGTTTCAAAACTACTATGGCTACCGGTCAAGCTGGCATGAACGTCTCCGCTGCCGGGTGCCCGAAGGGTCTCATCGGGCCCCCAGCCTCCGGTGGCAAAACTTTGCTTCGAGAGCATTTCGAACGCGTTGGTCGCGGCACGAAGATGTTTCTCGCTGCCCAAAGTGAGATACGCCTGCATCGCCGAACTCAGAGAGTTTACATAACTATAGGCGTGCCTTCCCGCTAAAACATCGCGGCCCTCAGATAGCGGATCGTAATACTCGTCGTCAAGATACTGCCGCCCCAACTCGCGGTATCTGTCGCCAGCGCCGCGCTGATATGCCAGAAACAGATTTTCCGACATTGTGTACGATTCGTCCCATGTCCAACTCTGATCCTTGTTTGGCCGCCAGTCCCTGCCGTGTTCGACCGCATGCTTGGGAAAGTGGGGCAATGCAGTGTTTGTAGTGTGTTCGAGAATCGAGAACGCGTCCGGATCACCAACGTATCTGTGGGAATCGATCAACCCAAGCACGATCTTGTCGTAGCAATATGTTGGGAAACGGTTATTTTCGTAGTAATCGCCAGAAATCGTCTGCGCGTACAGCCGGTTCAAGCGCAATACTTTGTCACGAGTCGGCTGGTCTCGACGGATGGCGTACATGCGGGCGAGGGCCGAAACCCATTGCCCAAAAGTACAACTGGGAGCAAAACCGTCATCATCCTTGCCCCACTGGTAGTCGGGACTATAGTGATACCAGCCACCCAGGTCTTCGCCCGGCGCTGGCTGCCCGCTCATCTGGCGCAGCGGCTTCAGCAGACTGTCGTCGCTCAAGCCCATCAGAACAGCATGTGTCTGGTCCAGTTGCTTCTCATGGAGGTCGCTTGTGAGTACCACATCACCATAATCAAACTGCTCGAGGGGCGATTTACCGGCGAGCATATGTGGGAGCCAGCAACCAGGAATTGCAATCCCCGCGGTAATCAGTGAAGCCGACTGCATCAACTGTCGGCGCGAAAGCTTGGCACAAGTGGACATGTCGGCAGCCCGTCCCTTTCACATTCAACGTTCAATATCTCGCCGCTGGCGCGCCGCGAGCGAATGAGTTCTGTTTACTTCCATTCAAAGGTCGCAACCGATTGCGAAGGCAGTGCATAATTGAAGTAACTGCCTTTCCAACTCACCGAAAATGTTTGAGGCGCGCTCCCCGCGTTCAGGACAAACAGGACGATCGATCCATCAGGATTCTGAAACGCAACATCCTCAATTCCACCAGGATTCGTCGGATCTGAATCGATGCGGTGGGCTCCCGGCAAAACAAACTTGGCCAGGTGACCGAGCACGTAATATTCGACGTTGTAGTCAACGGTCGCGGGAGAGGTACTGCTGTCAATCGTGACTACACCACGGCAATTCATGCAGCCGCCATTGGTTGGTCCCGAGTTCTCATCGAGTGCCAGGTTCCACAATGAGATACTGCGCGCCCAGTTACGAGTCGCTCCTATCAGCAGGTTCTCAGAGTTCCACACCAGGTCACCAGCAAAATTAGATCCTACAGTTCCACTACATTCCGTAAACCAGATGCCTTTGCCCGGATAAGCGGCTTCCACCGCAGATTGCGCACTTACATCACCGTTGTAACAATGGAAAGAACTGCCCGCCACATATGTGGACGCGGAACTGCCGAGGACAGACTCTGGATAGCTCGTGTTGTCCCAGTTATGTTCGTAAGCGAAAATCTTCACCGCGCCCAGCCCGTTACTGCTCAACGCCGGTCCAAGGTAGTTAGCGATAAAAGTGGATTCATCGGTTGGATCCAGGTACTCGCTTGGGTAAGAACTGGTCGAATTGAGCGGTTCGTTCTGCACGGAAATGGCATAAATGGGAATCCCGGCCTGCTGATAGGCCTGCAGAAATAAGACAAAGTACTGCGCCATGCTTGAAAAGTAGGCGGTGTTCATATTGCCGCCATTCATGGTGCCACTCGTCTTCATCCATGCCGGTGGACTCCACGGAAGCGCGACCACATGGGCAGAGGGGTTGATCGAGAGCGCCTGCTGCAACAAAGGGAGAATATAAGCCGTGTCATGCGCGATTGAAAATTGAGCGAGTTGTGGATCATTTTGCCCCGAGGCAACATCATCGTAACTGTAGTTGCCATTCACCGCAAAATCCGTGGCTCCCATCGGCTGGCGCAGAAAGCTCAGGCCGATCCCCGCTGTCGGACTGAATAGCTGTTGCATTAGCGCTGCTTGTTGCGTTGAGTCCAGATCATTCGAGATGACCCACGCCGACGAATCGGTCAACGAGGCGCCGAAGCCGTCAATTTCCTGATACTGATTGTTGTCGCTCACAGTGATCACCGGCGAACTCTGGTTGCCCCCGGTTCCGAAAGAGACCGTGGACTGAGGCTGCAGCAACCTGGTTTGGTCGCCAGTAGTCACGACCGCTTGCACATTTGGACCTGTCGTTGCGACGGTCATAGTCTGGTTGCCGCCGCAAGCTACCAGCCCCAGAGCCAGAAAGAGAGTAAGCGAAAAAATAACAACAATCTTCCGATCAACCCGGATATTCGACATGCAATCGGCCAATCTCATGCTTCCTTCGACCACACCCATGTCGTGATCGAATCCTCTTCCAGAACAGCGTCGGCCTGCATCGATCCGATTTGCACGGTAGTTTTCTGGGCGGCTCCGAAGTTAGTCATGACTAACACCTTGGTTCCGTCAGGATTCGCGAAGGCCGCGTGACTGACCTTAGTCAATGCGCTTTCAGAATCAAAGCGGCGCGCACCTCGACGAATAGCGCGCGAAAAGTGCGCCAACCCCCAGTATTGCCCGCTGCGGGTAATTTCCCGAGTCCGGGAGTCGATTGTCACCAGACCTCCACATTTAAATGGCCCAATATTCGGACGGCCTAGTTCATCCAGCGCCAGATTCCAGCCGGTGATCGAGGCGCACCAGTTACGCAAAACTGCGGTAAAATCACGCCCCCATTGCGCCCAGTCGGTCAGGTAGTCGGTGCTCACATAGTCCGGACCACCTTCGGTCCAGTGCATATCGGCTCCAGGATGAGCATCGTGAGCCCTCGTCATCATTTCCGGAATGCCAACGTAACCATGCCAGGCAATCGCGTCGCAGTATTTCCGCAGGTTCGGGTCATCGAGCTCCGCAACCGCTCGGCCCCACAGATTGTAATTGTGATCGAGAATCCAGATCTTAGTCGAGAGACCCTGCTTTTCCAGCAACGGCCCGAGGTGTTTGCCTACGAACTCGATTTCATACTCCTGTGGCCAAATACAGGCGGGCATACGCGCGTCCTGGTCGGTGTCCACTTCATTTTGGGGCGTGACCGCCTGAATCTGAATTCCTTCTTGCGCATACGCCTGCAGAAACTTCAGAAAGTAGTCTGCGTAGACGTCCAGGTACCGGTGTCGCATCGAGCCCCCCAGGATCGATCCTCCCGATTTCATCCAGCCCGGCGGACTCCACGGCGACGAAAAAAGAAAGATCTCGGAATTCACCTTCCGAGCCTCGCGCAACATCGGCAGAATGTAATGGCGGTCCTGCTCGATCGAAAAACGCTCCAGTTCCGGATCAACTTCCCCTTCGTCGTAGCTGTAGGGCTTGACCGAATAATCGCTCGATCCGATGCAGGTACGGCAAACGTTGAGCGCCATTTCGTCGGGATGAAATAATTCGTGGAAAAGGACTTGGCGGGCCGGCGCCGAGAGTTGGTTGAACATGTAGCAGGCGGCATCCGTAAACGCCGCGCCAAAACCCAGAATCGTCTGAAATTGTTTCGCCGCGTTCAGCACAATCGCCGGCGCGGCGGGATCGGCGCTCGCGGACCGCCATTGCTGCCCGTCTGTACGGGCAAAGCGCTTCATCCCACTCGTGATCCAGACCGAAATCTCTCCCGGTGGCCGCGCCGAATCGATGCCGAACCGGGGTAGGGCCCCGGCGGTTGCGGTGGCTACCAGTCCTGCGGCCGAGGATCTTAGAAACTCTCGTCTGGTTTTTCTGATCGTCATCGCAGACCCCTACCCTTAGATTATTCTCGAAGTCCCAAGCCAAAAAGAAAAAAGATGCTCTGAAAAGATGATGAACCCTGGGCTCGCACACCCGGCATTCCTTCTCGGAGCATCCATCGCTTGCTACCGAAGTGTTTTACCACAGCTGAGCTTCTCCTTCTACGGTCATCAACCCATCCGCTCCGACTCTTCTGTGCGACAAGGTCGAAGACGCACGGTGGTTCGGATGGAAGGGGCGGGCTGACCAGTGTGGCTTAGGCTTTGAATTGCCCTCAGTTGTACCGAATGTACCGAAAAAAGAGGATCAATCGGAAGCCGCTAAAGCTGCGTAACCGACTGAATGGGCGAGAGAAAGATTGGTCGGGGAGAGAGGATTTGAACCTCCGACCCCCTGGTCCCGAANNGCTGAGCCACTCCCCGACTGACGACTCGATGCGTACGATTTGGATGACGAGCGCCCCGGAAATCACGCGACGGCTCGAACTTTTACAGTATAGCATTCTGCGCAGCTGCGATTTGGCACTCACCCGAGTTCAGGTTTTGTCGAGAATGGAGCTGCGCTGACTGCTACAATCTTGCTCACGATCTTTGATTGGCTTTATTAAAACGTTTCTATGCTGGCCTTCACTGCTGCAAGGTTGTTAACACCGGCGAACATTGTCGAGAAGCCCCTCGTCCTGGTCGACGAGGGACGCATACTGGAAATTTCCCCTTGCAGCAGCCGGCAAGTCCCGGCTGGAATTTCCACCACTGACTTCGCCGGAGGCATACTTGCGCCGGGTTACATTGACCTCCACATTCATGGCAGCGGCGGTTACGACGTGATGGACGAGTCGGTTGAGGCGCTGCCATCGATCGAAGCACTGCTGGCGCGGCATGGGGTGACGAGTTATTTCCCGACTACTGTCACCGCTCCGACGAACACCATGTTGCGCGCACTGGAGCGTCTCGCGAACGCGATCGAAAGGCGCGAAGGCAGCCATCGCAATCACAATAAGAATAATGATGACGAGGCGAAGAACAGGGCCGTCCCGATCGGTATCCATCTGGAGGGTCCCTTTCTCAGCCATGCGCGCCGCGGGGTGCACCCGCCGGAAGATCTGCTGGCTCCGACGCTGGCCCGGTTCGAACAGTTCTGGCAAGCGGCGCGGGGGCGGATCCGCATGATGACGATTGCTCCAGAATTGGAGGGCGCACCGGAGGTGATCGCCGAAGCCGCGCGGCGCGGAGTTTGCGTGAGCCTGGGGCATTCCGATGCCGATTTTGCAGCGGCCAAGCGCGNNTTCAACGCCATGCGTCCGCTGGACCATCAGACCTTAGACCATCGCAATCCGGGGATTCTGGGTGCAGTGCTTACAGACGATCGCATCAGCGCGGACATTATCGCCGACGGTGTCCATCTTCACCCTGCCATCGTGAAGCTCTTTGCCCATGCCAAAGGACCGGAACAAGCCGTGCTCATCACGGATGCGACTTCGGCCACTGGCATGCCGGATGGCCGCTACCAGCTTGGATCCTTCGAGGTTGAGGTTCGCGATGGCCGGTGCATGGCGGGCGGCAAACTGGCAGGAAGCGTTTTGACCATGGACCGCGCCGTGCGCAATCTGGCGCATTTCGCGGAGTGGAATCTGCCGCAGGCGGTGGCGGCCGCGACCCAGAATCCGGCACGGGCAGCGAGAATCGCGAATAAAGGTACCCTGGCCGTGGGAGGCGACGCGGACTTCGTCGTCCTCAACCCGGAAAGTGAAGTGTTGCGAACTTTTGTGGGCGGAGTGGAATGCTCTGCGTAGTTACCAGTTCTCGGTTCTCAGTTTTAAGACCATGGGGTCGCAGTCGTTCGGTCCGAAGTCCTGGCCCGACCGTTGCATCCGAGACCTCCTAACGGGCTGAGAACCGTGAACGGATAACTGGAAGGGACTGGGAAGCAATGGCTGAGACGCGCAAATTCCCGCATCATCTGATCCGGGAGATATTCGAGCAACCCGTCGCTTTGCGACGCACCATCGAACCCCGCGTTTCGCTGAGCGAGGGACGGGTTCATCTGAACGAAATCCATATCTCGCGCGAGGAGCTGCGGGCTCTGCGAAGGATAAACATCGTGGCTTCCGGAACCAGTCGTCATGCGGGAATGACGGGCCAATATATGATGCAGGAACTCGCTGCCGTGCCCGTCGACGTGGACTACGCAAGCGAGTTCGAATACCGCAATCCCATGATTGGACACGGCGAACTGAGCATATTTATTACTCAGTCGGGAGAAACCGCCGACACCACCGCTTCGCAGCGCGAGGCGCGGCAGAAGGGATCGCGCACTCTTGCGATTTCCAATGTCGAAGGCTCGACCATCGCCCGCGAAGCTGACGGTTTTATTTACACTCATGCCGGCCCCGAGATCAGCATCGCCTCGACCAAGGCCTTTACCGCGCAGATGGCATGTCTGTTCCTTTTCGCGCTCTACCTTGGCGAGATCAAAGAGAAAGTTTCGAAGGCGCTGGCCCAGCACTACATCCGCGAACTGCTCTCCCTCCCCAATAAAACCGAGACCATCCTGGCGGCAGCCGACCAGGTGGAGAAACTGGCAGAGCTTTACTATCGCGTCGACGACTTCATGTTTCTCGGCCGCGCCATCCATTACCCGATCGCAATGGATGGCGCTTTGAAGCTGAAAGAAGTTTCCTACATCCACGCCGAAGGTTATCCCACCGGAGAAGCCAAGCATGGGCCGAATGCGCTGATCGATTTTCGCCTCCCGCTGGTCATGATTGCTACTTGCGACCGCAACGACGCGGGTTCGGTGACGCGCTACGAAAAGAACGTCAGTAACATGGAAGGCTTCAAGAAGCAGGGCGCAACCCTGATCGCGCTGGCTACGGAAGGGGACGAGACTATTCCAAAGCTGGCGGATCACACCGTATTCATTCCTGCGGCGCCGGAACTGTTGTCGCCGATTCTTGAGATCGTTCCGCTGCAACTGTTCGCCTACTATGTCGCCCTTAAGCGCGGTCTCGACGTAGACCGCCCGCGGAATCTGGTGAAGGCGGTGACGCTGGAGTAAGAACAGTCGCCGGTCGATAATCGTCCACTGTTCGCAGCTCGCAACGCTTTAAGCAGCGGCTAACGACTGACGACCAGCGACTGTTTCTCCTCGTATGAACGAGTTCCTGCAAAAGCGGTTGGTGCGCCCGATCCTGCAGTTGCTGACCCAAGGCATCACGCCGGAAAAGATTGCGCTCAGTCTGGCTTTTGGGATCATGCTCGGCATTTTTCCCGTGGCGGGGACGACGACCCTGCTCTGCTTCATCGCGGCTTTGCTTTTTCGGTTGAATCTGGCAGCTATTCAACTGGTTAATTTCCTGGTCTATCCGCTCTGGTTCGCGCTGCTGATTCCGTTTATTCGCCTGGGAGAGCGCTTATTTGGAGCTCCTCCGCTGTTGATGACGGGTTCTCAGATGGTCGCGCTGGCGCACGCGGACTTGCTGCAGTCGATCAGCGTGCTGTGGTTGACTGCGCTGCGCGCCGCAGTCGCATGGCTGCTGGTCGGTCCGGTAGGAGTCGTTGCGCTTTACCTGGTGCTCACACCCGTGATCCGCGGTATGGCTCGTCGCGGCGCAGGCAATGGTTCCTAGCCGCAGCCGTTCCCGGTAGTCGTTTATGCCTGAGGGAGCGCAAACTTTTTCCCACCGCTGAAAGATTACCGGCTCATCTCTCGCTTCCTTCAAGCAAAATTCCCCGCGATTGCTTATGATGAACAAAAAGCATTTCATTAGGTGGGGGAAGAGTGGCTGAGACGCAACCGACAAACGGCATTGAAGTATTGGAAACGCGAGAGTGGCTGGACTCGCTCGACTACGTCCTCTCGCACGGCGGACCAAACCGGGCCGGGCGCCTGCTGCAACAACTGGCATTGCACGCCCGGCGTGAAGCGGGAATTAACCTTCCCTTCTCGGCAACGACGCCTTACCAGAACACGATTCCTTCGCGCCAGCAACCGCCGTTTCCCGGCAGTCAAGAAATGGAGCGGCGCATCAAAAGCCTGGTGCGCTGGAATGCCATGGCGATGGTGGTCCGCGCCAACAAGCTTCAGGAAGGCATCGGCGGACATATCTCGACGTTTGCTTCGGCGGCGACGCTTTACGAAGTGGCGTTCAATCATTTTTTTCACGCCTCCACCGAATCGGGCGACCGCGACGTAGTCTATTTTCAGGGACACGCCGCTCCCGGAATTTACGCCCGCGCCTACCTCGAAGGCCGCATCCCCAGAGAGAAATTAGAAAATTTCCGGCGCGAGTTGAAGCCCGGCGGCGGACTGTCGTCATATCCGCATCCCTGGCTTATGCCGGAGTTCTGGGAATTTCCCACCGTGTCCATGGGACTGGGCCCGATTCAGGCCATCTACCATGCGCGGTTTATCAGGTATCTCGAAAATCGCGGATTGAAAACCGCGACCGGAGGCAAAGTCTGGGCGTTCCTGGGCGACGGTGAGATGGACGAACCGGAATCACTGGGTTCGATTACGCTGGCGTCGCGCGAGCGCCTCGACAACCTGATTTTCGTCGTCAACTGCAACCTCCAACGCCTCGACGGACCGGTGCGCGGCAACGGCAAGATCATTCAGGAACTGGAAGCGATTTTCCGCGGCGCGGGATGGAACGTCATTAAAGTGATTTGGGGCGGCGATTGGGATCCGCTGATTCAGGCTGATCGCGATGGCCTGCTCGTCCGCCGCATGGGCGAGATCACCGACGGCCAATATCAGAAATACTTCGTGGAGAGCGGCGCCTATTTCCGGCAGAATTTTTTCGGCACCGACCCCCGGCTGCTGAAGATGGTCGAACATCTTTCAGACGAGCAACTGGCCCGCATGCGGCTAGGCGGGCACGATCCCATCAAAGTGCATGCCGCATTCAAGTCGGCGGTCGAGCATACGGGATCGCCCACAATCGTTCTCGCCAAAACCATCAAAGGCTACGGATTGGGCGAAGCGGGCGAAGGCAAAAACATCACGCACCAGCAGAAAAAGCTCAACGACGATGAGCTGGAGATTTTCCGTTCGCGCTTCGGCATCCCGATTCCAGATGGCGAGATCCACAACGCTCCCTTCTACCGTCCCGCCGACGACAGCGCGGAAATCAAGTACATGCAGGAGCGGCGTCAACAACTGGGCGGATACATGCCGGTGCGCAAGGTGCGCTCCACCCCGCTGAAACCCGTCCCCGAAGCGCTCTTTGAAGAGTTCTACAAGGGCACCGAGGGGCGTGAAGCTTCCACCACCATGGTTTTTGTGCGCATGCTGTCGAAGTTATTGCGCGACCCCGACGTGGGCAAGTTTATCGTGCCCGTGGTTCCCGATGAAGCCCGCACCTTCGGCATGGAGGCGCTCTTTCGCCAGGTCGGCATTTATTCGAGCGTCGGCCAACTCTATGAGCCCGTCGATATGGACACGCTCCTTTATTACAAGGAGGCGAAGAACGGGCAGATTCTGGAGGAGGGCATCACCGAGGCGGGATCGATGGGCTCGTTTATCGCTGCCGGCACCGCTTACGCCAATCACGGCATCAACACGATTCCATTTTTTATTTATTACTCCATGTTCGGACTGCAGCGCATCGGCGACTTGATCTGGGCCGCGGCCGACATGCGCTGCCGCGGCTTTCTCATCGGAGGCACGGCGGGTCGAACCACCCTGGCCGGCGAAGGTCTGCAGCATCAGGACGGACATAGCCATGTGCTGGCACTCCCGGTGCCGAATCTGCTGGCCTATGATCCCGCATTCGCGTATGAAATTGCCGTCATCATTCAGGACGGCATCAAGCGCATGTATGTCGACGGCGAATCTGTCTTCTATTATTTGACGGTCACCAACGAACCGCTGCCGATGCCAGAGATGCCCAGCCAGCCCGGCATCCGGCAGGGAATCCTCAAGGGCCTCTATCGCTACCATGTTTCCGGCAAGAAGGACGCAAAGTTGCGCGCGCAACTGCTGGGCAGCGGCACCATCATGTTTGAGGTGCTCAAGGCGCAGGCCATTCTGGAAAAGAACTACGGCGTTGCCGCGGACGTGTGGAGCGTCACCAGTTATAAAGAGCTCTATCGCGAGGCGAACGACTGCGCCCGCTGGAACATGCTGCATCCCACCAGGCCAGCCCAGGTGCCCTACGTCACTCAGATCTTAAAGGGGGCGCCGGGGCCATTTATCGCGGCATCGGATTACATGAAAGTACTGCCGGAATCTATCGCGCAGTGGGTTCCGGGCAAGCTGGTATCGCTGGGCACGGACGGTTTCGGGCGAAGCGAGAATCGGGCTTCGCTGCGAGACTTTTTTGAAGTGGATGCGAAGCACATCGTGCTCGCTACACTGCACGCCCTGGCTGGCGAGAAGGAAGGCGTCAGCGCAAAGGTTCTGGAGAAAGCCATTCGCGATCTAGGCATCGATCCCGAAAAACGGAACCCGGCCAACAGCTAAGGTGGATTGGTGCGTGAAATCTGTTAGGTTTGCGATAACTTTAAGTTGTCCTGAGCGCAGCGAAGTACCTTTAAATTTGACTCCGCTCCAATGCATAGGTCTTTCGCGACGCTCAAGATGACAGTCTGCATTCGTGGCACTAAATTGCGCGAGACGACAAGAATGACAGGGCTAGAGGGACAACGAAAGAATGTCGAGGGAATTTAAGCTGCCCGAACTGGGCGAGAATATCGAGAGCGGCGACTTGGTCCGCTTGATGATCAAGCCCGGCGCCAGCATCAGCGAAGGCGAACCGGTCATGGAGCTCGAAACCGACAAGGCGGTCGTTGAGGTGCCTTCGTCGGTGACGGGCACGGTCGGGGAAATTCGGGTAAAAGAAGGCGACAAGCTGCGCGTGGGGCAGGTCATCTTTACCGTCGAAAATGGAACTGGAGCCGTTGCGCCTTCAGCGCCTGTTCAGGCTGCCGCAAAACCCGCGGCGCTCACCGGCGATGCTTCCACAAAATCAGTTCCCCCTGCTCCAGGGCCAGCGCCGCTGGTTGCTCAGCAACCCGCACGCGCCGCGTCGCCTTCCCGGCCCTCCACTTCAACCGGAGGCGGAGAGTTCAAGCTCCCGGAGCTTGGAGAGAACATTGATTCCGGCGATCTGGTGCGCTTGATGATCGCGCCGGGCGCAACCGTTTCCGAAGGCCAGCCGGTCATGGAACTTGAAACCGACAAAGCGGTCGTCGAAGTCCCTTCCTCAGTCAGTGGCGTGGTACGCGCGATCCAAGTGAAAGAAGGACAGAAGGTCAAAGTCGGCGAGGTCATTTTTACGCTGGAGGGCGGCGCTGTCGCCCAGGCGCAACCTGCTCGCAGCCACGAACCAGTGGAACACATGTCCGGACAGCAAGGGGCGCGGCTCGCTTTCCAGTTGGCCATGCGCGCCGAGGGCAAAACGGAAGAACAGGCCCTGCCACCGGATCAACCGCACCCTGAGTCGCAGCCCTTCAGCATGCCAGTGCAACTGGGTAAGGTTGCCGGCATGGATCACGATCCGATTCCGGCGGCCCCGCACGTGCGTCGCTTGGCCCGCGAGATTGGCGTCAACATTCGCAGCGTCCTCGGCAGCGGCCCCGGCGGACGCATCGGCGAAGAAGACGTGAAACAGTGCGCCAAGAACGCGCTGATGCAGGCCGCAGTGGCGGCGCAAACACCGCGCGGCGCTTTCGTCGAACCCGAACTGCCCGACTTCGCCAAGTGGGGTAAGACGGAACGCGTCTCAATGCGCGGCGTCCGCCGCAAAACGGCGGAGCACCTTCGCCAGGCCTGGAACACAATTCCGCACGTCACCCAGCAGGATCGCGCCGACATCACCGAACTCGAACAGTTGCGCGCGAAGTTCGCCCCGCGCGCGGAAGAAGCCGGTGGCAAGATGACGGTGACGGCGATCGCGCTCAAAGTCTGCGCCTCGGCGCTGAAGGTCTTCCCCCAGTTCAATGCCTCGATTGACATGGGGAAGGAAGAAATCATCTACAAGCAGTACATCAACATCGGCGTCGCCGTGGACACCGATCGCGGCTTGCTGGTGCCGGTGATTCGCGACGTAGACAAGAAAAATATCGTCGAGCTGGCGGCGGAGATGACGCAGCTCTCGAAAAAAGCGCGCGACCGCAAGCTCACGATCGAAGAGATGGAAGGCGGCACATTTACCATCACCAATCTCGGAGGAATCGGCGGCACCGGATTCTCTCCCATCGTGAATCATCCCGAAGTCGCGATTCTGGGCATTTCGCGTTCACGAATGGAACCGGAGTGGGTGCAAGTCAAAGATAAATTCGAGCCGCGCTTGATTCTTCCGCTCTCCCTCTCGTACGATCACCGGTTGATCGATGGCGCCGATGCTGCGCGTTTTCTGCGCTGGATCGCGGAAGCCTTCGAACAACCGTTTTTACTTTCGGTTCAGGGATAGTCGATCGGGTGAATTGCTGACTACGCGGCGAACGACAGATCCCTCGCTTCGCTCGGGATGACAAGACTGACGAGGATACCTAACGAAATGGCAAACACTTCGAATCTTCGTGTGGCAGTAATCGGCGGCGGCCCCGGCGGTTATGCGGCCGCATTTCTGGCTGCCGACCTGGGCATGAAAGTTACGCTGATCGATCCGGAAGTGAACCCCGGCGGCGTCTGCCTCTATCGCGGCTGCATCCCGTCCAAGGCCCTGCTGCATGTGGCCAAGTTGCTCGAAGAGGCCGAGCAGGCCAGGAACTGGGGCATCGAATTCGGCGAGCCCAAAGTCGATCTCAACAAACTTCGCGGATGGAAAGAGAGCATCGTCAAGAAACTGACCGGTGGACTGGGACAGTTATCCAAACAGCACTCCATCCAGTTCGTGCAGGGCAAAGCGGCATTCGTGAATGCCACCACGCTGAAAGTTACAAAGACCGCGGCCGCCGGCGAAGAGAATCTGACCTTCGACCGCATCATCATCGCGACCGGATCGCGTCCGACTGTGGTGCCCAGCCTTAAGCTCGACAGCCCGCGCGTCATGGACTCGACAGGAGCTCTCGACCTGCCCGACATTCCGAAAACGCTGCTCGTCATCGGCGGCGGCTATATCGGGCTCGAACTCGGCTCCGTCTACGCCACGCTGGGAACGAAAGTGACGGTCGTCGAAATGCTTTCGGGATTGCTGCCCGGAGCCGACCGCGACCTGGTTCTGCCCCTGCACAAGCGCCTGGAAAGACTTTTCGCCGCCATCCTTCTGAATACCACCGTCAAGTCACTCAAGGACGAAAAGACCGGCATTCGTGTCACGCTCGACGGTCCCAACGTAAAAGAAAAAGAAAAGGAGCAGGTCTTCGAACGCGTATTAATGTCCGTGGGACGCCGTCCGAATTCCGAGATTCCCGGCCTCGATACGACGAAAGTCAAAGTCAATCAAAAGGGATTCATCGAAATCAACGAGCAGCGCCAGACCGCCGAACCAACCATCTACGCCATCGGCGACGTTGCCGGCGAACCCATGCTGGCCCATAAGGCAATGCACGAAGGACGCACCGCCGCGGAAGCGATCGCTGGCCACAAAGTTGCCTTCGAACCAAACGCGATCCCCGCCGTCGTCTTCACTGATCCCGAGATCGCGTGGGCTGGACTGACCGAAACGCAGGCTAAAGAACAAGGACGCGAGATCACCGTGGCCAAATTCCCCTGGGCCGCCTCGGGACGCGCCATCACACTCGACCGCCCCGAAGGTCTCACCAAATTGCTGATCGATCCAAAGACCGAACGCGTGCTCGGCGTCGGCATTGTAGGCGCGGGCGCGGGCGAACTGATCGCCGAAGGCGTGCTGGCTATCGAAATGTGCGCGCTGGCGGCCGACGTCGGCATGACCATCCATCCGCACCCGACGCTGTCCGAGACGATGATGGAAGCGGCGGAAGTTTTCTACGGACAGGCCACCGACATTTATCGTCCGAAAAGATGAATACCGCGCCGCGCATGAAAAAACTGGCGCTGCTCACTCTCGTCGTTTCTATTTCTGTCGCCGCCCCCGGGGTGAAGGCCCAGTCGGTCGCAAAGTCCGTGAGCAACCTGCTGCCCGGCGCAACGAAAACTCAGGCGCCAGCTCCTTCATCCGCCGACGATCCTCTGGGACGGGGAACACCTTCGGGGACGGTGCTGGGATTTCTGCAAACGGCACAAGCCGGAGATTACAGGACCGCCGCCAATTACCTGCAAATGAGCGCGGCGCGCCGCCAGTCGCAGGGGCCGGAGGTATCCGAGAAGCTGAAAGCGCTCATGGACGGCGCTTTCGTCGGCAGCTTGCGCCACCTCAGTACGAATCCTGAAGGCAATCCGGAAGACGCCCCCGACCAGCAGAATATCGGCATCTTTTCCAATGGAGACCCCGATGTTGCCGTGATCCTGGTGCGGGTGAATGATCCGAACTCGGGAAAGATCTGGCTGTTTTCCTCCGAGACGCTCGGCAAGGTGCCCGAACTGTATGACAACCTCGAGTCTCACCAGTTCGAGAACAAGCTTCCCCAAAGCCTGGTCCGAAATGTCCTTCTGGGAATGCCGCTGTGGCAATGGCTGGCACTGCTCGCTGCGATTCCAGTGGCACTGGCGATTGGCTGGGCGTTGGTTCTATTTTTGGCGATTCCACGGCGGCTCTATCTCAAGTTCAGGCACCGGCCCAACCTGCATTCTTACAGCCGCATGTCGCGGCCACTGCTCCTCTCTTTCAGCGCATTTGCTCATCGCGTGATGATTGGATACGTCGGCCTGCCCTTGCTGCCGCGTCTGTATTATTTCCGCGCGGTCTGGGTTCTCATCAGCGTGGGATTTTTCTGGTTCCTGCTCCGCCTTACCAGCCTGACGATGCAGCGCCTGCGAATCCACGCCATCAGCGCGGGCCGCATCGGCACTGGAACTCTGATGGTGCTGGGCGAGCGCCTGCTCACGGCCGTTGTCGTCACCATCGCGGTGCTGTCCACGCTCGGCATTCTCGGGTTCAACCTGACCACGGTTCTCGCCGGCCTCGGCATCGGCGGCATTGCCATCGCCTTCGCCGCGCAAAAGACCCTGGAAAATCTTTTCGGCGGAATTTCCGTTCTCGCCGACGAAGTGATTCGAGTTGGCGACTATTGCCGTTTCGGCGATCGCACTGGCACCGTGGAGGATATCAGCCTCCGCTCCACCCGGGTTCGCACCGACGCCCGCACCGAGCTTTCGATTCCCAATGGCGCCCTCGCCACCATGAATATCGAAAACTTCGCCCGCCGCGACAAAATTTTCTTCAACCCAGCCCTCGCTATTCGATGCGAGACCACCGCCGACCAACTGCGCTACCTGCTGGCCGAAGTTCGCCGCATGTTATACGAACACCCGAAAGTCGAGAGCGACAGCGCGAACATTCGCTTCGCCAACTTCGACAACAGCGCTTTGCGCCTGGAGATCAACAGCTACGTACTGACTCGCGACGCCAACGAGTTCGCCGCCATCCGAGAAGATCTGCTGATGCGCATCATGGATATCGTTGCGAAATCGGGGAGCGGTTTTGCCTTCCCGTCCCAGACTCTCTACTTTTCCCGGGATTCCGGCGTCAACAAAGAGAAAGCTGCCGCCGCCGAACAGCAGGTTCAACAATGGCGCGACCAGCAAAAGCTGCCGTTTCCCGATTTCGCGCCCGCCGACAAAGCCGCTTTTCGCGATTCGATTGTCTATCCCCGGCCCGAGTCCGCCGTCGCGAAAGATCAGAAAACGGGCTGAACCGCATGGCTGGAATAGCCCCTGCTTTTCGGTTTTAAACACAAACGTCTCGGATGCTCCCAGACCATGCCCTGCTTACCCCGGTAACTTGCGGGTTTTGACAGCGGTTCCTAGCATGAGAGAGCCATGCCTCATGCCTTGCTGTTGTCGCCGGATGATCAGGCGGTTAGCGCAATTACCGGCGTTTTAGAAGAAATGTCGGTGACTTGCGAACGTCCCCTCGACGGAGTGTCGGCTGCCCAAAAACTTAATTCGCAATGCTTTGACCTGGTCCTGGTCGATTGCGAAAACCTGCCCGCTGCCAAGTTGATCTTTGACGTGTGCCGCCGGGGCAAGAATGGCAACCACCCCGTTCCCATCGCCATTGTTGATGGCCGCGCTGGTTTGCCCACGGCTTTTCGCCTGGGTGCGGAACTGATTCTGACCAAGCCGGTGGCGAAAGATCAGGCCCGCAGCACGATCCGCACTGCCGTCAGCCGCGTGAAGAAGGAAGGCCAGACCAAAGACTTCCAGAGTAAAGAGAGCGCGCAACCGGAGAGCGCGACCACACCAAGCGGACCGGCGAGTGCCCCCACCAGCGACGAACAAGCGCAGGCCGCAGTCGTGGCGGCCGTTTATTCGCAACTGACGAATTTTTCGGATCCCACTTCGAGCTCCACGTCCGGCGTTGCCGCAAACGCTACTTCGAGTGCAAATGCAAACACGAGTCCAACCGCAACTCTGTCCGCGATTGCCATGACAATGAAGATGCAGTCGGCGGTGGGCGAAGCCGAGATCGCCGGCGCGCCGGCGATTGCCAAGTCGAGTCCACCGTCCGCGCCTTTCTCAGCACCTTCCTCGCCGAAAATGAATCCGGCTCAAGCCCTTCCTGTGGATTCTAAACCCGCGCGCCGCCCAGACCTTTCCGACGATCTGGTGCTCGGAGAGATTGAGAAGGCGGAACGGGAGAACTCGCCGCCGGGGAAAAAAGGCTCAGCTCAACGGGCAACCACCTCGATCGCACCAGAGCTCTCTGTCCCCTTACATGGGCAGCAGATAAAGAAGAGGAGCCCACTGGTCGCTTTGTTACTGCTTGTCCTCGCCGGCGCTGGTCTCTATGCCGCGTGGATGTATGAGCCCGCATTTCGCGCCATCGCTCAGCCGCAGATCCGTCAAGTATTGGCGCTCACTGGCATCGCGTCGCCTTCGCCCTCGGGACCGAGTCCCGCCAAGCCATCGGCCCAGCATCCTAGGGTAGTCGTCCCGACGTCCGCCCCGGCGCCCGTAACCGATCCGAACAACGCACCATCGGCCCCCGCAGCCGTTTCCACTACCGGTGCGCCAACCGGCACTGCCGACGCGGCTCCAACGCAGCCGCCGGCAACTCCGTCCACAGCCGGGACCACTGCGGTTTCCGCGACCGCGATCCCAGTTGCACCAGCGGTCCCCAAGCCCGAAGCGGCCAAGCCAGATGAGATCAAGAAAGATGCCCCAAATTCGCCGGGCGCTCCACTGCCCGGGGAAGAGAGCGCCATTATTCTTTCTTCCAAGGGAGCCGAGAAGCGCTTGGCGCATAGCATTCCGCCGAAGTATCCGTTCGATGCGCGCTCGGCAGAAGGGCAGGGAACGGTGGTGCTCAAAGAAGTCGTGGATGAAACGGGCAAGGTTGCAGGGGTCCGCCTGATCGAAGGGAACGCTGCCCTGGCAAATGCCGCCATCGAAGCGGTAAAGCAGTGGAGCTATCGGCCTTACGTGCGCGACGGAAAAGCGCAGCCCTTCCAGACCGTCGTGATCCTCGACTTTCAGAAACCCTGAGGCAAGCGACGACAGTCCTTGGTCGCTGCCAGTGCCGTTCGTTGGTCGCGGTCGGCTGTCAGCGTCAGGGGAAAATAGCAATCGCCCACCATCCCTCGAACGCAACCCCGACCATCCATTTCATTACCCCGGTAACTTGCTGGTACCCACTCCACTCCCTAGGATTACGTCAATATGGGTTACCTAGCTTTACTTTTCTGTCCTGATGAGAAACTGGTTCGCGTCATAAGTCAGGTGTTCGCAGACCTGGATTTCACTGTGGAACCGGTTCACGAGCCGTTTGCCGCGGTCAAGAAATTGATGACGCAGCGTTACGACGCCATCGTCGTGGATGGTGAAAACGAACAGAACGCTTCCCTGCTCTTCAAAAGTGCAAGGAATTCCAGCTCCAATCAAAGCTCGCTGGCGATCGCCTTGGTCGAGGGACAACTGGGCGTGGCCAAAGCCTACCGGATTGGCGCCAACCTGGTGCTCACCAAACCGATCAATGTGGAACAGGCCAAGGGCACTCTGCGGGTGGCGCGCGGGCTCCTGCGAAAACACGCCGAAGCGGGCAACACCGGTAACAACGCGAGTATCGACCACGATCCGGCAAAGCACGCTCCTCTAGCTGTCGGCTATGGGTTGCAACACCAGAGTCAAGACGCGGCCGCGCCAACGACTCCGGAAGTTGCACCTGCACTCGCAGCGCAAAACGCTCCACCCGTCCGGACAATCCTTGCGGCCGTACCATCGGTCGATACGCCACACACTTCTTCTCTGCCAGTCCGCGGCTTGGACAAAAGCGATGCCAGCAAGGGCGCGGCAGAAATCCTTGCCGCGCCCGCGTCCGGCCAGAGTCCGGGTTCCAGATCCACCTCAGCTCCGGGATCGGCCGCGGCACCGGCTTCCGCAAAACAAGTAACGGCTACGCCGGCAAAAACAACGATAATTGAAAAAGACCTCCATGCTTCGCACGCAGATGCGGTTCCAACTTTCAGTTTGTTGGACACCGAAAATGCCACGTCGTCCGAGGCTATGGGCGAAACAGCTACCGGCGGATCACGCGGCAAGAAGCAACTTCTGACCGCAGCCGTGGTTGCTCTGGCTTTGGCAGCCCTCATCTACTTTGGCTATGGAAAGTTTGACAAGCCTGACCTCGCTCCGACTTCGCAGCCGGTTAGCGCGTCCCCCGCTTCGGATCAGCTTGCTCCCGCGATCGCGCCCACGTCGCCCACGACGGGACCGTCGACGAGCACTCCCGCCAGCGCAAACGCTCCAACCCCATCATCCTCAGCCCCCCACCCGGCTATGGCGTCCGGCGCGGCCTTGGCAACCGGCGCCACGACTTCTCAGGTCATTCGGATCGCGATTAATCCTGAGCCAGCGGCAACCCCAGCGCCAACGAAAGAGTCACCGCGCGTGGTGATTAAGGCGAACGCCCCGTTATCCGACCGGCCTCAGACCCAGGCCGAGGAACCCGCCCAGGTTCCAAGTCCGCTCGCCGTTGCCTCCGCAAACGATGTCCGGTTGAGCGGCTTGATCGCTTCGGCATCGCCGAGCGTTCCTCGACCCGCGCTGGCCACGGTAAAGCTTTCGCAGGGTGTTTCGCAAGGTCTTCTGATCAAGCGGGTACAACCGAAGTATCCATCAGCCGCGCTCGCGATTCACGCTGAGGGAGCAGTACAGATTGAAGCCACCATCACCAAGGATGGCAACGTCACCCAACTGAAAGTACTCCACGGAGAACCAGTTCTGGCCAGCGCCGCGCTCGATGCGGTCCGCCAATGGAGATATAAGCCTTACTATCTCGACGGCGAACCCGTCGAAGTCCAGACCCAGATCACGGTCAACTATAAAGCGCACTAGCTCTCGGATTTCGGCCTTTTGGGATTCTCGCCAGAAGATGTGAATGCCAGCTGCCAGGACTCGTCAGTCGTGGCTGGAAGCTAGTTCAACTGCTCATCCAACTGCCGGTGCCGCGGACGGCCCGGATGCGCGGTAATACTCCGGAACTTGTGGTAAAGCACGTGTACGTCTTCGCTCAACAGCCGAACCACTTGCATGCAGAAATCTCCATGGCCTCGAAGAAACTCCACAAACTCCTGGCGCGGGATAAACGACGCGGTGGTGGCCACGCCCGCCTCCGCGGTGACGCGATACCTCTCGCCCCTCACGCTCATGCCCTCGCTTAACCCCAGCAGGGCTCCCGGACCAACGATCTCCAACAACTGCCACTGACTCTGAGGAGTCGGCAACACGATGCGAACTTCGCCCGTCTCCACCAGGTAAACGCCTGATACCGCGGAACCCCGCTGAAACAGAGTGGCGCCTTTGGGGAACACCTGCACCAGTTTGATCCCGTCAAGGGACTGCAACAGATCGGGACTCAACCTGCGCGGCGCGGGCTGTGACGACATCATGTAGGTCCCTTCTCGCCTCAGCCAATTCTGCAGTCCAATCGAAATCTCGGGCTGTGATTCGAATCATAGCTCCAAAGTGACAGGTACCCTGGAACCGCTGCCTCCAGAGTACACCCGATGGCCACCAAGTGGTGTCTCATTCCGATGCCAGGCGGTGTCTGAAATCCTTTCAGGCACTACCCGGCGCCAATGATGGATCGCGTGCTTTCCACCTGGCTCTGCGCGGTTTCCGTGGTTTAAGCCCCCATGGCTCAGAGGAACTAACAGGGGTTCAAGGAAAAGACCGCCAGCAGAGGAGCGGATCCAATCGCCGCTTACTGCCGCTCCAAAATCTCGTTGATGGCTTCCTTGCTGCCTTTGTCGACGCTGACCACTTTGTGGACAGGCTTGAAGCCGGTCAGAGTGATATCGACAATGTAATTTCCCGGGCTCAGCATCACATCAACCGGAGCTAGCTTGTCCAACACCTGGTTGTTGATCGCGACCTGTGCGCCCTTTGGCTGCGTGTGAATGCTCATCGAACCCATGCCCGCCGTGCTCTCTCCGCCGCGTCCAAACAGTCTATTGAACTTTCCGACCGTTCGCATGTCTTCCGTGTTACCCAGCGCCCGAAGCGCCGGCGAGTACTGGAAGTTCTGCGCCGGACCAAGATCGGCGGTGATGGTTTCGTCCAGGTACCCCTGCTTGCGCAACAGAACGGTGTGGCTGCCTTTCTCCACCGCAAACTGCACTGGAGTTACACGCCCCGTATTCCTGCCGTCAACGATCACGTTCGCTCCCGCGGGCGTGCTGTTCACCACCAGCAGCGCGTTGACTGGAGCCAGATGGAACATAATGGACTGTTTGCTGCCTGCGGCTACGTCGAGCGATCGTATCTCCGACGAATAGCCCGTCTTGCTCAACGATACGATGTGCTTGCCAGGACTCAGGCCCAGCACATTGAACGGGGTGACCCACGACGCGTCGTTCTTTCCATCGACCTGAAACTGCGCTCCCGATGGGGTCGAGTCAATCAGTGCTTCGGCCGCAATCACGACTGGCGCCGGGGCTGGAGCCGGAACCCGGCGAGCGCTCGTCGAACGCTTCTCGACCGGGCGGACAGTCAGGCGCGGCGCCGCTTCCGCGACCGGCCCAACCGGCTGCGCGATCACCGACGAGTTATTCTGCGGTTCGGATCGCTCCACCACTTTCGTGGGCCGCGGCGCCACCGTGGCGCCATCGTCTTCGGAGCGAACGTGAAAGAAAACGGCCAATGCCACCACCAGAATCAGTCCCACTGCGCCCATGATCGAATACATCATCAGCCGCGGCGGAACGGTCACGATTTGCCGGATCGCCTTCTCGGCAACTTCCCGTGGCTGAATCCCCGGTTTCTCCTCTTCCCGAGCGTGTCCGCCCAAAGCATTCTGCGACCCCGCTTGCATGGGCTCCTCGGGCTCGGCCACCGGCGGCGCAAAGATCGGTTCCTTGAGCGGAGGCATCTCGGCCAAGTCGGAAAAGCTTTTTCCGGATGAACTGCTCACCGGCTCCGCCATCATCGGATCCACTGCTACCCGCGGCGCCGGCCGCTCCGTGCCTCGCTCCGCTACTCCCGTCGACAAGACGGGACCACGAGCCGTCCGCAATGCGGCAGCGTCCACCTCAAGGTCACTAATGAGCCGGGCGCCAGAATTCGTGTTCGACGCCCCCGCCGCAGCGGCGCCGGCTTTGACCGGAGCCATGGGAGACCGGCTCGGCGAAGATGCCGCCGGCTTGATTTGAGAAGCAACATTGACACGCGACGCTGCGGTTGAATTAGATGCACTAGAAGATGGTTTCTGCGGAACTGCTGGCGCGGCGCGCTCCGGTTTGGTGACATTCGACTCTGATGAAATGAACTTGCTGACCGCCGCCGCTCGAGCGGACGGGGCCACGGTAACTTTCGTCGCCGCAGTCGTCGACTTCGAATCGCTGGCCAGCTTCTTGGCGCCGTTCTCCTTGCATTGCTCCAGGTCCTCCACCAGCGCGCGCGCGCTCTGATAACGGTCCGCGGGATCCTTGGCCAGAGCTTTCATCACCAGCGCGCTCACCGCCGGCTGCACTTTGGCATTCACCGAAGCGGGGCTGGGAGGCATCTCATTCTCAACCTGATTAACCAGCGCCACGGGATCAGCCGCGTCAAAAGCCGGCCGTCCGGCCAACATCTCATAAAGGATCGTGCCTAAGCTGAAAATATTCGAACGCAGGTCGATGGCTTCGCCGCGAATCTGCTCCGGAGAACAGTACGGCATGAGCCGTCCCAAACCTTTTCCCGATTCCGCCTCAATCAGGCTCATGTTGGAGATGCCGTAGCCCAGGATTTTCACCATCCCGTCCCACTGCACCATGATCTTGGCGGGTTCCAGCGAACGATGGACAACGTTCTTCGCGGCGGCCTGCTCTAACCCGGCACAAACCTGCCGGGTAATGTCGAGCAGATCCCAGATGGAGAA
>PLBE01000246.1 GCA_003134435.1 Acidobacteriaceae bacterium
CGAACCGCTCTCTGCACTCCGATCCCCGGCGGTGCCGCAACCACCCCCGACAGAGGCGGCAACTCGGTGTTCCGCGACGAGAGCTGGCCTCCAACTGTTGGGGCGGCAGCCACTGTATTTGGCGGCGTCGTAAGTTTCGCGGTGGCGACCGGATTTTGTCTCTCTTCTGGGGCTGGGGCGACCGCAACCGTCGGAGCACTCGGGTCAAGCGGGACTGCATCCTCAAGCCGCACTTCCGTCAACACCGAATAATTCGGGTCCGAAACCAGAACGCCTTCCAAAATTACTACTCGCGGCTCTGGAAGTGTGGAAGGTGTGTGGTAAACACCATGACTATCGACCGTCCCGCAGGCCATGCCCGAGCAACCGATACCCGAGACATTCCAACTCACGGCAACAGGCTTTCCTTGAGCGTCGGTAACTTCGAAGCGCTGCGTTTGGTTGGCTGCAACGCTCGCTCCGTTCGGATGAACCGTGAATCGGTGCGGAATCGCGCGCGTCGATCGCTGAACCGTGGTTGACGCGGCCCAGACTCCTTGGCATCCAAAGCACAGTAAAACGGCGGCAAATACTATATGGGCGTAGCTTCGAACGCGAGCCAGCATTACGAGAAGCGCCTTACCTCGCCAACAGTTCGCGGCGCGGTAGCACTTTGCTGGAGGATCATCCTTGCGCATAAAGCCTCACTTCCGCATGCCACCGTCAGCCGCCCTGCGCGGCCACTACCGTCGTTTTGTTCCCCGGCAAGGTGACTCCGGACGGGATGCTAGAGAGTCAACGCCAGAATCATCAGAAAGAGCTCAGAACTTCGCCCTGCTCAGCATCTACTGTATACGGGCTCGCGTTCGAACGCCAGATCCAGTTCCAAAGGGCAGGACCAAAGTGCGTCGCACGCTGTTACATCAACCTGGGGGGAGAGAGTACTGGGCATAGCCAGTTAACTACGCTGACTTCCAGACAGCAATCCCACGATTGGGTTAGCCACTATGCTTAAGCTATCGATTTAGTTCGTTTGGGCTACGCCAATTGCAGCGGTTCAGACGATGGATTGCCCGTTGGACAAGTTGTTGCGCAAAATGGGTAATTTCCCGAGCGCCCTGGCAAGCAAAACCTGTTGACAAGGTGCGCCGCTATGAAAGATACTTACCGGGCAGATTCCGGGCCATTAGTTTTGATGGCTGCAATTCGCCACTCCCCCACCTAAAGCCGGAATTCAACTAAGTTTGGCTCAACGTACGATTGGTCTTTTGAATAGGGGCGTTTTCCGACCCGAGTCCAGTCACGCTCAGAGTTGTGCAGGCGTGACAACGACAAGCCGGTCTGAAAAAAGGGGAGAATATAGTGGCGATGGCTCCAAGCAATAACGGCTTTCTGCTGCTGGATGCTGGTCTGAATCTGTTGGCGTCGAACGATCCAGCCCTGCAGATCCTCTGTTTCCCCAGCGAGGCCGAACGCATCAAGCAGCCCAAAGTATTTCTTGCGGATCGCGTGCGCAACGCGCTCCTCGATCACCGGAGTCCCGACCGTCCCGCTTTTGTCAAAGAGTTCCAGTCCGGTAAGCGCCGATATATTTGCAAGAGCTTTCAGGTCGACGGCAACAGTCGTTCTCCGCTCCAGCCCGCTTTCGCCGTGCTGCTCGAGCGCGATGCTGCCGCCAGTACTGGGCTTTCCGAAATCTCCGAACAGTTCGATCTGACCCAGCGCGAGCGCGAGACGGTAGAGTTCCTGCTGCAAGGTCTTACCAGCAAAGAGATCGCGACCCGCATGAATATCAGTCCCAACACGGTAAAGGCGTTTCTTCGGTTGGTGATGGTCAAAATGAAGGTTTCCACCCGCTCTGGAATTGCCGGGAAGATCGCCGGATCGACTCGGACCAACAGTTAGGCTTTCAGCACTTTAGGGTTAGTCCCGAATTAGTTCGATTGCAGAATTTACCTGATCGTTGACTTCGGGCATCATCCGATGCTGTGAAGCAACTCTCCGATCAAGAACGGCGTCAGCACGAGCGCTTCCCCCAGGTGCTTGAAGTGCGCGCGCGCACACTGCTGTCGGGCGAGTCGCCAAGTGACACACCCAGAGAATTTGACGGCCGCATTCATAATTTGAGCGATGGCGGCGTTTGTATCCTCAGTTCGTGCCCTCTCCAAGCTTCAACTTTCGTGTGTTGCAGTTTCCCGGTTTCCGACGCGCCGGTTTCAATACCCACGCTTATGCAGGTCCGCTGGACAGTCAAACGCGGACAAAAGTCCCCGAGTTACGTAAGCGGCCTTCAGTTCGTAGTTTAAAAATAACGACTTGGCTCGCGGCAAAAAACTACCAGCTTTGTCGTTTCGGGCCCCACTAACGTGCTACATCAAATGGGTTAATCCGGAGGTAGGATTGGTATGGCATAGCCCAACGGATATAGTCCAAATTGGTTAGTTCGTTCTGCCCTCCCCTCGAGCTGCCCAGGCGTCCATCATGAGACCTTGTTCAGCGGCTCGCTCCCACACCGTCCTCAGCATCCTGTTGCTCTGCGGACTATTCGTGAGCTGCGGCAGCCCCAGCAGGCCCATGCAAATCGCCATCATTCCCGTGAACCCAGCCCTTATCAAAGGCGCGCATATGCGGCTTCGCGCTACTGGCATTTACCAAGGAGAAATCACTCGTGACTTGAGCGAAGTCGTGACTTGGGCAGCGGACCAGCCGTTTGTGGCCAGGATTGACGCTAACGGAGAA
This sequence comes from Acidobacteriaceae bacterium, assembly GCA_003134435.1. Lineage (GTDB taxonomy): Bacteria > Acidobacteriota > Terriglobia > Terriglobales > Acidobacteriaceae > Acidiflorens. Next base: position 2,719 of record PLBE01000246.1, read on the forward strand.
GTGACCGGCGTCGGTGAGGGCGTCGCGCAAGTCTCTGCCTCTTACGAGGGTGTGAAAGGCAACACGGCCGTCACCGTCCACCCGCCTGCATTGTTGACGATCACAGTAAGCCCAAACCCGTCGTCCTTGCCCGCAGGAGAGTCAGAGCCGTTCACCGCAAAAGCGACTTTCTCCGACGGCAGCTCCGCAGATCTCACCCCGTCCGCCACGTGGACTTCGTCCGAGTCAACCATCGCTAGCATAAGCTCGTCCGGGACCGCCACTGCGCGCGCCATCGGGACCACTACCATCACGGCCACTTCCGGATCCGTCAGCGGGTCCGCCAGCCTCACCGTGATTCCCGCAGTCATGGTCGCCATGAGTATCATGCCGTCCAGCTTATCCATACCCCTGGGAACCAGCAGCCAACTCCAGGCGGTTGCCACCATGAGCGACGGAACCCAGCAATCCATTACTGGCCCCGTAGCGTGGCAAGCCAGCCCGCCTGCCGTGGCTACGATCACCGTACAAGGGACCGTGACTGGAGTCGGCAAGGGCGTCGCACAGGTATCTGCCAGCTATCAGACGTTCGCCGCCGGCATCACAGTCACTGTTGGCCCCCCGGCACTGGTGTCGATCGCGGTCAGCCCCAACCCGTTCTCCCTGCCTTTAGGCGAATCTCAGCAGTTCACCGCCACCGGAACATTCTCCGATAAAAGTGTCCAGGATCTGACTCACGCCGCGACGTGGGCTTCCTCCGCACCCACCATCGCCACGGTGAACCCCGCTGGCACGGCCATTGCCGGCGAGATTGGAACCACCAGCATCAGCGCCACTCTGGGTTCCGTCAGCGGTTATGCCAGCCTCACCGTAAACCCCGCTGCCGTGACCGGATTGAACATCGTCCCGGCTACCCTATCTGTGGTTCTGGGGAGTAGCCGACAGCTCCAGGCGATTGCCACTATGAGCGATGGATCCACCAAGAACATGACTGCGACCGTAACCTGGGGCGTGGCCCAGCCAGAAATTGCCCGCATCAGCAGTCACGGAATGGCCACGGCCATGCAGATTGGCTCGACGACAATCTTCGCGCAGAACAGTGGCGTCACCGCCTCAGCTGGTCTTACCGTCATACCACTGATGGCCCTCAACTACTTTGATCGTGCCAGCGCTACCCAGACTGGCATCGATGCCAAAATACGGCTGGTGAATCCCGGAGTCTCCGCGGGAGACATCTGCGCGATGGTGTACGTATTCGACCAGAGTCAGGAATTGAATGAGTGCTGCGGATGCAGGATTTCGGACAGTGGCTTGCGGACGCTCTCGTTGCTCCGCGATCTCACGGCCAATCCGTTGACCGGGAAAAAACCGAACGGGGGATCGATCAAGGTCGTGCCCTCTGATCCCGCGCAGAATCCACAGTGTGATCCCGGTTCCCTGGCTCCGACCGGCGAAATCGTCGGCTGGGAGACTCACCCACAAGTCTCTGGCGGAACCTCCCAAATTACCGAAACCAGCTTCGATGAAGTACCTCTGGGTAGCATTGAAGCGGCTGTCCTGGTTAACGAATGCGGGTTCGTCGAGAAGCTCGGGAGCGGCAAAGGAATCTGTTCTTGCGGAACGGGCGACTAGACTAGCAGGGCGTCGACTTCCCGCGAAAGGTAGCCGGCTTCGTCGAGTCAAGTCGGGCGTTGCATTTCGGCGCTCTTTACTGCACCGCTGCCAAAACGTAGTCCGTCAGCATCTTCTCAGTCTGCTCGTGCATTCCCGAGGTACCGTAATTCGTGCTGGTGATGACCACGGCCATATCAAGCGCGGGAATTGCAACGACCTTGTTTCCTCCATTCCCCGACATGAAGAACGCCGGATAACTCTTCTCGCCGCACTTAAACGACTTGAGCCACCACAGATAGCCGTATTCGGTCTCGTCATCAATTCGCGCCTGAGGACGTGTCGAGGCCTGCACCCAGGCTTTACTCACGATGCGCTTGCCCTGCCACTCGCGGCCTCCAAGATAAAGCTGGGCGATCTTGAGCAGGTCGCGGCTGCTCAGCCGCAGGCCCCCGCCGGTCTGAGGAACATTCATCGGCGAATACACCCATTCCTCATTCTTGATGCCAAGCGGGTGAAAAAGTTTTTCGCGCGCATAGCGGTCGGCGCGGGCGCCGGTTGCTTTCTCTAACACCTCGCTCAGCGTGAAAACACCTCCCGTGCAATAGCTGAAGTTGCGTCCGTAGGGCACCGCCTCCGCCCGCTCGCCCACATGCATCCGGCCGCGAATCGGCAAGTCCAGAATGAACTGCGCCCAATCCTCCACCAGATACATGCGCTCCTCGTTGCCGCGGGAAGCATCGTTCCAGTCGTCGCACTCCAGCGGAGAACTCATGGTCAGAAAATCCTCCACAGTAATCGCGGCCTTGCGCGGATCGGGATTCTGAATCCTCCGAGCGCGCTCCGGCAGTAGAGCCAGAACCTTGGCATCAACTCCAATGAGCTTGTGCTCGTCGATCGCAATGCCGATCAGTACATCGGTGATGCTCTTGGTGGCCGACCGCGTGTCGCGCAACGTTGCGGCATCGCCATCGAAATAAGCCTCATAGGCCAGTTTGCCGTGCCGTGCAATCAACACGCTTCCGATTTTCTTAAATTCTCCGGAACGAATGGCAGTATCGAGCGCCCCCAGGCGGGCGTCGGAAATCCCGCTCTCGGCAGTCGACGCGGCAGCCCAACCATCGGCGGCCAATGCAGGAGTGGATCGCGACGAGGGCAGCGACTGCGAGTTTGCCGCGGCCGAAAAGAAAAACACCAGCACTGCCCAGCGGGCAAAAACCATAGCGGAGATCTCTCCTATTCGACGAGCCCTGGGTGGCGGAGCAAGCACGCCAGCCATCTCACTCACAATCCCCGGGCGCAGCCACCATTCGCTGCTCTACTAACTCCTCGATCCGGTCCAGCACCTCGTCCTCGCTCATACTCGTAGAATCGATCACCACCGAATCCTCCGCCGCCTCCAGAGGAGACGTAGTCCGCGTCCGGTCCCGCCGGTCGCGTTCCCTGAGTTCGGCAGCGATCGCCTCCGCCGGTGCGCCCTTCACCTTCTGCTGATCCAACCGCCGCTGCTCGCGAATCACGGGATCCGCGTCAAGAAAGATCTTTAGGTCGGCATCGGGGAAAACCTTGGTCCCGATATCCCGCCCCTCCATCACCACACCGCCGCCGATGCCCATCTCGCGCTGCCGCGCCACCATCCACTCCCGCACCCTGGGATGAACCGACACCTTAGACGCCGCCTCCGTTACATCGCGCTCGCGGATACGCGCAGAAATGTCCATTCCGTTCAGCAGGACGCGATTGCCTCCCACTGCGCGCTCCAGTTTGATCGTCGACTCCTGCGCCAATTTCAGCAGCACAGCTTCGTCGTCAAACGACGCATCCCACCGGATCGCCTCCAGCGCCAGCGCCCGGTACATCGCTCCACTCTCCAGGTTCACGTAGCCGAGTTTGCGCGCCAGACGGGATGCTATCGTGCTCTTGCCCGCTCCGGCCGGGCCGTCAATGGCGATGATGAGCTGGCGTGGGGATGGATCGGTCATCGTAGAAGGAAAAATTACAAGGAAAAGGCGTCGCGAGAAGAATTGTACACGGAGCGCCAAAGTCCTTCACGAACCGGGCAGAGAGGCAGGTTGACAGGCAGTCATCGACTTTCAGCTCACGCGCTGGGGTCGCGGCTTGGGCACGTACGCCTGCTTTGGCGGCGTCACCTGCAGCAGTGACTTGCTCCCCACCTGGACGAAGCTCAATTCGCGTGCCGAGAGCAAGGCATGGATCGCCTCTTTCACGCGCGTCCGCGGCACGAAGTTCGCCAGGAAATTTTCGACGTCGCCCTCATCCACAGCGATCACGCAATCCAGATATCTCGAAACCAGCGCCGAAAGCGCCTCTGGAACCGAAAGGCCCACACCTTCGCGCACTACTTCCGGCGCCCAGCGCGACAATTCGTCCCACACCGAGCCCTCTTCCACCGTATAGTCCACCCGCGTGATCCGCAGTTTGCCCCACAATTCGCTCAGCCCACGATCCAGTCCGGCATTGGAAACCGACCCGCCCAGCACTTCGCCGAGCTTGGTTTTCGAAATCGGCCCCTGCCGGCGAATAATTTCGAAAGCGTCACAGGCCAGCGGCGAATACGGAGACCGCGGTCCCTTGACTGGCGCCTGCTTCGGGTTGCGCTCCCCCACCAGCGAATAGAAATAAGGAAACACAGACGCCGCCAACAGAAACGCATTATTCTCGTCCATTAGGGGAGCCTCATAGGCCGCCCGGTCGCGCAGCGCGCGCACCATCAGTTCGGTCGCGTCTTTCGCTCGGGGATCGTTATAAGCGTGCTGCCGCATCGGCAGCTTGTCATCCGCACCCACCCAGGCCCCTATGAAAGTCGGCAGCAAAAGCGCAGGCCGCATGGGATACATCAAACAAAACCCTACCGATTCGAGAAAAGCGCATGCCTCCTCCAAGGTGCGCACCGGCTGGCCGCTGAGGCGCCACTTTTCCATGCGAGCCTGCAGAAGCTCCAGATCGGTCATTTCCTGATTAGACCACAAGCGCCGGAACCTCTGTGGCTTCCGTGGTTAAGCTCTTTGCCATCTAGCGCAATCCACTCGCGCGCGTAAACCTGCTACTTTGCGCTGGGCCTGCTCTAATTTCCTTGACCTGAGCGCACTGGCTTGTCAGGATAGATGAATCCAAACCACGCAAGTGAATGCGAGGATCTCAATGAAATTTGGCGTCATTATTTTTCCCGGATCCAACTGCGATCACGATGCCTTCTGGACCGTTCAGCAAGTCGCAAAACAGCCCGTCGCTTTTCTCTGGCACGACTCGCCCGATCTCCAGAATTGCGACGCCATCATCGTTCCCGGAGGCTTCGCCTATGGCGACTACCTGCGCACCGGCGCGATCGCCAGGTTTTCGCCCGTGATGGCATCCGTCCGCAAGTTCGCCGATAACGGAGGCTTGGTCTTGGGCATTTGTAACGGCTTCCAGATCTTATGCGAGTCGGGATTGCTGCCTGGAGCGCTGATGCGCAACATCGGCTTGAAATACGTCTGCAAGCCCGTCCAGGTCAGAGTCGAAAACAATGACACTCCATTTACCAACACATGCCACCAGGGCGAGGTGCTGACCATCCCCATCGGACACATGGAAGGAAACTATTTTTGCGATGACGCCACGCTCGCGGAACTGAAACGCGCCAACCGAATCGTGTTTCGCTACTCCAACCCGCAAGGCGAAATCACGCCCGAATCAAATCCCAACGGCTCCCTGGAAAATATAGCCGGCATCTGCAACCCCGGACGCAACGTTCTCGGAATGATGCCCCATCCCGAGCGCGCCGCCGAACCTGAGCTTGGCGGTGTCGATGGATTTAAGATCTTTGAATCCTTAATGGCAGCGGTGGTAACGAAATAAGCAGTAGAGGCGGAGCCTGCCGCGCCCCCGGTTCGAGCTAGTAAGCCCAGCGCAGGAGCGTCGCGCCCACCGTAAACCCCGCGCCCACCGCCGCCAGCAGCACCAGGCTTCCTTTTTTGAGTTTGCCTTCCTGCCGGGCCGTCTCCATGGCCAGTGGAATTGTCGCCCCGGTCGTATTTCCGTAGCGATCGATATTGATCACAATGCTTTCCGGCCTCATCTTCAGCCGGTCGGCGGTGGCGTTGATAATACGCAGGTTCGCCTGATGGGGTATGAAGAGATCGATGTCGCTTCCGCTCAGGCCGTTGCGTTTCAAAATCTCGTCGCACACTTCCGCCATTTTCCGCACCGCAAATTTGAATACCGCCGCGCCGTCCTGATGCACGTAGTGCATTTTCTTGTCCACGGTTTCGTGCGAGGGCGGATTCAGGCTGCCGCCTCCCGGCATGTACAGCGAGACCCCACCGGAGCCATCCACTTCGTGCAGAAAGTCGATGAGACCGAGGGCACCGCCACTTGATGTGCCGGTGGCTTCATCGCTCGCTTCCAGAATCACCGCGCCCGCGCCGTCTCCGAAGATGACGCAGGTGGCGCGATCGGTGTAGTCGATGATCGACGACATGACGTCGGCGCCGATGACCATCACTTTCTTGTGGGCGCCGGTCTGCACAAACTGTGCCCCTACCTGCAATGCGTATACGAACTGCGAGCATCCGGCGGAAAGATCGAAGCCCCAGACCTTCTCCGCGCCCAGTTTGTGCTGCACCAGGCAGGCTGTGGCGGGAAACAACATGTCGGGCGTCACCGTCGCCACGATGATCGCGTCCAGGTCGCTGGCCGGAATACCACGTTCGGCAAGCGCCCTCTTTGCCGCCTCGGTCGCCAGATCGCTGGTCGCAACTCCTTTATCCACAAGATGGCGTTCCCGGATGCCGACGCGGCTCATGATCCATTCGTTGTTGGTATCGACCATCTTCTCCAGGTCGGCATTGGTCAAAAGGCGGGGAGGAACATAAGTACCGAGAGCGCTGATCTTAACGCGCTGAAGCTGGGTCAATGAGGTCTCCTGTAAGAAAAATGCGATGCCTGGTGAATTTATTATTTTCAACGATGCGGACTGGAATGTCTAACGATCGAAACTTCCAAAATGGCGCATTACCCCGCAGTAGCTACGGGAGTCTCTCCGCCAGATCGCCAAACAGCGGCAATTCGAAGCGTTCGCCTTGCCATGCTTTGAGCGTCAGTACAATCCACAAAAACAACATCGCCAACGCCGCCAGAATTCCGAAGAGAAGAAACACCATCGCGGCAGCGACATCCGAAAGGCGTAGAGCCACCGCGCTCAGAACCAGAAACACTGCCCAGAGCAAGACGCTTTGCCAGGCATGGAAGCGGACAAAGCGATTCTTGCGAAATGCCGGCAAAAACAAGATCACCGTGCCCGCGACGATGGTAAGATACGCGACCGCGGCCGCCGCCCGTTCCCCGGGAGCCAGCGGCGTCATCGACCATCCGCATCCCGGACAGAACTCGGCGCTCTCGGGCATCACGGTTCCGCAGTGCGGGCACTTCACTAAAACAGGCGCGGACGTCGCTGGGCTATGCGCTGGGCTATTTATCGGACCATTCGTGGGGCTAGGCAAGGCGGCGTCCATTCGTCTTCTTGGTGTTGCGGCATTCTTCGCAGACGCCGTAGATCTGGAACGTGTGGCGCGTGGTGACGTAGCGGTGCTTGCGCCCAATCTCCTGCTCGATCTCTCCAACTTTCTCCGAGAAAAATTCGACCGAAGCGCCGCACTCGGTGCAGACCATGTGGTGATGGTTGCGCCGATTGTACTGATGTTCGTAGCGGGCGATGCCATCGTGAAAGGCAACTTCGCTGGCCAGGCCGCAACCCGCCAGCAGTTTCAGAGTGCGGTACACGGTGGTGAAACCGATGCGCGGGTCGGTCTTTTTGACCAGTCGATGCAGTTCGTCGATCGAAAGATGTTCGCGGGTTTCGAGGAAGGTCCGCAGAATTGCGTTGCGCTGTTCCGTCTGCTTGAGGCCGACGCGCTTGAGATGGCGCAGGAAAATCCCTTCCGCCTCGCGGATACTCTCGCGCGAGATGGTCGGCTGATCGTCAATTCGTTTCTGCAGCATGTCGGGCCGCGCGGACAATCCCGATGATAATGCCCGCCAAGAGACTCCAAACATGATACTGAGCAAATGCGGGTTGCGCCATCCGGCTGGCGGGTTAAGGTCTGATATTGATCGTGATGCCTCTGGTGACGACTAACTGGTACCCAACTCGCTGCCGCCTATTTTGTCGATCTATTAGAATGATGGGGTTAGCGGGACAACCCTCACGAATAAGAATGTCAAAGACCGCTGAAAATGGATCTGGGGCAGCTTCGAGGTTGTCTTGGTCAACAGACATGCCTCGGGGCTGCCCCAATGAGATTCCACTCTTAGGGTCTCCGGGATGGGCCTGCGTTTACGTTGAGTATCTCGCCTATGACGATCATCAAAATTCCACTTCTTATTTCGCCTGCACCAGCCCCGCAATAACCGCAGCAACTTTATCGAGTATCTGGTTCCAGCCCTCCATTTGACCGCTGTTTTTCGCGCTCTCCATGGGTTCATTTCCGATGAAGGTGAGTTTCGTCTGGCCGTTTCCGAGATCCTCAAAGATGGTCACGTCGTACGCACCGTCTATGGCCTCATGTTCTATTCCTAATTCCGCAGGCTCGATCTTGTTTCCCTTCGAGTCGGAAAAGTACATCAAGGAAACGATCTTCTCTAGCGGAACAATCTCGTGGTATTCAACCGCATTCCAGAACTCCTGCCCATCCGGCGTCTTCATGCAGAAGAGAGACTTTCCGCCAACGCGAAAATCCATCTGGCAAACCGGCGAAGTAAAACCCTTCGGCCCCCACCACTGCATCACGTACTTCGGGTCTGTCCACGCCTTCCAAACCAGCTCGCGTGGGGCATCGAAAACTCTCGTAACAGTCATCCGCTCAACTTCATTTACCGTGTTTTCTGTCATCTCTGACCTCCTCTTTTTTCATTTGATTGATCACCACTTCCAGTTTGTCGAAACTCTCTTCCCAGAAGCGCCGATAGCTGATCGCCCAGTCGCTCACTGTCTTGATCGTCTCCGGCCTGAGCCTGCACACACTCTCTCGTCCACGCTTCGTCTTGGTCACAATCCGCGCGCGCACCAGGTAGGCAATATGTTTTGAAATCATCTGCTGCGACAGTGCAAACGGTTCCGTCAATCCATGCACAGAGGCCGGCCCATGGGAGAGTCGTTCGATCATCGCTCTGCGCGTCGGATCCGATAGAGCCGCAAATGTTGTACCCAACCTATCCACAACCATATGGTAGTG
>PLBE01000090.1 GCA_003134435.1 Acidobacteriaceae bacterium
GATTCAACGGTTGCGGGCTCAAGCTTATGACTCTGGAGCGTTGCGCAGCAGCGGGCAACAACGGGTAGAACTGCAGCAGCAACCGGCAGGTCAGACAATCTATGTGATACAGCCGGCGAACCCGCAGGTTGTCTACGTGCCGCAGTATGACCCAACCGTGGTTTATGTTCGCCCCGCTTCCGGCGTGATCGTCGCGACACCGCGGATCAGTTTCAGCGTCGGAATCGGGATTGGGGCGCTACTGGTCGATGACCAACCCTGGGGATGGGGCGGATGGGGATGGAATTGGGGAGCACGCCGCGCTTACTACAATCATGGATACTGGAGCGGTTGGCGGAATCCCTATCGTCCGCTACATCGCTGGTACCGTGCGCGACCAATCGTCTGGGCCAATCGCCCCGGCTACCGCGGCAATTGGGGCTATCGTCCACCTCACTACCGCCCTCCAAGTCCACCGGTCGTGAAACCTGGTCATCCAGGAAATCGACCGATTGGCCGCCGCCCACCGCCGGCCAAGCCGACCACGCCTGAGAAACCGGTATGGCCGAACCCGACGAAGCCCATACCGGATCGACCGTCCAGACCTTCCGGCAAACCTGGCACGCCAAGCCGGCCCGATCAAGGTCAGCCGCGACAGGGCCAACCGATTCCGCCTAACGGAACCGATCCGGACCGTCCCAATCGACCGTCCGGACCACCCGCCAAGCCCGGAACGCCAAGCCGCCCGGATCAAGGTCAGCCGCGAACTGGCCAACCCACGGCCCCCGGTCAAAACCAACCGGCGCCAAAGCAGCCGCCCGCTCCCCAGTTTGGCAAGCCCGGAGCGCCAAGCCAGCCGAAGTCGATGCCGATGAGCCGACCTCAGAATCGCAAGCCGGCTCTGCAACCAAAACCCGAAGCGCCACCAGAAACGCCGCAAACCAGCTAACAAAAGGTCCTCCATATGGTCGAAAGAATCTGTTGTTGGTTTGAAAGAATCGATCCAGGTGTCCATCGCCGCGTGAAGGGCCTGCGGCTCGTAACCGCTTACGGTATTGCGGCGATGCTGGGGGCGTTGGTCGTCAGCTCGCATCAGATATCGGGTGGCTCGGCGCTCATCTACCTCGCTGCCGGTTTCGGCCTCTGGGCCAGTGTTTCCGAAGGTCAAGCAACTCGTTGGCTGTCGACTCGCGACCTTGTCATCTTGAATGCTGCCGCGGTAGCCGGCGCATTGGTTTTTATGAACTTGTCGCCGATTTCGATCGGCACTAGTCGGCTGGGACCCGAGTGGATTCTCATCACCGGCGCGTTCCTCGTGGGATATCTCAAGCGATTCGGAATGCTCGGCGCGGGCATTGGCTCCCAGATCTATATCGGCCAGCTCCTCGCTTATGGAACCGGGATTACCCGGGCCGATCTGGCAATGGTAGCGCTGGCTGGATTAATAGCTACAGTAGCNNGCACCGGAACCTTCTCCTGCGAACGGGCATGGATCACGAGAACTGCGGATGGGGATGCAATCGGCGGTTTCTGCACTTGTGATCGTTCTCATAGGCAGCGTGATCCATCTTCAAGAATCCGCATGGGCCATCACAGCCAGTACCTATGTGATCGCCGGGTCAACCTCAGGGACTGCAGATCGCGTTCGCCGGCGTATCGTGGGGACGTTGATCGGCGTTCCGCTCGGCATCGCTTGCCTGCCAATCGCACAGCACGCACCGCCGCTGGCTTGGATACTCGCTGCTGTTGCCATGATCATTTACGCTGTGGCCTTGCCGGACCGCTACGACATCGCTTGCGCAGCCTATGCATTCACGCTAATGGTAACGTTGGCGATAAGCGGAGAAACTTCAACATCCGTCTTGGCCGCGCGTGCCTGGGAAACGTTGATCGGCGGAGTGCTGGGCGTGATCGCGGCGAAGGTCATTCTACCCCTCCCGGAGCCCTCGCCAAATGTCGCGAAAATAGCTTGGACCGGGTGACTTGAACATTGGGTGCCTTCTACGACGGACGGCGGATCATCGTTCATTCGCTGAATCCGAGGCAAGTTCGCGACCAGCAGGAGATTAACTGTTGTAGTCAACAATTACACTCTTCCGGCGAGCGCCTTTTTGCGAACGTTAATGATTTCGAGCGCCTCACGAACTATCGGGAGTTCGTGATTGAATTGCGATGCTCGGCTTGAGCAAAGGCCCTCCTTTTCAATAATTTGGAAGTTGGCGCGAAGCTTGCTAAATGCCAAGGGTAGGGCTGAAGTAGAGTTCAGAGATCAGCCAGAGGGAGACAGTCGTGAGAGCGAGATTGTGCTTAAGATTTAGCCTGACAATTATTTGTTTGACTCTTGCCGCGAAATCAGCCGCGGCGCAGCTGCAATGGAGCTCCAGTCAGAAATACGACACCGGACAAGATACAGCCGTCGCCATGCATGCATCAGGGTTGATCCTGGAGTTCCATCGAACCCACATCCTTGCAGGGACTGAGCTCTTCTATCACGTGGGGAAGGTGATCGGAACCAACGTGACTTGGGGAGGAAGCCAGCGCGTGCCTGCTGAAGGTACTTGGCCTAATGTCGCGATCAGCAAGGAAGGGTATGTGCTCTTCGTCTGGTCCACCGGGCTCGCCAAGAGGAGTTCCGCCTTGTATTACATGACTGGGAAGATCGATCCCAATGGGGAGGCCAACCAATCCATATCCTGGTTGACTCAGCCGACGCGGGTTGACGCAGGATTTCACAGTTCCATTGCCATGAATGACAACGGGATTATCGCTGAAGTGCACGAATCGGGCAGCAATGGCACAGGTCTTTATTACAGAGTCGGGCAGTTCAAGAACCCCAAGGCCGGTGACTTTACGATCGTGTGGAACTCTGGCGAATGGGGAGTCAATTATGATGACGGGATCAATCCGCACATCGCCTTCAACAACCAGAACCAGGTGGTGGAAGTGCATCAAGTAACAGGTCAGCACCTTCTGCACTACCATCGCGGAGTCGTCCTCAAGAATGCTGTTATTGACTTCAAGGCATCGCAGCGGTATGACAACTGGGGATACGAACCTTCAGTAGCGCTTTCCGACGGTGGACTGGCGGTGGAAATACATCGCAACGATCCCAACCGGAGAGCGTATGCCATGACGGGAACGCTGAGCCTCGCATATCCAGAGCGGATTTCTTGGTCCACTTCCGTTGACATCAGCAACGAGGGTGGCTCCATCTATCCCGCGGTGGCGACAAACGGAAACTACGCTATCGGGACCTGGACAAGCAGCGGACTTGTCACCAATGCGCTCTACTATTCGGTTGCGAGGATCCCCTAGTGGTTCGCAGTCGAGATAGAGGAACAGGCGTTTTACTAGTTTGTCGGGATTCCACGACCCGAGAACAATGCCTCCCGGCTCGCAAGCGGGTTGAAAAACACGAACAATCAATCAAAGAAGCTATTCCGGGTTACAAAGCCGCGGTAGCAGAATACGAGCAATTGGCCGGATTAAGGGTCGGCGAGCTATTCGATAATCGAAATTTCCAAGCTGAAGGTGGCGGAAGCGTTTTTGGAAAGCCGCCAAATCCAACTACTGCAAAATATCCCGGCTGAGTTCGCTTCCATTGCGCTCTACCCGCGCTCTGTCTGTTGGATGAGCACCGCTTTTCAGGGCCTTAGGTGTCATCCGCTGACCTCCATCTTGTTGAATATACGTTTCGCGGCGGATTCGAATCCGACTCTCTGGCGAGTCATTGATCGTTTGGGCAGAGTGACGGTCGACAATGTGCATGGCAAATGATCGAAACCAAGGCATCTGCCCATGATCCTCACTGCGGTCGGTGCTGGATCCCGCTGTGTCCTTTTTGTGTCCTTCGCAATTAGATGCCGTTCGATTTCGCCAACTTTTTCAACGCTTTTCAAAAGCCGTCCATGACGGTCTTGTGCTCGTTAAGTTATTGTGGTGACTGCAGTTGGTAACGCCGCAGCCGAATTGAGAACCATAACTCTTAATTAGTTGTCTTCTCTCTCACAATCACCAGCCGAACCCGAACGAAAAAAGTATTGAAGGGCGCCTGTCCTTTCACTGTCCAATAACGATTCCCTAATGCTTCTTACAAGGCTTTTCGAGGGCC
>PLBE01000103.1 GCA_003134435.1 Acidobacteriaceae bacterium
ATGTTGGTAAGCGCCATCTCCAGATTGAACATCGAACCCCCGCGCCCACACTGGCTGTGGCAGAACCACATGCCGGTTTCGGCATTCACGCTGAAGTTGTCACGCGTGCCGTTGTGAATGGGGCAGGGGCCGCGCCATTCATGGCCGCGCTGTTCCAGTTTGGGCAGTCGGGCAGCGTAGTAGGCCGATACTACCGATGGACTGAAATCGCCAACCGATTGCGCAGGGACGCTACTCATTTCCGCAGCCCCGGACGGCCACCGGAGCCAACAATTCCGAAACCGAGATGCGGTAGCAGCGGCGCGTGCCCCAAGCCCGCAGTTTGCCGCAGCGAATGTCGCGCCAGATGGTGCGCTCCGTCTTATTGGCGATCCGGGCGCCCTCCTTCACGCTGACCAGATCGCTGGGGACGGTCGGAATCACTTCCACGAGGAATTTTGGATTCATACAGCAGCCTCCCTGTCCGCTTCGGATTCAGATGGGCGGGTGTCGGCCGCTACGGACCAGCCTTCGAGGATCGTGAAGAAGCCGGTAACGTTCTCCACCATCTGGCGCGCATCCTCAGGAGTCAACGGACGCGAGGTGCGCGGCTGCCAGAAGCGGATCGTCTCTTCGAGTAGCGGCAACGGCTCCATACCTGTTCGTATGGTCGCAATATGGCTTATACTGTACAACCCATTTGTTGTATGGTATGGTTACGTTATGGCAGAAGACAGCAACCAAACCGTAGATGCACCCCGGCCGCCCAATGAGCGTCTCGGGCGGAGAATCTCTTCCGGAATCGTGGTTTCTCCGGGGGGATTGATTTCGCTGGGCCCGGACGACACCCTCCTATGGAACTACGACCGAGTGCAGTGGAAGCGCCCGCCGGATGATCTGCTCGACCGCTTCATCGTGTTATGGCAGAAGAAGCCCAGAGACATTATTTCCTTTGCCGAAAAATGGGGGCCGCTGAAGATCGATTCGAACGGCAATCCGATAACGGGACTGTCCGGGTCCGAGCCCCTGGACGCATGGCGGTTCCTCTCGCGTCGCGCCTTCGCCGTCTTGCGGATAGCAAAAGCCCTTGAAAAGGGCCGTCCTGGCGATGAAGAGGACTGGGCGCTGTTGTCAACCAACTGGGCGCACTCGTCACCGGGGCCGATACATCCGCCGAACGGGATGTTTCGCGTGCTTGGGAATCACCTCCGCTGGGAGTTCGATGATCGCCCGGGCAAGGGTGGCTTTCGCAACGCGATTGAGTATGGGAAGGCGACGGTCGCCGGCGAGGTGAGCGGGTGGCTGGAAAAGTTCACGGTGTACTTGCGGATGACGTGGGAGCCGCGCTGGCAACTGGAAATGTATTATCAGGGCCACGTCCTGGCTGCGATTGCACTCCAGTTGGCGCTGGCGGTGGCGGACGCCGAGAGCCTCTTCACTTGTAACGGATGCGGAAGGCCCTACATCCGGTCGAAGCAGCGAAAACCGAATGCCGGGCAAGCCAACTTCTGTTCCGAATGTGCCGGTGGCAGGAAGCCGCAGAGGGAAGCGGAAAAGCGGTATCGGGAAAATCGACGGGAGGCGCGGAAGTTGGCAGCCGAAGGTATTCCCGTTGCCGAAATCGCACGCAGGATCGACAGGACGGCTTCGGTGGTCCGAGGGTGGTTGAAAGGAGCATAGCGACGATGAAGGCGAAAACGGTCCGCGAAACTGAATCGGTCTGCGCTGCCCGGCATGCAGTGATTTACGCTCGCGTCAGCAGCAAGGACCAGGAAAAGGAGGGCTATTCGATTCCGGCTCAACTGGAACTGCTCCGCGGCTATGCTGGCGCCCACGGCTTCGAAGTGCTCCAGGAATTCACGGACGTGGAAACGGCGAAGGCAGCTGGCCGCACGAGCTTCGGCGAAATGATTGCACTCTTGCAGAAGACCAAGACCTGCCGCACCATGCTCGTGGAAAAGACCGACCGCCTCTACCGGAACCTGAAGGACTGGGTGACCATCGAAGATCTCGGGCTGGAGATCCACTTCGTGAAGGAGAATGTCGTCCTCGCTCCCGACTCCCGCTCGTCGGAGAAATTCATGCACGGCATCAAGGTGTTGATGGCTAAAAACTATATCGACAATCTATCGGAGGAAACCCGGAAGGGAATGCTGGAGAAGGCGCGGCAGGGGATCTGGCCGTCGTTTGCGCCGCTGGGCTACCTCAACGTGGACGGTACAAACGGGAAGCGGACCATTGTCCCCGACTCGAATCTTGCACCGGTCATCACCAGGATGTTCGAGCAGTACGCCACCGGCAAGTACTCCCTGAAGCAGATGGCCAAGACTGCCCGCGCGGATGGGCTGGCATATCGGAAGAGTGGCGATGCGGTGCCCACCTCCACCGTTCACAAGATATTTCGTAACCGGATCTACTCGGGCGATTTCGATTTCGACGGCACGATGTACCACGGCTCCTACGAGCCGGTCGTCTCCCGCCAGCTTTGGGAGCAGGTCCAGGCGGTCCTCGACGGGCGCGGCGCCAAGAAGACGCGCAAGATGAAAGAGCAGTTCGCCTTCAGCGGCCTGATCACCTGCGGCCACTGCGGCTGCGCCATGGTGGGCGAGATCAAGAAAGGCCGCTACATCTATTACCACTGCACCGGCTTCAAGGGAAAGTGCCCGGAGCCGTATACGCGCGAAGAGGTCCTGGAAGAGAAGTTCACCGCGTTGCTGAAGGGCATCGCGTTCAGCGACGAGACGCTCGACTGGGTGCGGCATGCTCTACGCGAAAGTCACCGCGACGAACGCCAGTTCCACGACGAAGCCATCGCCAAGCTCCAGCGTGAGCATCGCCGCCTCCAGGACCGCATCGACAGCATGTACGAGGACAAGCTGGACGGCAGGATCGCCAACGAGTTTTTCGACAGCAAGGCCGCGGAGACGCGCGCAGCGCAGACGGCCATCATTCGCGACTTGGGGGCGCACCAGACCGCCAACCGCAGCTATATCGAGGAAGGCGTCCAACTCCTGGAACTGGCGCACCGCGCGTACGCCCTGTTCGAGAGTCAGCCCGCAGCCGAAAAACGGAGGCTCCTGGATTTTGTACTCTCGAACTGCACCTGGAAGGGCGGCGAACTGACCGCGAAATATCGGCAACCTTTTGACGTCTTGGCAGTTGCGGTCGCGTCCGAACAGCAACGGGTGGGAGAGGGAATAGCGGAAACGGCCAGAAATGAGATCTGGCTCCTCGGGTAGGATTCGA
>PLBE01000212.1 GCA_003134435.1 Acidobacteriaceae bacterium
ATGTTGGCGGGCTTGATGTCGCGATGGATAATGCCCTGCGAGTGTGCGCAATCGAGCGCGTCGGCGATTTGGACGCCGTACTGGATAATCTCCTCCCGCGTCAATTGTTTCTGCTTGATCAAATGGCGCAGGGTCTCGCCTTCCAGCAACTCCATCACGATGAAATAGCGGCCCTCGAAATCGCCGACATCGTGCACAATGCAAATATTGGGATGGTTCAGCGATGAAGCCGCCCGGGCTTCCTGCATAAAACGCTCCATCCGCGACCGGCTTTTCCATTGGTCTTCGGGCAGAAACTTTAGGGCGACCCGCCGGCCCAGCCGCAGATCCTGAGCCTCGTAAACAATCCCCATCCCTCCGCCCCCGAGTTCTTTGAGAACCTTGTAGTGCGAAACCTGGCAACCAATCATCGGATCCGGGCTCGTCTCGGCGGCGGGAAGAATAGAAAACTTTCTCAGTCTCTCAGGAGGCTCGGCATTCCCGAAATCATCACCGTAACAATTGAAGATCTGTAATCGATCCCCTTCTCGTGCCTCCAGCCCACCGAGATCGTGCAACGCTGCAGCCCCGCGGCTCAAGGGCTGCAGCAGTTCGGCCGTAGCCCCGGTAACCAGTATGTGACCAGCGTTCCCGTATTCCGCAACCTCCTGAGCAATGCCCACACCGCCGCCCATCACGCCGCAGTTCGTGCGCAGACTGGCCTCGCGATACGCCGGCCCACTGTGGATTCCCATGCGCACTTTCAAGTGCGGCGAGCGGGCGCGGAGAGCGCGGCTCAGTTCCACCGCGCATCGCACCGGTGCTTCCGGATCGCCGAAGAAAAGCAGGGCCAGTCCATGATCCCCACTTTGAAGAGTGGTCTGATTGTTCCTGGAACCGCGTTCGAATTCAGAGCACGCCCTGACCACGCCCTCCACATCGTGCTCCGCGCGCTGCTTCTCGTCCGCTGACATCGCTGGGTCGAGCAAGAGATCGACGCCCAGCACGTGGGCCATTTCCAGCGCGGGCGTTGGACTTTCCATCGGAGGCATTCAGCACTGCTTTCAGGGGGATGACTCGGCGACCAACTGCAGACCGAGTGGCGCGACGGCCGCCGCTACGTGGACCATCCCAGATCAGCGGCACGCGCCAGGCTGCAACCGCCCGAACGCAGAATCGTAAGCTGTTTTCCTGCCATTTTCAAGACAGTAGCGCAGCGGGTACTGTCCTAAATTTGGTTTTCCAATCTTGAAGGGTGAGAGCTTCAAATCAGGACACTACCGCGCAGCGCTTGTACCGGCAGTTGTCGTGCAGTTGTCGCTCTGTCGAGGTCGCTACCTCGTTTAGAGCTTGGCCAGGCATGGGAGCCGGACATTTCCGCCCGGCCTTCAAGCTGCGCAGGGACAGGCGAATTGCCTGTCCCTGCTGACGCACTGGTTGAAAATGAGCCGACTGCCGCTACTTGGCGACGTGCTTTGGAGACGCTCTCCGCAGCAGTGCCAGCAGCGGCCGCGCCGACGCCGGGGGCATGACTTTTCCCTCTCGAACAATTTCCTTGGCGCTGAGTTCCTTGCCGTAAAGGGTCTTGTTGGCCCCGTCGTCGGAGCGCATCGTCGAACCCTCCAGCGACACGCCCGCAAACAGTCCCTGGGCTCTGGAATAGGAGAGAATCTCGGCCTTCATGACGATATCAGTGGCTGCGGAAGCATCGCGTCCCACGGGCCCGGCCGCCACCGAGGCGTCCCCGCCCAGTTTCACCTTGCTCGACATCACTGAGTTTGCGCCGGCATCATTCATGACCAGCAGCACGAAATCGGTTTCCTGCCCGCCAATCTGAAAGCCGACACTCCCGGCTTCCAGCGCGAACATCGCCGGCGCGCTCCACGAGCCTGCAAAATCATGGCCCTTGCGGCAGGTGATCAGGCCCCGGCCGTAGCTGCCGCCCACAATGAACGCCGCCTTCTTTACCGACGGATAAATCGCCACGCAATAGGCCTTATTGAGCAGGTCCTTCGGAATCCCATCCGGCATCCCAAGGATTTCCTTGAACACGGTCGCGGACTGAGAAATGCGCTCGTCAACCTTTTCTTCCTTCTTGTCTTCGGCCAACATCGGCAGCACACAGGCCAGCATAAGGACTACCAGCAAAACTTTGTTCTTCATAAAACGGTTTTTCATAAACCCTCCTTTGTTATCGACTATTTATCGACGATCGACAATCGACGTAAGTTGAACAACTTGAAATCGACGATTCAGAAATAAAACGACCCAGGCTGTATGGAAGAAGTATATCGAAAATTATCGGCTTATTTCTGCTGTGCTGCCGGTGGCGCCACATCTTGTGGAAAACTCTTCAGCGCAACCTCGTGCGCATGGGAAGATGTTTTTTGGGATTCGTCAGTTGTGTTCTCGACCAGAGTTCCCTGCAACACGTAATATGCTTCGTCGCCACGGACCTTGCCCTCGCCACGCTCGACCGTCCCCCGAAAGTCGAAAGACACGCCACGTACGATGTCGGTGGTAAACACGAGGTGATTGCCCTCGAGCTTTCCCGACTTGAAGTAGTGATCGACAAAATCGCCGCCATCGCCCTCCGCATCGCGGTAACGCGAAACATAGCCGGTGACGCGTCCCTGGTCTTCAACCGTGATCTGCGCAAACTCGCCTTCGCGCAAGAAGCTGTACATGCCGGAGTAGTCCGCGCCCGGCGTCGCGGAACTTCGGCGGCCTTGATCGTCATTGTTAGTATTATTGTGCCCATCCGGTTTCGCTTGCGCGCCCGCGAGCATCCAAACCAAGACAAGGAAACACGTAAGCTGTAACGCGCGGAACCGGTTGTCGGGAATCGGCATATTTACCTCGGAACCGTCAGTATAGCCGCCGCGACAGGATGCGGGCGTTAAAGCAGGGGCATTAAAGAATGGCGCTAGAGGATGTTACAGGCCACCGGCTTCTTCGCCAGCCATCGCGCCAAGCATCGTGGATGAGTGGGGCGCCCGATTGTCGGCTATAATCTTGCTACGAATCGGCCGTCCGTGGCCAGCCCGCAAAGGCGCCCGGATCCCGCCTGCCGGGGGCACCGTCGTAGCAGGGAAATCAGTTCGCTGGAGGACTTGGACCTAGAAATGGAATCCCCGGGCAAAAATATGTTGAGACTGCTAGTGGAACGCGATCCGGCGAGCCCGGAGTTCCGGAGCGGAGTGCGGGCTGCTCTGCGCTCGGAATCGCGCCCGGCAGTTCTGCGTGGCGAGCCTGATCTTTGGCACGACGTTTTTGTCCAGCAGAGATTGCCCTGGGGACGATTCCTGCAATCCGTGGTCTTGCACGCGGCCGCCTTTGCCCTCATATATACGATCTCGATTTCGTGGATCCGGCAGCAGAAGATTCTGGATCGCGCCACCTTTGACCGGTCGTCGCTGGTGACCTATTCGCCGGAAGAATATCTGCCCCCTCTCGACACCGGCGCCACCGAGGCTCCGAAGGCACAAACGGGAGACCCCGCGTACGCCAAACAGCCGATCCTTTCGGTTCCGCCGGAAGCGGACAACCGGTCCCAAACCATCGTCGTGCCGCCCGATTTAAAGCTGGACCGCGACATTCCGCTGCCCAACATCGTGGCCACGGGGGCGATTGTTCCCGCAGTTCCGCTGGATGCGACGCGAGCTTCGCTGAGCCGGGTTGTCGCCCCCGAGGCGCAAGTGGTGGCGCCCGCGCCTGAAGTCGAGTTTGCCCCCGATCGGGTGGTTCGAGCGGCCATGAAATCGGATGTGATCGCGCCGCCTCCGGAGTTGACGCCATCGCCCAAGGGCAAAGTAGGGCTCATGAATATTGGTCCGAGCGAAGTAGTGGCGCCCGCTCCGCAACTCGCGGTGGCCGAACAACATTCCCTGGCATCTCGCGGCGGCGGGCGTTTACTGGGCGATAGCGTGCAACCCGTAGCTCCTCCGCCAAGCATGGCGGCGGGGAATGCCAGCGCTGGCGGTCGGCTGATCGCGCTGGGCATTCATCCGGTTGCTCCCACCGGCCCGGTTGCCGTACCCACCGGCAATCGCCGCGGAACATTCTCGGCGGGCCCGCAGGGGAAATCAGGCGCTTCAGGAACACCAGATTTGACGGGCTCGAACTCGGCCGCAAAAGGCTCGGGCGCATCCGGCCGCCGCGGCTCTCTACCGGCGGGCCTGCGTGTGGCTTCGGCCGACTCGCGCGCCACATCGGCGGTCGAGGGCAACGGCGCGGACGGCACTCGCGACCCGGCTACCCTTTCGTCAATGGGCGCGCGCTCGGGAACGCGGGCCGCCTCTCCCGTGGCCAACGATAAAATCACCGACGTGGACCGCCAGGTTTTTGGCGGCAAGCGCTTCTACGCCATGACGCTGAATATGCCGAATTTGAACTCCTCCACCGGCAGTTGGGATATCCGGTTCGCGGAACTTTCGGCGCAACGAAGCGACGGGGAGTTGCTGGCCCCAGTCGCCACCGAGACATCGGACCCCGGCTATCCGCTGGAACTAATTCGCGCCAATGTGCATGGCATGGTCACGCTTTATGCCGTGATCCATTCCGATGGCAAAGTGAGCGACATTCGAGTTCTCAACAGCCCGGACGACCGTCTCGATGTCTACGCGACCAAAGCCCTGGCACGCTGGAAATTTGTGCCGGCGGAAAAAGCAGGGAAGCCGGTCGCCCTCGAAGCCGTGGTTAAGATTCCATTTCGAGTTCGACGGAATTTCTGAGCCTAGACGGAAGTGCCGGGACAAAGAGACCAGGAAAAGATGAGTCAGCGTGGTGGCGTGGCTCTAGCCTCGAGTGGAGGCGGATTTTTCTCCCGGGAGGGCCGCATAGACGGCCGCATTCGCGCAGACCTCGTAATACCAGCGATCGGTCCAGCGCAAGATCGAGAGGTCGCGAACATCGACCTGGGCGATGCGGCTTTTGCGGATGGCAATCTTGCGAAAGTTTCCGTTGGCAATGGGAACTGTGCCCACGAAAAACTCGCAGAGCTCGTCAACCCACGGTCCGGTAAAGCCGGTTGCGCCCGGGTTTGACTCCCAGGATGTGAGCGAAATTTCCTGCTTTAGCTTGTGGAAGGCTGCTTCACTCAGACAGATCCCGCCGACGTTGTAGTTGAGCCGCATTTCCTCGGTTCCCACTTCGGCGCTTGCGCTCTCACTGTTGCCGTTGCCACCGCCCCCGATCAGAACCGAGTACACCTGGAATACTCCCGCGTCCGGAGCGATTTTCTTGCGGACGCGCTTGCTGCAGGATGAAAGCCGGTCGCTGTCATTGATGGCGTCCGAAATCATGATGCGATGCTCGCCATCCATCAGGTAGAGCGGAGGCGAGTCCTGATAGGCGATGCCCACCCCCACTTCCATCGGAGGCAGTCCGGACTGCTCCAGAAGTTCGTTGTACTCGCGCAGCAGGCTGACCATTTCCCAGGCCAGCACGCAGGTGCGGCCCACGCTGAGCCGGGCTTCGCCTTCGCGCTCGAGCAGCGCCACAATAATGGCATCGCCTTCGAGAAAGACCTTGGTGGCGCCGTACTTTGCCAGCAGCTTGTTGACCGGACCGTAGAAATTGAGGCTGAAGTAGGAGGCGGCGTTCATGCCTCTTTCCATCAGCGACCGCGTGAGACGCGAAGAATCTCGCACGTCGGCCTTAAGAATCACGTGATGAACCACCCGATCCTGGGCGGGCTTCTGGTCTTCGGGCGGCAGAAACTCGTAGAGCATGCCGTTCAAACTGGAAAGCTCCCGGACTTTTTCGTCGCTGACCAGATTGATGTGGTCAAAACCGGTGTTGATGGTTTCGAGGCCGCGCAGATCGCGGTGATACGAGAAAAGGTCGTACAGCACGCGGGCGGCAAAATGGCTGCGTTCCGAGTTGCGGCAGGAGGCCACCCGACCCACCGCGGCAAACAGGCGGTCGGAGTGAAGGCGGCTTTCGGCGATGATTCTCTCCACTCGTTCCGCTTCTTCGCGGAAGATGAGCGCGTTCTTGATCTGCTGCGGATTCACTCGAGGCGCATACTCTGCCAGCAGGGGAACCGCCTCATAAGACGCAACCACGTGCGCAAGCACCCCCTGCCGTTGTAACAGACGCGTCCAGATGTCGAGGCGGTCTTGCTTATTGCGGTCTTCCTGCGTCGCGTCTTCCCCGTTGCCTGTCCCCACCAGTGCGATGGCATTTTCCGGAACATTGAGCGCCTGCTCCAGATGCTCGTCATCCACTGCTTCGCCGTATCCCAGTTCGCGCAGAAAGCTAAGCGCGCACTGGCGAAGATTGGTGAAACGGTCGGGATCTTTGTCGAAGTTGCCGAACATGTAATAGTGCTCGGCGCAGAGATAGTCGTCCCGGCCCTCATCGGTAAAGACCAGCGGATTGAGAAACAGCTGGTAGCAGTCGGCGGGCGATTCGCCCAGAAGCGAGTGGCGGGTGCGCGCCAAAGTTTCGGTTTCAATCTGCCGAAGCAGGCGGAACATTTCCTGCCCGGCACGGCGCAAAATGATTTTCTTGCCCACTCGGAATGAGGAAACGAGTTCCTGGGTCTGCATCATTTTCAACTGCCGCACACCCTCCAGCGACTTCGCCTTCATGCGGCACTGTTCCAGTATCTTGGCGTACTGCGTTTGCAGTTCGTTGCGGATGAACTTGAGCACGGCCAGTCGCCCAAGCATATCGATCGACGGATTGCCTTCAGCCTTGGCGCGATTCAGGATCGCCAGATGAATCGAGGCCAGCACAGTCTTCAGGTCGGCGGGGGTGGCTTTGCGCAGCTTGGCGGGACCCTCGCCGGAGCGAATGAATTTGTTCTGAATCGGCGCCGGAACGTCCATTTCAAGCAGCGATTCCACTGCTCCGAAACGGCAAATGTAGCGCGCCAGATGGAAGCTCAAATCCGACGTAATGCGCGGACTCAGACAGACATCGTAGCGGAGATTGTCGACGCCTAGTTGCAAATCACTGAAGGCGAGCGTCAGGCCGTAGTATTGCAGATCGGGACGACTGGTCGGTTCAGAAGTGCGCAACCGGAAAATCGGGACCTTGGGCATGGGCGACGGCGTGTCTCTGGTCTAGTACGCCGTTTGCAAATGGATGAGACGGCAGTACTAAAGAGAGGCTAGCATGCTGCGGGAACGCTCGAAAGTTACCCAAG
Organism: Acidobacteriaceae bacterium; assembly: GCA_003134435.1. Classification (GTDB taxonomy): domain Bacteria; phylum Acidobacteriota; class Terriglobia; order Terriglobales; family Acidobacteriaceae; genus Acidiflorens. Next base: position 7,136 of record PLBE01000212.1, read on the forward strand.
TGCAAGCGCGGCCAACCAGCAGTGAGGGCGTTTTTCCCGCGACCGCGGGATCAGTTTTTCGATCCTCAACCAGCGCGAAAGTCGCGGACATCCTCTCCCGGCTTAAAGATCGGCGGGAGCGTGATCTGCTGCGCGGCCGCGAGCTTCCGATTGATGTCTTCCACTTCCTGTTTCACCCATCCCACGCTGCTGATTTCGATTTTCCCGTCCCGTCCGATCAGGAACAAAGACGGAACATTGGTCAGGCCGTAAGCATTCGAAACCGCGTAACCATTGGGGTCGTCAAGCAGCGTGCGAAAGGTAATCCCGTACTCCCTCACGAAAGCGGCAGTGTCGCTGCCGTCGTTCTGCGAAATGCCCACGATCGTGATCTTCTTGTCGCCGTACGCCTGGTGCAGGCGTTCGAGATACGGAAATGTGTATTGGCAGGTTGGGCAAGACACTTTGAAAAAGGCGGCCAGCACGGGGCCCCGCCGGAGAGCGGCTTGCAACGAAAAGTTACCGCCATCGTCTTTTCCGCCGCCAACCGCGGGCAGAGAAAACTCGGGTGCTTTGCTTCCGGCCGGCAATGCAGCCATATCGTTCGGACCTCCGAATAAACGTTCGAGCCACTTCATGGAAGAAATGCCTCACCAGATCAGATGATACCGTCGGCCTTCAGGATTTTCCGCGTCAGCCCGGTGATTGGGAGCTGAGAAACGCTATCCAACGCAATCCATTTGCCCCTGGGCGCGGCCGAATGATCGGCGCGGATACTCCGAAGCACATGCACGGTATAGTTCGTGATGGTAATGGAATGGCGGAAGGTACGCCAGTGAGACGCCGTCTTCCAGGCAGGGGGAGCTTCCGCCGACTGGGGTAGTTCCCACATGCCGGGCATCAGCGATGCTTCCCTCGGCCGCTGTACCAGGCGGATGTCACCGTTGCGAAGGCTGAGCCAGCACCAGAGTTTTTTCTTGATGGGAGGGGCTGAGGGCGGCTTCAGCATCCCGCGGGCCGAGGGCGCCCCGTTTTCTTGGGCGATCGTGCCGCACCATTTCCGGACCGGGCAGAAGGCGCAGCGAGGCTCGCCGGGAACGCACACTGTGGCGCCGAGTTCCATCATGGCCTGATTGAAATCGCCGGGCCGCGAGGTCGCGAGCAGTTCTTGCGCGAGCTGCCAGGTTTGCGGCGTGGTGAGAGCGATCGCAGTCCTCTCCTTGCCAACCAGTCTTTGCAGCACGCGTTCGACATTGCCATCCACCACGGCAACCGGTTCGTCAAATGCGATGCTCGCGATGGCGGCGGCAGTGTAGCGTCCAATGCCGGGCAAGGCGATCAACGCTTTGGAATCGGGCGGGAAGCAACCGCCATGTTGTTTCGCGATACGCTGGGCGCAGCGATGCAACATGCGGGCCCGCCGGTAGTAGCCTAATCCGCTCCAGGCGGAGAGTACGGTGTCTTCGGAAGCTGCGGCCAGAGACTGGATATTCGGAAAACGCTGGAGAAAAATCCGGTAGTGTTCCAGCACTGCGGCCACGCGCGTTTGTTGCAGCATGATTTCACTGAGCCAGATGCGGTAGGGATCGCGAGTTTCGCGCCATGGCAAATGGCGGTGATGGTGGTCGTACCAGCGCAACAGCGCCCGCCGGAAAGCGCCCAGGCTCTGGCCGTTCGGTGGGAAGGGCGATGCGGCCAGTGACCGCTCTGCAGTGATGGACTTGGACACGAGCATCTATGGTTGGCTGACACTGTGCGCGATGACCACCCACCCCGTTTTTTGCTGCTGCCACACCGTCATCATGCGCTCGGGCGCCGACGGCAGCGGTTGTGCGCCACTGGTGCCGTTCGAGATGACGCCGTTCAGTGTGATGGTATAAGTCACCACGATGGTAGTTCCGTTCAACTCGGTTTTCAGATCGCCAATGGTGAAGTCCTTCAACTGCCAGGCGCGATACTGTTCCAACGCGGCGGAGCGGTCGAGCATGCTATGGGGAGTTACGCCGGCGTAATTCGAAGCCAGAGCTCGTTCTACCTCCACCCAGTTCGCAGCTTGCACCTGTTTCCAGAAAACGCGCTCCATGGCCTCTCCTCCGGTCGCCTGTGACAGGGCGCGCGCCGGATGATCGCCATAAAAGGTACAGCCTGGCGCAACGATAAGCACTAGCGTAAGCATCAAAGCTGGCACCATGCCGGGCGTCAAAATCGGAATCAAAGTCAGGGAAAGTGGAGACCTGGGGGCGGCTATCCTCGGAAGCATGGCGTGATTGTACCGTGACCTGGCGGATCTGCGGACCACCGCATGGGGACGAATGGAAATGAAAGCATGGCGACATGGCTGTGACCCGCTTTCACGTAAAACGAGAAAGGGCAATTGACCGATTGCCCGCGAGCCCACGATAATGATGAAGCTTGGTAACCGCGATAGACGCGTGAATATTAATCCCAACCGGCAGGACGGTTATGACCGAATTCGATCGCAAGGTGGAAGAGGCTTCCGCGCGGATCAATCGCTCGGTAACGAATCTCGCCCAGACTCTGGAAAAAGAGACCGCGGAACTGGTCAAGTATCTGAACGACGAAGTGGTACCGGCGGTTCGCACCGGCTCGTCGAAGGGATTGCGAACGGCTGCGGGAAAGCTCTCGGAGTTCGCCGATTTTCTGGAAACTCACCGCAAGAATTCCTGAAGCGCAGCGCCAGTTGCGCGGCCAGGAAAGTTCGCCAGAGGCCGCCCGCGCCTTCGTTTATTCTCTTGATCTTGCTGGCCAGTTTGCTGGTCAGCGCGTGCGGCCATAAGCAAACGCCCGCGCCAGTTCCGCCTCCGCCCTCACTTTCGCCGCCGAAAGAAAAACCAGGCCCGACTCCAGCCTCCCCAGGAACTACGAACGAAGAAGATAAATTCGACATTCCCGCCGACGCCAAGCCCATTTTTGAACAAACCGGGACGGCGAGTTGGTACGGCGCTCCCTACCACAACCGGCGCGGATCGAACGGCGAAGTTTATGACATGAACGCCATGACGGCGGCGCACCTCACCTTGCCGCTGGGCTCAATTGTGCGCGTCACGAATCTGAAAACCGGGAAATCGGCGCTGGTGCGAATCACCGATCGCGGCCCCTTCGTCGAGGGTCGGATTGTCGACCTTTCGCTCGCTGCCGCCAAAGCCATTGACGTCTACTTGCCGGGCACGGCAAAGGTTCGCCTGGAAGTACTGCAAGCCCCCGTGGCTCTCGACACCGGCGGACGCTGGGCGGTTCAGATCGGTTCCTTTACTGGACAGAAGGCGGCCGCGGAAACAGCCGTCCACCTGCAGCAACGTTACCAGACCGCCAAGGTCATCAAGTTTGTCAGTCCCGTAGGCGACTGGTGGGTGCGGGTGCGCGTGCTCGACGACGACCGCCAGCGCGCCATTGCTCTCGCGCACGAGACGGAGACGCCGGAGGGATCGGTGTTTCTGGTGCGGCTGGACTGACATTTTTTTACCGGACGCCGCTCTGCGGAGTGGTATTGTTTTGGGCCAGAGACAAGAGCACGTATCATCGTCAGCGGATTGCCCTGAGATCGTAATCCGGCGCGAGAGGGAGACTTAACCATGGCGGATTGCCTGTTCTGCCGTATCATTCGGGGCGAAGTGCCGTCCAAAAAGGTCTATGAAGACGAGCACATCTACGCTTTTGAAGATCTGAATCCGCAAGGCCCGACTCACGTTCTGGTCATACCAAAAAAACACATTACCGGTTTGAAAGAAGCCAAAAAGGAAGACGCCGAACTGGTGGGCCGCTGTCACCTCGTGGCCGCCCACATCGCGCGGGAACGGTCCATTGAGGACGGCTACCGCACCGTGTTGAATGTCGGTCCCCGCGCCGGCCAATCGGTCTTTCATTTGCACGTGCATCTCATCGGAGGCCGCTCCCTGCAGTGGCCGCCGGGCTAGGCCGGCTGCCAGCCTGCCTCTTCCGCCCCACATGCTCTGGCTTACAATCGCTGGATGGCAAATCTGACATTGATATATGGCCTGCGTCTGCTGCCTTCCGACGAGGTTGCGGAAGTCGGTTCAGCGACGATCAAACTCAAGAATGGACGCGATGCCCACATCGCTTTGCACATTCTGGACGGCAGCAAGGACGAGATCGAGAAGCAGCTCCAAGCGAGTCTCGCCGCCTTCTTCGACATCTACCCTGAAATATGACTTGGGCAGAGATTCCGGCACTGGCGGCCTCTATAATCGGGCGATGAATCCGGCAGCACGATGAGACTGATTTCTCTCGAACTCGAAAGCCGCCTGCGTGCCCGGAAGCTCTGGCCGCAGAGCTGGACGGCGTGGGCGGCGCTCTATGTGCTGGCGCTCGACCTGCTCTTGTTCCTGGGGCAGTGGCTGACGCGGCGGGCGAGTCCGTCGACCTCCTCCAGCCTCGAGGGCTGGGTGATTTTTCTTAGCCTGCTGGCGATTGTGTTGCTGACGATCGCGGCTTTCCGGTGGCTCCGTTCGCAATTGCTGTGGCGATTGCGAAACCGGTTGATCGTAACCTACGTCTTTATCGGCGTCATCCCGGGCATTCTGCTGGTGATGATTTCTCTCATCACCCTCTATCTGCTCGCCGGCCAGTTCGCCAGCTTTGTCGTAACCTCGGACATCACCACCCACCTGCGCAGCATGGAGTCGGCCGATCGCGCCATCGCCCATCATCTGGTGACCCAAATCGCGGACGGGAAAATGCTCAATGCGGAAACGCTTAGCCAGGTCCGATCGCGCCGTCCGGAGTGGTCGCGGCGTCAGGTGTGCGCCTGGTACCGGAGCCAGCCCCAGCCCTACTGTTCGGGGCCCGCGGCGCCGGCCAGCGTTAGCTTTCCAACCTTCATCACCGCTGATTTTCGCGATATCGTCAACGACCGGGGCACGCTCTATCTGAGGACTGCGACCCTGGCCGAAGCCGGGCCAGAGTCGCTGCGCGTGGTCTTGAGCGAACCGCTCGACAAGGACTTTGTCGAGGGCATCGCGGGCGACCTCGGCCAGATCGCGGTCTATGGCACCGAGAGCGGCACCGAAAGCGTTACCCCGAGCCCCACTGCAAGCTCGCCGGACGCATCAAAGTCCTTCCTGGCGTTCGATGAAGGGAAACCGCGGCAGCAGACCTTCTCCGCCGGGACGATTCCACCGGCTAGCGACATGTTTGATCGCCAAGTTACTTTCCCTATTCCCCTACAGGTCGTCGATTGGAAAACGGGAGAGCGAAAGCGCGCGGGTGCACTGGCCGAGGTTGAAACCCGGCCCTCGGTGCTCTATGCGAGACTTTTTGCCGCACTCGGAGATTACGCCAAGGGCGTCGAGTATATCTTGCTTTCGATTGCGATTGTGTTCGCCATCATCGAACTGCTGGCGCTCTTGGTCGGCACCAAGCTGACCCGCAGTATCACCTCGGCGGTAGCTGAACTCTACGAAGCCACCAAACACATCAATCGTGCCGACTTCAGCCACCGCATCGCCGTGCACTCCAGCGACCAACTGGCCACGCTTGCCAACTCTTTCAACTCCATGACCACGTCCATCGAAAAGCTGGTTCAGGAGCAGAAAGAAAAGCAGCGGCTGGAAGGCGAGCTGGCCATTGCCCAGGAAGTGCAGGCCCAGCTCTACCCCAAACTCATCACCCAATTGGAGAGCTTCGAGGTTCACGGCTTCTGCCGCCCGGCGCGTACCGTAAGCGGCGACTATTACGATTTTCTCGCGCTCAATTCCGACAAGATGATGCTGGCGGTGGGCGACATCAGCGGCAAAGGAATTTCAGCGGCGCTGTTGATGGCGACGATCCACTCCGCCGTGCGCGCCTACAGCATTGAAGACGTGCCCGTACTGCGCGAAGCCGCCGCCGGTGCTCACGAGGCCGCGGGATTGATGCTGGCGTCCGATTCCAGAGGAGGGGACGCTTCCCCGGCAACCCTGCTGGCGCTCTTGAACCACCAGCTCTACGAAAGCACTCCGGCGGCCAAGTATGCGACGTTGTTCTTGGGAATCTACGACGGAGCGACGCGCCGCTTTACTTATGCCAACGGCGGTCATCTGCAGCCCATCCTGATTTCTGACGACGGCTCGTCGCAATTACTGAGCTGCGGCGGAACCGTGGTCGGTCTGTTCGACAACCTGAGTTTTCCGGAAGCGTCCGTGCAACTCCGCCCCGGTGATTTGCTGGTGGCTTACAGCGACGGGGTGACTGAACCGGAAAACGACTATGGCGAGTTTGGCGAGGAGCGCCTGCTCCAGTTGGCGCAAGAGAATCGACACCTGCCCCTGGAGCGCATCACCGAAATTGTCATGGCCGCCGTGGCCGACTGGATCGGAGATAACGAACAGCCCGACGATGTCACCCTGGTATTGGCCCGCGCAAAATAGACTCGGGCCATCGGCTTTCGCTCTGCGCTTCGCCTTCTGTCGCAAGCGCTGGGGCTTGAGCAGGCCAAGAAGTCTTCTTCCACTTCTGCGCATTTTTTGCGGGTGATCCAGATCACAAATCCGCCCCCCGAAATAGTGACGAACGTCACTAACCACGCGACTACTCTCATGACATATTAGGAACTAAAAGGCTTACACCGCAGCCGCAATCGGAACTTCTGTTTGTTGTTGGGCTCGTCAATTGCTCGCGAAGGGCAAGATGGGAGCAGGAGTGAACTTTTCTCTCCACGAATCTGGTTACGATACCCTCCGGGATTATCCTCTGACGCGAGGCCCGCACCAGTTCGTCGAAGATCAAGCGGAGCGCACTCCCGATGCCCCCGCTCTGACTATTGCTCAACAGCAGATTTGCTACCGCGAGTTGAATTCCCGCGCCAACCGTCTGGCCCATTTCCTCCGCGAACACGCAGTCCGTCCCGAAACCCTGGTCGGCGTCTGTCTTGATCGATCGGTAGATTCTGTGGTCAGCCTTCTCGCCATCCTTAAATCCGGTGGCGCCTACCTGCCGCTGGATCCAAGATTTCCCAAAGACCGACTTGCTTTCATGCTTGCGGATTCCGAAGTTTCCCTCCTCCTGACGCATTCTTCGCTTCGCGAAAGGCTGGGCGAAACCAGCGCTCGCGTGATCCAGCTCGACGCACCGCTCGACCACGAGGCCGAGACGCTCGTCCGTCTTCCTGCCTCCAACCTCATCCCGACCGGCGATCCTGAACATCTCGCCTACCTCATCTACACTTCGGGCTCGACGGGAAAGCCCAAGGGAGTCATGATCCCGCGGCGGGCGCTGGTCAATTTCCTCTTGTCCATGGCGGAAGCGCCCGGCATGGCTGCTTCCGATACCCATTTGGCGGTTACCACAACTTCCTTTGACATCTCGATCCTCGAATTCCTGCTTCCTCTAATCAGTGGCGCGCAGATCGTCATAGCCACCGCTGAGCAGGCCGCCGACGGCCGTGAACTGCAGAGATTGCTGCGGCACCACGCCATCACCGTGATGCAGGCGACGCCGACCACCTGGCGCATGCTGCTGGAAAGCGGTTGGGAAGGGAAGAGCGACCTCCGCATTTTTTGCGGAGGCGAGGCTCTTACTTCCGACCTCGCCCGTCAGTTGCTTCCGCGCTGTCGCGAACTGTGGAATATGTACGGGCCCACCGAAACCACGATTTGGTCTTCCACCCAGCGCATTACAATCGCCGACCAGATCTCGCTTGGCCTGCCCGTGGCCAACACCCAATTCCATGTCCTGGATGAAAATCTCAAGCCGGTGCCCGACGGAATGCCCGGTGAACTCTGGATTGGCGGCGCCAGCCTGGCTCGCGGCTATCTCAAGCGTCCCGAGCTCACCGCCGATAGGTTTGTGGTTTGTCCGGATGCTGTCATTACCGATTCTGTCGATTCCAATCAGCAGGTGCAGAGTGCGCGTCTCTATCGCACCGGAGACGAGGTTCGCTATCGCTCCGATCACTCGCTTGAATTTCTCGGTCGCCTCGACCATCAGGTAAAACTCCACGGGTTTCGCATTGAACTGGGTGAGATCGAGAGCGTCCTGGCTAGGATCGACGGAATCACGCAGGCCGTCGTCATCCTTCGAGAAGACGGCCCCGGCGAGAAACGTCTGGTCGCTTATTACACCGGCCCCGCCGCCTTAAGCTCTACCTCTTTAATTCAGACCCTGCGGGCCACTCTCCCGGTTTATATGGTTCCGGCCGCCTTTGTGCGTCTGGAGAAATTTCCCCTCACTCCCAATGCCAAACTCGATCGCCAAGCCCTGCCGCGTCCCGAAGGTAAACGGCCTCTTCTGGCGCAGGACTTTATCGCCCCGCGAACCATGGCGGAAAAGCAATTGGCCAGTCTCTGGGGTGAACTCCTGCAACTGGAGGAGATTGGCATCGACGACAGTTTCTTCGACCTCGGGGGCAACTCGCTGGCTGCGCTGCGCATGGTCAGCCAGTATCAAACTCGCTTCGGACGCGAGATTCCTCCCGTCAAAGTTTTCCAATATCCCACCATCGCCAAGCTTGCGGAATTCCTGGAATCGAGAGAAGCCAAGTCCGATTTTCTCGCCGATGCCGAGAGCCGGGCGACGCGTCAGCAACGCCGTCGCCAGCACGACTCGCAGGCTGATTCACATGACGGAAACGACGGCGTTCGCGATGCCGTTGCCATCGTCGGCATGACCGGACGCTTTCCGGGCGCAGCCAATCTCGATCAGCTCTGGAGCAATCTCTGCCAAGCCGTTGAATCCATCTCGTTCTTTACGCCTGAAGAACTGGGTCCCGGTATCGACGAAAATCTTCGCCGCGATCCCGACTACATTCGGGCTCGAGGCTTGATCGAGGGCGCGGATCTCTTCGATGCCGCGTTCTTTGGCATCAACCCCCTCGAAGCCCGCGTCATGGACCCGCAACAGCGCGTCTTTCTCGAACTCGCCTACCACGCGCTTGAAAACGCAGGCTGCGATCCCGAGCGCTATCCCGGCCGCATTGGTGTGTTTGCCGGCATCGGAGACAATCACTACTACACCACCAACCTTCTCACCCAGCCCGATCTGCTGGCCATGGCCGGCAAACTCGCCGTCGAATACGGCAACCAGAAGGACTACATAGCGCTTCGTACCGCCTATCTGCTCGATCTCCGCGGACCCGCCGTCAGCCTCAATACCGCTTGTTCCACCACCCTCCTGGCGGTCGATCAGGCCTACCGCTCGCTGCTGGACTATGAGTGCGACCTCGCGCTTGCAGGCGGCATCGACATAACGGTCCCGCAGAAAAGCGGCTTTCTCTACCAAGAGGGAGGCACGTTCGCCAAGGATGGCCATTGCCGCCCGTTCGACGCTGATGCCACAGGAACGATGTTCTGCGACGGTGCCGGTGTGGTCATCCTCAAGCGTCTAGCCGACGCTCTCGCCGATGGAGACACCATCTATGCCGTGATTCGCGGCACGGGTAAGAACAATAACGGAGCCCGTCCTGCTTCCTTTCTCGCCCCGAGCGTCGACGGCCAAGCCGATGCCATTGCCCTGGCGCAGTCGAATGCCAATGTTCCCATCGAGACCATTCGCTACATCGAAGCGCACGGCACCGGCACTCCAGTCGGCGACCCCATAGAATTTGAAGCGCTCAGGAAAGTCTTTGAGGGCAAGACCGCGAAAAAGCAGTTTTGCTATATCGGTTCCATCAAAGGAAATATCGGGCATCCCACCAATGCCGCCGGAGTAGCCGGCCTGATCAAAGCCGCTCTGGTTCTGCATCAGGAACAAATTCCTCCTACCCTCCACTTCAAACATCCCAATCCTAAAATCGATTTCGACGGCAGCCCTTTCCTGATTGCCGATAAGCTCATCCCCTTTCCTCGCGGAGAGCAAGTGCGCCGCGCCGCAGTCAGTTCTTTTGGATTTGGCGGGACCAACGTGCACGTTGTCCTGGAAGAAGCGCCCGATCCCGATAAGACGCCAGCACGCGCATCGCGACCGTTGCAACTTCTGCCGCTTTCCGCCAAGACCCCCGCTGCGCTCGATGCCTACAGCCATGCCTTGGCGGAGCATCTTGCCAGTTCGGCTCCGGAGGCTTTCGCGGACGCAGCCTACACCTTCCAAACCGGGCGCAAACAGATGGCCCACCGGCGCTTCGTGGTCGCCGCCGATTCCACCGAAGCGGCTAAGCTACTCGCGCAGCCAAATCCTTTGCGCTGCGGCAGCAAACGCTGTGAACGCCGCAATCCTCCTATAGTTTTTCTGTTCGGCGGTCAGGGCACGCAGTACGTCCACATGGGCCTGAACCTCTACCGCGACGAGCCTCTATTCCGCGCCGTGGTCGACGATTGTTGCGAATACCTCCAGCCCCATCTCGGTCGCGATTTGCGCGAACTTCTCTATCCCCGGAGTGGCGATGAGAAGACCGCCCAGATCGCGCTGCAGGACACTTTCTTTACGCAGCCCTCGATTTTCGTCATCGAATATGCGCTGGCGCGTTTGTGGCAGAGCCTGGGTATCGAACCCGCGATCATGGCCGGACACAGCATTGGAGAATTTGTCGCCGCCACACTCGCCGGGGTATGGCAGCTTGAGGACGCGCTCAGCATCATCGCTCTTCGCGGCCGCCTGATGCAGGACTTGCCGCGTGGTTCCATGATGGCTGTGAACGGCAGCGCGGAGTCGATCACGAAAACTCTTCCCTCTACCCTTCAGCTTGCTTCTAATAACGCTCCCGCTCTCTGCGTAGTGTCAGGCCGGGAAGCGGATGTCGTCGAATTCCAGAAGCAACTCGAAGCGCATGACGTCGTCTGCCGCCACCTGCATACTTTCCATGCTTTCCACTCCGCGATGATGGATCCCATGGTCGAACCGTTGCGCGCGGCTGTCGCTAGAATCCAGTTGCGCGTGCCCACGAAGCCGATTGTCTCGACCGTCACCGGACGTCCGCTCACCGCCGCGGAAGCCACCAATCCGGCATATTGGGCGAATCATGCGCGGGCCACGGTTGAGTTTTCGAAAGCAATCCAGTGCATCAAAGACCACGGATACGACCTCTTCCTCGAATGTGGCCCGCGTTCCACGATGTGTTCGCTGGCTCGCCAGCACTTCGCACCCGAACATCCCTGCGTCGCCGTACCCACATTGGCTGACACGCATGAAAACAACACCGAGTGGGCGACTCTGCTCGTTGCCCTCGGAAGTCTCTGGCAGAACGGCGTGTCGATCGATTGGGACGCCTTCTACGCCCACGAACAACGCCGGCGCATTCCCCTGCCAACCTATCCCTTTGAGCGGCAACGCTTTTGGGTCGACCCTGCCGCAGTGGCAACTGCTGCACCAGGTCCAGAACGAAGTCCCGAACCATGTCCTGAGCCACGTCCTGAGCCATGTCCTGAACCCAGCTCTCAACTTTCTGAACCGCGCTTCGAGGCCGCGTCCTCCAAGACCGGCGTCGATTCGCCGGTTGTTTTGCGGAAAGACCGTATCGCTGCTCGCGTTCTCGACCTGCTCGTACCGGTTTCGGGGCGCGACCGCTCACAAATCAATACCTCCGGCACGTTCATGGAGCAGGGATTTGATTCTTTGTCCTTGACTCAGGTCGCCTTCGCCATTCGCAAGGAATTTTCGGTCAAAGTCAGCTTCAGTCAACTCATGAATCAGTGGCCCAACATCGACCTGCTTGCCGCCCATCTGGATGCAACTCTTCCGGTCAACATTCTCGCGGAAACTCACCCTGTCCCGGCTCCTCTGCCTGCTCCTCGACTTCCCGCTGCATCTTATGCGGCGGGCACAAGGCCGGATGTACGAGCAACGAACAGCGTGCTCGAAGAGGTTATTGCCGAGCAAGCGCGCACGATTACTCGTTTGGTGACGCTTCTCGAAAACGCCGGCAAAAATCATCCCACGGAAGCTGCCTCGACCAATGGCAACCATCTCGACAGGGCAGCCATCGTCGCTCCACCGAAAACTGCTCCGCTGCCTGCCGGCCCGCCTGAAGTCGAATCTACCGTCCCGCAGCGCGGTATCTACGCTTCGTCGCGTCTTTCCGAACATTTGTCGGCTTCCTACAACGAGTCTATGACCGTGCGCTTCACCGGCAATATCTCGATCGAAAAAATGACACAAGCCATGCAGCGCGTCGTCGATCGTCATGATGCGCTTCGCGCCAGCTTCGACGAAGCCGGTCAGGTGATGAAAATCGCGCCCGCCCAGAAGATCACGGTGCCCGTCACCGACCTTTCCGCGCACGGCCAAACGTTGCTTCAGGAGGATCGTCTCCGAAAAATAATTGGCGATGAGACCGCCTTTCCATTTCCCCTGCCCGCGGGCCCGCTGTTCCGCTGCCAGATGATCTTGCTCGACCCTGACCGCGCCGCGGTCATCTTCACCGCCCACCACATCATCTGCGACGGTTGGTCGTTGGATGTTCTGATCCACGATCTCTGCGCTTTTTATGCGGAAGAAGTTTCGGGCGCGCCTGCATCGCTGCCGCCCGCGCAGTTCTATGCCAGCTACGTGCAGGCAGTAACCGAGCGTCATCGTTCCGACGAATTCAAGGAAGCTGCCAGCTATTGGCATGAGAAGTTCAACCATGGTTTTCCCGTGCTCGCGCTGCCCACCGACCACCCTCGAAGCGCGCGCCGCGAATTCAACGCGCGCCGTGCCGATCACACCATTCCAGCCCCGGTAGTCGAAAGCCTCAGAGCGGCAGCGGCCAAGCAGGGGTGCAGTTTTTTTACCGTCGTGCTTGCTTCCCTGGCGATCCTTCTCGCTCGCATCTCACGGCAGCGCCGTTTTGTGATCGCTCTGCCCATCGCGGAACAGCCCGTAATCGGCCAGCCCGGGCTCGTCGGACACTGCGTGAACCTGCTGCCCTTCCTGGTGGATTTGCGGCCCGGCGAAATCACCGGCGCTTTTCTCCAGAGAGTGCAGGGCGAGCTGCTGGCGGCTCAGGACCATGCCATTTTCACCATGGTCAGCTTGCTGGAAGACCTCCACGCCGCCGCGCCAGCGCTAGGCATTTCTCCGATTTCGGTCGGCCTTACCAACGTCAAGAAATTCAAGCCGAACGAACTGCCGCAGTCCGGATTCACCGTCGATTACGATGCCAACCCCAAAGCTTTCGAATCTTTCGAGCTCTATTTGAATGCGGTCGAGATGGAAGACAGGCTGGACCTGCGCTGTCACTATGACACCAGGCTTTTTGCCGACCTGACCATTCGAGGATGGCTGACAACGCTGGAAACTATTTTTGAACGCTTGGCGGCAGATCCCTCGCGGGAAGTTCTTGATCTTGCCCGGCTCACCCGCGCCAACGCCTCCCTTGCAACTGAACTTGTCTACACGCAGAGCTCACACTGCGAAGCGCCTTGCGAATGTTCTTCCGCAGTTTCGACTTCGGCGGCAGAACCGCGCCCGCACTCGTCAGACTCGGCGGTGGCTTCTGCGAGATTCACGACGACGTCGGAACCCGCCTTGCTCCAGGCCCTGCTCCCGCTCTGGCAACGCGTAATGGACATCCGTGCGATCGGGCCGGACGATGATTTCTTCGCTTTGGGCGGACATTCCATCGCCGCGGCGCAGTTGTTCAGCCTTATCCAGCGTGAGTTGGGATGCAGCGCGCCGCTCGCCATTCTCTACGAAGCCTCCACCCCGCGCCTGCTGGCCACTGCCTTGTGCCGGGATAGCCAGGAAAAAGAAAAAGATTGGAAGTCCCTGGTGCTGATCAATCGTGGCGGAGATCGCCCGCCACTTTTTCTTGCGCACGCCGCCGAAGGCAACGTCCTGCTCTACCGGTCGCTCGCGGCCCGTCTCGGAGCAGATCAGCCCGTCTTCGGCTTGCAGTCCGCCGGTCTCGATGGCCGATCTCCCATCGATGGCAAGTTTGAAAATGTGGCTCGCCGCTACCTCGAAGAGATCCGCCAGGTACAACCGCATGGCCCCTACATGCTTGGCGGTTACTGCCTGGGTGGAACGTTGGCCCTGGAAATGGCGCGGCAACTGATCGCCTCGGGCGAAACTGTGGGACTCGTTGCCTTGATTGAGATTTACAATATCCGTTCGCTCCGGTGGCCGCTCCCCTGGCACCAGAGATTTGCCAATCGCTTTATGCTCAACCCCTACTTCCACCTGCGGAACGTTATGGCGGCGGAGGGTGAGGGCAAACGCGCCTTCTTCATGGAAAAACTGCGGGTGGAGATTTCCAGAGCCAAGGCATCAGCCAGCCTCGGTTGGGCGTGGATTCGTCATCATTTCCTGCCGGAGACCGGCGCACCTACGCCTCGAGCCAAGATTGCGGATATTTACGAAGAGGCCCTGGCTCAATACGATGTCCGGCCCTATCCGGGCGAACTGACTCTTTTCCTGGCGGAACGCCATCTGGCGGGATTTCACGATCGTCTCGGTGGCTGGGGTGAAGTGGCGCAAGGCGGCGTGCGGCTCTTTTCTCTGCCCATTAGCCCTCGCGGCAGCCTGGTAGAGCCCTATGTCGCGCAACTCGGCGCCCTTCTGCGCGCCTGCCTTGACCAGGCAATCAAAGGTTCGAAGATGGCAGTGGATCATTCGGCTCGGGATCTGGTCGGCACGCACTAGCAGGCTGCTAGACGCGGGATACCTCTGAACAGGTACTCGGCTCATCAGGTAGCAGGATCATGGGCGGCAGGGCAGTATCACGGCGCGGGCTCTTCGCGGACTAGAGTGTCCTCGCCACACTTAGTCAGAGATGCCCTCCAGTTCCTTCCCCGGTGTCCCTCCGGGGTAAAAGCTGCTGACTTCCCCAGACACCAGGATTCGCTAGTTCACCGAAACCGGACGGGAATGCCGCGCCTCGTGGGGCAACTCCAGTTCATTGCCCTGGTAGTGGAGTTGTTTCGCCGCATACATTCTTCGGTCTGCTTCCGCCAGCAGATGCTCCGCGTCCAGGCCATCCTGCGGGTAGAAGGCCGCTCCCAGACTCAGGGACAATATGTCTTTGCCGGAAACTTCGCGCCCCGCTTGCTGCGCCAGCGAATTCAATAGAATCGTTTTCTCCTGCACCGCATCCGCGGTCATGTTGGAGGCGATGACGACGAATTCATCTCCGCCCATGCGCGCCACATAGTCGTACTCGCGGCATACGTCCTTCAGCAGGTTGCCGAAAAGCTTCAGCGTCCGGTCGCCTTCCTGGTGGCCGTACTGGTCGTTGATCTGCTTGAATCCATCCAGATCGCACACCATCACTACGACGCCGGAGTCCTCCCGCACGCAGCGCGCAAGTTCCTGGTCCAGATGCATGAACAAGGAACGCGCATTCGGCAGTCCCGTCAGATAGTCGGTCGTAGCCGAACTCTCCGCTAGCCGATACTTCAAGGCATTTTCAATGGAGAGCGCGACCTTCGATGTGATCACCTGTAGGATGCGCAAGTGGTCGGTGGTGAAGGCGTCCGCTTCTTTTCGATAAAGGGCGAGCACGCCGACCAGTTGACTGGAGCCTTCCAGCGGCACGGCCAGGGCGGAGCGCAATTCCGCGCCCCTTCGCGCCTCCGAGGCATAGCCGGGCTCGACGGCCGGGTTCCC
Organism: Acidobacteriaceae bacterium; assembly: GCA_003134435.1. Taxonomy (GTDB): domain Bacteria; phylum Acidobacteriota; class Terriglobia; order Terriglobales; family Acidobacteriaceae; genus Acidiflorens. The sequence continues at coordinate 22,589 of PLBE01000212.1, forward strand.
GTTGATGATGGGTTTCGCGTTCTGCGCCACCCATCCGCAGAGACCCTCCCCCACCGGAATCTGAAGCTGTGAAAAGAGCCGGAAATGATCTCCGGTAACGAATTCAGGCTCGAGTTTGTCGGCTTTGCGCACAAACACAACCAGGGAATCGTAAGGAATGAGCTTGCGCAGCAGAGACGAGACCAGGGAAAGGGTCTCGTCGAGACTGAGCGAACTCCCCAACTCCTGGCTGAGTTCGAAAAGAGTGTGCGCTTCCTGCCGGGCTGAGGCGATCGAAAGAAGGAAGTCGGTGTCGTTTTCGGTGCGGCTGGCATTCAGTTCAAACCCAGTCGCCGGTTTTTCCCCTCGTTCCACTTTGTAATCCGTCGCCGTTCCCAGGTGCTCGGCCGTCCCCATGGTCTTGGCGGCCATGCGCTCCAGTTCAATGTAACGGCGCTGGAGAATCTCTACCACTTTGGGATCAAATGATTTTCCGGACTCCTCAGAAACCTTATGCATCGCCTCATCCAGAGGTAGAGCGCGGCGGTACTGGCGATGCGAAGCCAGAGCGTCGAGGCAGTCCACAGCCGCCAGCACGCGGGCGCCGATCGGAATCTCTTCCCCTTTCAGACCGTCTGGGTAGCCGCTGCCATCCCATTTCTCATGATGCGATCTCACGATGGGAGCGACCGGATACGGAAACGCCACTCTCTCCAGGATCTCCGACCCGACAATCGGGTGGATCTTCATCTTGTCGAACTCTTCCGGAGTCAAGCGTCCCGGTTTGCTGATGATGTGATCGGGCACGGCCAGCTTGCCAATGTCGTGCAACAAGGCTGCCGCTCGCAGGGCTTCGGACTCCTGCTCGTCCAGCCCCAGCTCTTTGGCAATCTCTACCGCGTACGTACGCACCCGGTGCAAGTGTTCGTGAGTGGTATGATCTTTCGCGTCAATGGCGAGGGCCAGAGCTTCAATGGTTCGCAAGTGCAATGCCGAAACTTCTTCTACATGGCGCTTTTCCGCCTCCACTTGCAACTTCTCGATTTCAACCCGCTTCTTTTCGTCTTCCAGTCGGCCCAGGTAAAGATGGTAGGAACGGTAGATCCAGTACATCACCGGCAGCACCAGAAGAGTGCTCTGCCATCCCACATGGCGGTTCGAAAAGCTGACGAAGCCGACCACCGCGGCGCCCACCAGATAATAGGGAAACGACCAGAAGTAAGTCTCTCCCCAGATCGTGCGCAACGGCCTTTGCTCGGACAATGCGATCACAATGGCGACGGGGATGGTGTTGCTCAGGAAGTAGGCGCAGGCGGCGGCCACCAGCAGCAAGGGCATGCTGTTTCCAAGAGGCTTGGCCAGCAACTGGTAGGCAAAAAACGACAACACGATGGCATTCGCCGTCATGCTGAGAACGTTGAAGACCACCTTCACCCACTCTGGATGCTTTGCTTTCCACACGCTCTGCACCAGGGCCGCGGTGCAACCGATGACCAGAGTTTCGGGCAGTGACAGTTCGAGGATACCAAGCAGCACGAATAGAAAGTGCACCGACATGGTGCCCTCGACGCCCGGTAATTGAACCTTCATCGTCGCGGCCAAAACCGCGATGAGAAGGTAGCAGCCAAACTTCAGCAGATCATTGGAATGCCAGTGCAGCAGAGCTGTTCCCAGCACTGCGGCTCCGCACGCGGCGGTGACCGCGATGAAAAATTTGGCTTTTAGCGGCATGGAAAACATCAGCTTAACAGCTTGTACATCGGCACAAAAGACTGTGATGAATAGCTGCGCTTACGTTGGTTCCCGGTTTCATTACTTTCGGGCTAGACCCGAATTGCGCCCGCGCGAAGCGCGCCGGAAACCGTTCCAGATCGATGGCGGTGCAATGCGATCGGTGCACAATGCGATGCCGCAGTCGTCGCCTCGAAGGTCCGTGATGAGGATGGCACCGCAGGGTTCTGTCCGAGGCCATCCTGTCCCATGGGCCCGGCGGTGGGACAGATTGTCCCATCGCGCGTCCACCGTGATTCCGCATTAGTCCACTCTCTCAACAGCTTGCAAACCTTCGCGGTGGCGTGTCGCGTGCACTTCAATAACGCGAAGCGCGTCTGCGTACACAGCCGCGAATCACATTGCAGTCCGAGAAAAGAGATAGAGAATGTCTAGTCAGTGCACCACCGCGTTCTTGCCGAAGACCGTCATGACGATGTGCGCGGTAGTTATTTGTGCGAGCATGGCTTTTGCCGGCTCGCCCGTGATTTCCTCCAGCATGCCCCCGAAGATGTCCACCGACCTGGCCGGTAAACACTCCTCCGCCATGGTCGACGTTATCGTCCAGTTCACGCAGATTCCTACTGCCCGTCACCATCAAAAAGTGTTGAGCCGCGGCGGGACTCTCAAACAAGAACTGGGCGTGGTGAAGGCTGGAGCGTACTCGATACCGGCATCGGCGCTGGCCGATCTCGCCGCCGATCCCGAGGTCGTTTATATCTCGCCCGATCGGCATCTGGCGGGTTTTCTTAATAATGGAGCACCCGCGGTCAATGCCCCCTACGCCTGGGCGAAGGGATTGGACGGCAGCAACATGGCCGTAGCGGTCATCGATAGCGGTATTCAGGACAACACTGCCGCAGCCAGCTTGCTGGGGGCGGCGTCGGCCACGAAACTCGAGAACCTGCTCGGCGAAATCGTCGGAAACCCCGACCTGGATCAACTGAACTCAAGAACTTCGCGGGTGGTTTACAGTCAGTCCTGGGTAAACGATGGAAACGGTGCGATGGACGTCTACGGCCATGGCACGAACGTGGCCGGCATCGTTGCCGGGAACGGCTCCAAATCAACGGGAGCAAAGTTTATCAAGACGTTCAAGGGCATCGCTCCCAACGTCAACCTGATCAATCTTCGCGTTCTCGACGGCACGGGCATGGGAACCGATAGTTCGGTGATTGCCGCAATCGAGACCGCTGTGAAATTGAAGAGCACCTATAACATTCGAGTCATCAACCTGTCTCTGGGCCGGCCGGTATTCGAGAGTTACACGCTCGACCCGCTTTGTCAGGCGGTAGAAGCGGCCTACCAGGCTGGCATCGTAGTTGTGGCCGCGGCAGGCAATGATGGCCGGGATAACTCCGAGGGAACGACCGGATATGCCACCATCGACTCTCCCGCGAATGACCCCTATGTCATTACCGTGGGCGCCATGAAGTCCATGGGAACTCCCACTCGCGCCGACGATTTGATTGCCACCTATAGCTCCAAGGGGCCGACTTCAATTGACCACATCGTGAAGCCGGATATCGTCGCTCCCGGCAATCAACAGGTCGCGCTCTACGGCTGGGTAGCCAGCTTGGCGGGCAGTTATCCTGGGAATAAAGTGCCGCTCAGCAGCTATGTGAGTGGCGCTACTTCAGGAAACTCCCCCTATTACTACATGATGAGTGGCACCAGCATGGCCGCTCCCGTAGTTAGCGGCGCGGTGGCCTTGCTCCTCCAGTCACAGCCCACACTAACGCCCGATCAGGTAAAAGCGAGGCTGATGCTGACGGCCTACAAAACCTTTCCGTCCTACAGCAGTTATACCGATCCAACTACGAGTATCACCTACACGAGCCAGTACGACATATTCACCATTGGAGCGGGGTACCTCGACATTCAGGCTGCTCTGAACAGTACCGCGGTCGCTACCGGGGTGGCGAAATCGCCGACCGCCGCGTACGACCCGACAACTAACAGCGTGTACTTCGTCAACGACTCTTCCGCCATGTGGGGCAGTTCCGCGATGTGGGGTAGCTCCGCCATGTGGGGGAGCAGCACCTCGCAGGGCTTCAGCGCGATGTGGGGCTCAAGCGCGATGTGGGGAGCCAGCACCTCCAACACCACCGAATCGATCGGTATCCTGATCAACGGGGAAAACTAAACCAAATGCCCATCGCGGGGCCGAGTCAACCGGGGAGCGTTCGCCTCCCTGACCTCGGCCCCGTCTAATTTTTCCGACAACGGGCTGTGTTCAGCGCCAAAAACTCCTGAGTTGTGCATTTCTCCGATCTTGGCCACAATGATTCAGGGTTGGAGCCGTTGCTTTGCAGAGGGACCAAGCTCATCGCGATTTATCGAGTCTGCGCTGGCGAACGCCGTCGCGAACGCCGTCGCGAACGTCGCGTTGTGCCCTCGGCTTTCTTGTTCTGGGCATCGTGTGCCTGAGCTACATTTCCTCCGCGCAGTCCGCGTCCGACAGCAGCAACACCATTCGTGGCATCGTCCTCAACAGCGTGACCCATGAGCCGATTGCCCGCGCCCTGGTCACTTCCGAAAGCAACCACTTTGCCGCCTTAACCAACAGCGATGGGCGCTTTGAATTTACTTTGCCGGACGCGCACTCAGCCACCGAGGACACTTCGATTTCGCCCCATCCAGCCAACGGCCGGATCCCGCCCGCTTCCACCCGCCCGATCTCGCTGATGGCTCGCAAGCCGGGCTTTCTGTCCGATCCCAACAACGCCGGACAAACCTTCAGGAACAGCCCTTCCAATGGTCCTTCCACTTCGCCTTCGAAGGACGTGATCCTCACCCTCATTCCGGAGGCCCTCATTATCGGCGCCGTTACTCTTTCCACCGCAGAAGCGCCCGAAAGCGTCACGCTGCAACTCTACCGCCACGTCGTCCAGGATGGCCGCGCTCACTGGAGTCCGGCTGGAACCACCCGTTCCACGTCGGACGGTCAATTCCGCTTTTCCGATCTGTCTGCTGGCACCTATAAACTGCTGAGCAACGAACTGCTGGATCGCGATCCCGTTACTTTTGATCCGCGCGAAGAGGCCCGCGGACCATTGTTCGGCTACCCGCCTGTCTATTATCAGAGTGCTCCCGACTTCGAAGCCGCGAGCGCTATCCAGTTGTCCCCAGGCCAGACGCAGACAGTCAATCTCGCTTTGGTGAAGCAGCCGTATTACCGTGTGAAACTGCCGGTTGTCGTTCCGGCCAGCGAGCAATCGGAATTTGAATTGGGCGTGACCGTGTACGCCCACGGGCATAAGGGCCCGGGCTTTTCTCTCGGCTACAATCCGCTGCACCATGCCGTTGAAGGCATGTTGCCCAATGGAACTTACACCGTGGAGGTCACATCCGTTCGGCCCAACGGAGCGTCCGGCTTGCAGACCATCACCATCAAGGGCGCCCCAATCGATGGTCCGACGATGGCTTTGTTGCCGAATTCTTCGATTCGCATCAACGTCAGGGAAGAGTTCACCGCCAGCGACCATTCCGGCGATCCGGCGAATGGCCCACGTCGTTACCTGGATATCAGCATGGAGCCGGCCGACGACGTGGGGGTGGGGCGCAGCGTGCCACTCAGCAACCCAGCCGGGCCCGGTGACGAGTCATTGCTTCTCGAGGGCGCCGGTGCGGGTATTTATTGGGTGCGCGTCCATTCCTCGCGCGGCTATCCCGCATCCATCCGTTCGGGTAACCTCGACCTGCAGCATCAGCCCCTGGTCGTCGGCGCTGGCGGTGGCGCGCCTCCTATCGAAATCACCATGCGCGACGATACCGCCGAGATCAGCGGCACCGTGGATATGCCCCAAACTCATGGGCCGGGTAGCTTGGGCGTCGGCGCGGCGCAAGGCCGGGCCCACGTCTATTGCATCCCTATGCCCGACAGCCCCGGGCAATTTACCCAGATCTGGGTCCATCCGGATGGGACGTTCGACGCGCCCGGACTGGCTCCAGGCTCCTATCGCCTGCTGGCCTTCGATGGCATGCAAAACGACCTCGAATACAGAAACCCTGAAGCGATGCGTTCTTACGAATCGAAGGGGCCGGTGGTCCGCGTGGTGGCCGGGCAGAAGGAACACGTCCAGTTGCAGTTGATTCCGGCGAACGCTTCGGGGAACGAAGAATGACGCGGTTGCTCATCTCAATGCAAAGATCATTTCGGAGCCTTCGCGGCTGCCGAGTCCCATGTCTCGCGCCATTCGCTACAGCGGGACTCGGGTTTAAGATTCTCGTGTTCGGGATGCTGACGCTTACAGTTTCCGCGCTCGCGCAAGTGGAGAATGCCGAGCCAGCGCAGATTCCACCGGGCCCTTATCTCATTTCTGGAACCGTCGTCAACGCGAAAGGCACCAACCCGTTGTCGCGCTGTCGCGTCACCATCGCCAGTGTCAAGAATCGCCTGAGCATGCAAGCGATGATCACCGACGACGACGGACGCTTCGAGTTTCATGTGCCCGCGGGCAAGTACTCGCTGACCGGCGCCAAGCGCGGATTCATCACCGCTGCTTATAACCAGCACGAGCAGTTTTCGACCGCGATCGCGGCCGGCGCCGACCTCGATAGCCAGAATCTTGTGCTGCGGCTGGCTCCGAACGCGGTGCTCACCGGCAAGGTGCTCGACGAAGTCGGAGACCCCGTTCGCCACGCGCAAATCACGGTGTATCGCGACGATCACTCGCAGGGCGTAGGCCGGATCGTGGGCTCCGGCGGCGCCGTGACTGACGATCAGGGCCACTATGAATGGACCCCGCTCGATGAGGGTACGTATTTTGTCGCTGCCAAAGCATCCCCCTGGTATGCGGTCCATCCCACGTTGCATGATGAGAGTTCGACCAGCGCGCCCGCTCAGGTGGATTCATCGCTCGATGTCGCCTACCCCATCACCTATTACGGCGATGCCACCGAAGCAGCGGACGCGGTTCCCATCCCGGTTCGTGGCGGCGATCGTCTGGAAGCCGACATCCACCTCAACCCCCTCCCCTCGCTACATCTCATCGTGCACGTTCCCGATGACACCACCCACGGATTCAACCTCCCAACCTTACAGAAGCCCGCCTTCGACGGCGTCGAACAGGTGGAGAGCACCACCATCCGGAATGTTGCGCCCGGCTTGTACGAGTTAAGCGGAGTCGCGGCCGGCCGCTATACGGTCCGGATGCCAGATTCCACCGGCCGTGTCCGGGAATCGAGCGATGTCGATCTCAACAGCGGCGGAGAACTCGACCTGTCTGCCGCCAACTTGACCGGCAAGATCAAGGCGACGGTGAAAGTCGAGGGCGCGGCGGAACTGCCCGCGCAGCTCCAGATTGGCTTGCGCAACAACAAAGGCCGGGTAGAGTCCACTCCCCTGGACGCCCGGGGCGAGGCCAATTTTACAGATGTGATTCCCGGCAGGTATGAAGTCGTTGTCAGCTCGCAGGCGCAGCGTTATTCGGTCGTTCGCATCGCATCCGAGGCAGGAGCAATTTCCGGTCACACGCTGACCGTGCCCGCGGGTGCGTCCCTCTCCATTTCACTCTCGCTGCTAGCCGGCTCCGTTTCCGTCGAAGGTTTTGTCAGGCACGCCGGGAAGGCCGTCGCCGGCGTCATGGTCGTCCTCGTGCCCAAGAATCCGGAAGACAATCGCGACCGCTTCCGCCGCGACCAGAGCGACTCCGACGGCAGTTTTACCCTGGCCGAAGTATTTTCCGGCTCCTATACTGTAGTCGCCATCGAAAACGGCTGGGATCTCGACTGGGCCGAACCTGCCGTGCTCGCGGGCTATCTCAAGCACGGACAAGCGATCGAAATCCCAAGCCAATCCCAAACCACGGTGCGTTTGCCGGAAGCGGTTGAAGTGCAGGGGAGGTAATCCAGCCGGCATCGGGTGATCGATGATCGCCTATTGTCCACGTTCCCAGGCGCGGCCAAGTTCCTCGATGAAGCCTTCCACATCCAGCGCCTCGACCCCGCGAGCGATGGCTGCGGTCCCACCCGGCGCGGCCCCGTTATCACCACTGCCGGAAAGTGCCGGGATGCTTCCAGAACCACCGGAGCCAGTTTTCGCTGAACGATTGATATGCGACAATCGCTGTCCGCGAGTGGGTTACTTTGCGTGGTGATTGCGCCTGGAAAGGCGCGAATACCATGTTCTCAGGACGACGCAGGCAGAACCGTTGCGGCTTTCCTCTTGCCGATCACGACCAGTCCGTGCGCGTAATCGACGCTCAGCAGGTAGCAGAGAATCCGCATCGCGAAAAACCTCAGCCAGGGAATGCCCTTTGGCCATGCGCCATAGCGCACCCGGAACGCTTCCACTTCATAGCCCCGCACCACGAAATCCGCCGCCAGATCCGCCAACGGATACTGCTGCACGTGCCCGGGATCGCCCGCCCACATCGGAACGACGCAGAGAGGATTTGGCGTGCCGATGACGAGCGTACCACCCGGACTCAGCAGTTTGCCGAACTCGTCCATCAGGTCCACGTAGTCGTTGAGCGACATATGCTCGATCACTTCCAGGCACAGGATCGCGTCGAACCGGCCAGCGACCTCGGAAATCGAGGAATATTCATGTGCATCCTCAGCCGACATGTCGAGAGTCTCATAGCGACCCTTGAAACCAGCGGCCAAAAATTTGGCTTTGAGCTTCTTGTCACCCGCGCCATAGTCCAGCAGTCGCGTTGCTTGCCGGGTGCGACTGAAGATCGCTTGCTCCATTTCATTCAGTTCGGGGCCCTCCTCGCAGGAGACGCAGCGCGCCCTGAGGGTGCGGTTCATGACGTCGCGCGCCATATGTCTTGCCCAGTAATTGCGATACCACTTGTCCACATCCGACACGATCAAATCCCCGTCAGCTAAATCAGCGGTCCCTCTGATACTAACCGCACCCGCTAGGGTCGCTATGCGGGACTGGCCGCCGCGTCCCCGTCTCCCGCACCCGCTCGCCAGCTCATCACCATCCGCAGCAGAAACACGGCGCAGATCGCTCCCTCCACCGCCAGCAGTCCCGCCAGCCGGTAAATCGACGAGATGGCGAACGACCGCATCATCAGGAAATTTCCCAGCACCAGCGCGGCGCTCAATAACAGGGGCTCGCGCAGGGGCGCGAAGACGCTTAGTCCATCCATCCTGCGGGCGTGAAAAAAGGCCAGCAGCCATGTGATCTGCAGCACCGCCTGAAATATTGCGAAGCCATAGAGTCCGTAGTGATACACGGTGTAGGTTCCCAGCGTCCAGGTCGGGATGGTCCACCACAGGCACAATCGCAGGTTGAACCACGCGTCGTCCTGCGCAAAAAATAATTCCGACAAGGGCACACCGACGGCGGTGAATACCGCTGTTACGCAATAGGCATACAGCAGGCTCTGCGCCGGGAGCCATTTATCGGTGAATACCAGAGCGATGATGGGCGTGCTCAAACTGGCCAGCACGGCGCATGCGGGCCAGGCGATGCTGGCGTTGATGCGCAGAGATTTCTCCACTCGCGACTTGAGCAGGGTGGGATCGCTGGCGGCGCTGCTGAAGGCGGGCAAGTAAATCCGGGCCATGGCATTGCAAATCACCAGTGGGTAGAGCGACAGTGTGGACGCCCAGGAAACATATCCCACCGCATTCTTGCCCAGCAGGCTGGCGATCATGATCGGCGGAAAGGCGAGGGTCGCCATGTTCAGCAGCGAGCCTCCCTGATAGACCAGGCTGAAGCCGACGTGGGGGCGGATCGATGCCCAGGAAAATTTGCGAAAGGGGGGACGCGCGATCAGGTTAAACGCCAGGCTCCCGAACAGGTCGCGGCATCCCATCGCTACCACGTAGCACCAGATGCCCTGGTGCAAGAACGCCAGCGTGGCCAGCAGAACGGTGTAGATCAGGCTCTCGCCCGCTTCCACCGCGCTCACTACCTTGAAGCGCATGGCGCGTTCTAAAAGCGCCAGCGGCACCATGCGCTGGTTGCGCACAATCAGCAGCACCAGAAAAACGATGGCCGGAAAGTAATTTTCCGGGCCCAGTTTCACCAGCGGCAGGGCCACCGGCAGAAGCGCGCCAATCACCAGCGCGAAGGTGATTGAAATCCCGAGAATTACCTTCTGAGCGCTGGCCAGTTCGGTTGCTTCCAGATCGCCGCGCTTGCGAATGAGTGCCGCCTTCAGCCCCAGGTCGCCAAAATAGCCGAGAATTCCCTGCGTTACGAAGATCAGAATGGCGAAGCGTCCGACGATTTCAGGACCGAGCCAGCGCGAAACGGCGACGCTGCTGCCCACGCTGAGCGCCATGACGACGATCTGGCGGATGACCAGCGCAATCGCAGCCGCGCTCATCTGTCCGCGAAACAGAGTCTGCAACAAGGCGCGGTAGCCGGACGACGGCGGAACCGAAGCGATCGCATCGGCGAGGTCGCCGGTCTCGCGCGGCAATTCCTCATCGAGAAGCAGCGGACGCTCGGTCATCTACTTGCCAGTTGCAGGTTGCAGAGTGCGGGCGGCGGGATTCGCCTGGGTATGGTCGCCGGGGCGTGAATAAAGCTCCAGGTCGGAGTGAACCATATCGCGCACCAGTTCGGTGAAGGTCGTCTTGGCCGACCAGCCCAGATGCTGGCGCGCCTTGGCCGTGTCGCCCAGCAGAACATCGACTTCGGCGGGGCGCAGGAAACGTTCATCCAGCACCAGATATTTGTAGGGATCGAGCCCCAGCAACTGGAACGCGCATTCCAGAAACTCCCGAACCGAATGCGTTTCCCCGGTCGCGATCACATAATCGTCGGGTTGATCCTGCTGCAGCATGAGCCACATGGCTTCCACGTATTCGCGGGCGTGGCCCCAGTCACGTTTGGCTTCGGGATTGCCCATGCGGATTTCCGTGGCCAGGCCAAGTTTGATTTGCGCCGCCAGGGAAGAAATCTTACGGGTCACAAACTCCATGCCGCGCCGCGGCGATTCGTGGTTGTACAACATGCCGCAGGAGGCGTGCAGATGGTAGGCCTCGCGATAGTTGCGCGTCAGATGATAACCGGCCACCTTCGAGATGCCATAAGCGGAGCGCGGACGAAATGCCGTCAGTTCGTTTTGCGGAGCCGGCGCGGAGCCGAACATTTCGCTCGATCCGGCAAAATAGAACCTCGCCTTCGGCGCGACATCGCGGCAGGTGGAAAGCAAATAGTGGGTGCCGTTCACGTTCACCTCGAAGGTAGAGAACTCGTCTTCGAAGGAATAGCTGACATAGCTCTGCGCCGCCAGGTGATACACTTCGTGCGGCTGCACGGCGGCTACCACTTTCATCAGGCTGGGATAGCTCTCGAGCGACGCCGCATGCAGGTGAATCCTGGGCAGCAGGTGATGGATGCGTGACAACCGGTGCTGCGGGTCTTCAATTGCAACCCGCCGCACGATGCCGTGGACCTCATAGCCTTTTTGCAGAAGCAATTCCGACAGATAGCTTCCATCTTGTCCTGAAATGCCAGTAATGAGAGCGCGTTTTTGATTCGCCACGATTGATCTCGCTGATGTCAAAATATGATTTGCCGTGAGACGGAAGAACCCACGGCCTGCAGTCGAGGATACTTATTCCGAATTATTGTCTTTGTCGAAAGCCTGCTGCTGCGGCCCTAACTATGCGTTCGCAATGGGGTATGCGAGCATCCAGGACGATGTTCCCATCGATAAGGCAGTGTAGCACAGCGCCAATATTTCCTGGCCGTTTTGCGCCTTGAACGTTGTACAATTACGAGACCCTCCGGTGGACCTTCCGGTCAACTTGACTCCCCGGATTCGCTTCTGCTGTTTTGCCCGCCTCCCCGCGCGAAAACATCGGTGTGCATGGAGTAGTGAATGGATCCTGAAAATTTTCGGACGTTGATGCCGCGCCGGGATGAGCTGCAGGCCTCGCGTCCCGCCGAGGGTGGGGGTTTCCCGGGAGCGTATCCTTTGCCTGCCAGCCACGTCCCGAGTCTGTGGGATTACTGGCCCATTGCGCTCCGGCATAAGTGGACGATTCTCTCCGCCATGCTGGTGGCCTTGCTGGTTGGCGCCGTGGTTTCCTTTTCCACCACGCCGGTTTACGAAGCGGTGGGCCGAATCGTGATTAATCGCGAGGGAGCCGACACTGCAGGCTTGAAGAATTCCGACTCCAGCGGCAGCGATTCCTCCGACGACTACATGGTTGCCATGGATACGCAAACCCATGTGCTGCAAAGCGATGCCATCGCCAAACTTGTGATCCGCAGGTTGAGCCTCGATTCCGATCCCGGGTTCGCCGGCAAGGGAGCCGTGCCCACGAATGCTTTGCCCGCGGCTGCCCAAGGCCAGTCGCGCGAGATCGAACCTCATCGGGAAGCCGCGCTGGTCGCCAAGTTTCATGGAGCGTTGCAGATCAGTTCCATCCCCCGCACCCGGTTGCTCGAAATTCGTTTTTCCAGCCCCGACCCCGCTCTGGCCGCCCGGGCGGTGAATACTCTGATCGACACCTACATCGAGCAGAATTACAAGACCCGCCTCGACGCCACCGTGCGCACCTCCGACTGGCTGGCGCAGCAGTTGTCCGAACTGCAGATGAAGGTCGAGGAATCGCAGGAAAAACTGGTTCGCTATCAAAAAGAGCATGGCATCCTGGGCATCGACGAGAAAGAAAACATCATCACCTCCAAGCTCGATGAACTGAATAAAGAGTTGACGGCTGCGGAAGGCGACCGCATGCAGAAGGAGTCCGTCTATCGCCTGGCCAGTTCCGGCGAGCCCGACCTGCTGTCGAATATCGACCCATCCAGTCCCATCGTCAAGCTGCGCAGCCAGGAAGAGGATTTGCATCGCCAACTGGCGCAGGCCAGCGTTCACTTCCAGCCGACCTATCCCAAAGTGGAAGAACTCAACCAGCAACTGGCTGCGGTTCAGGCGGACATCAAGGCTGAAGTCACACGCCTCGCCACTAAATACCAGAAAGACTACTTGGCCGCCTTAGGGCGCGAGAAGTTGCTGCGAGCCTCCCTCGAAAATCAGAAGACTGAGGAGAACCGGCTGAATGAAAGCGCCATCGAATACAGCCTCCTCAAGCGCGACGTGGACAGCAACCGCCAGCTCTATGAGGGCCTTCTGCAGAAGCTGAAGGAAGCTGGAGTCATGACCGGCCTGCGCTCCAGCAACGTCCGCATCGTCGATCCAGCATCGGCTCCGACTGCGCCGTCGTCGCCCAATATTCCCCGCAACCTCGCGATGTCACTGGCGCTGGGCCTGGCCGGCGGACTGGCGCTCGCATTTATTCTCGAGTCGCGCGACAACACCGTGCACTCTCTGGAGCAGGTGCGGATGCTTACGGCTTTACCCTCCCTGGCGGTGATTCCCTTCGCATCTCGTTCCAGCAGCCGATCGCCGTCGTCCGTCCTATCGTTGCCCCACGCGAAAAGCCTCTCGCAAACCGCGGCGGCGGTGGTCTCGGCTACCCGTCCGAAATCGGAGGTTGCCGAAGCCTATCGCGCGTTGCGAACTTCCATTCTGCTTTCCCGGACAGGCCGGTCGGCCAAGGTTCTGATGGTGACTAGCGCCTTGCCGCAGGAAGGCAAAACGACAACCAGCGTGAATCTAGCCATCGTCCTTGCCCAGCAAGGCGCCCGCGTGCTCCTGATCGAAGCCGATATGCGCCGTTCCGGCATCTCGCAACTGCTGCAACTTAAATCGGAGATGGGTCTCAGCAACATTTTGGCGGACAAGACCATACCCGACCCGGAACACGCCTTCCAGTCCATTGCCGACGTTCCCAATCTCCGGGTGCTGCCAGCCGGGCCTGTCGCTCTTCACCCCTCCGAGATGCTGGCCTCGCCCCGCATGAGGGACCTGCTGCACAGTCTTGAACCGGAGTTCGACCACATCATCATCGACACTCCGCCCGTTCTCAGCGTTACCGACGCCGCGCTCCTCTCCGCCCTGGCCGACTCGACGCTCCTCGTGATCCGCGCCGGCGTCACCAGTCGCGCCGCCCTGCGTCGTGCCCACGACGTGCTCGCCCACGTCGACGCCCGCATCATGGGCGTTATTCTCAATGCCGCCGACTTTAACGGACCGGATCGCTATTACGGCAGCCGCTACGGCAGCTACTACGATGACTCCGCATCTGCCGTCGCCGCCAAGCGGGATTAGCCGTGAAACCGCCGCTACACCCCCGGGTTAGGAGTGCGTGCCTCGTCCTGTTCTGCCTGGGCGCGCTATCCATCTACGTCGCTAGAATTCTGCGCGTCTATCTCGCGCAGCGTTCCGCCGTCTCTTCTCAAGTCGAGGGCGTCGAGCGCGCCATTCGATTGGTACCCGATGACGCCGAATTTCCCCACCTCCTCGGCCTCCTTCTTTCCGCCACCGATCAGGACGATGGCCGAGCCCTCGCCCAGTTCCGCCAGGCCGTTGCGCTCAATCCAAACCATGCCCGCTATTGGCTTGACCTCGCGTCTGTCTATCAGGTCACGGGCGATCCGGCGAAGCAAAATGAAGCGGTTCGGTCGGCTCTCGAAGCCGAACCCGGCAATCCCGAAGTGGCTGCGGAAGCGGCACAATACTTTCTGGTCGATGGCGATTCCAATCGCGCTTTCCCGCTGTTCCGTCAGGCTCTTCAGCAGAACCCCGAAGCCGCGAACTCCATTCTTCCGCTGTGCTGGCGCCAGACCCAGGACGCAGGTCTTCTCCTGGCCCAGGTAATTCCTGAGACTCCACAGCTGCAATTGGCGTTCCTGCGCATGCTGGCCGAACAGAAGGAAACGGCGGCTGCGGCTACGGTGTGGAAGCATCTCATCGCCGTCCGCCATCCCTTTCCGCCCCAGCTTAGCTTCTTCTATTTCGATTACCTGCTGAAGCAACACGACGTTCCCGCTTTTGACCGCGACTGGCGAGAACTTGCCGCCCTCTCGCCTGGCTTGCAGAGTTACTTGCCGGATGAAAATTTGATGGTGAATGCCGGTTTTGAACTGCCCCTGCTGAATTCCGGCTTCGATTGGAGATATGGCCCCGCCGACCACGTCGCCGCTGGCATCGACGACCGCATAGCCCACTCCGGCAGTCGCTCGCTTTCGTTGTCTTACGATGGTGGCCCCGCCTATGAGGCCGGCTGGGCGGAGTTTGTCCCCGTCCTGCCGAACGCCGATTACGAATTCAGCGCCTGGATCAAGAGCGACAACGTGACGACTTCCAGCGGACCGAGAATCGCGATCGTCGATGCCTTCACCGGCGCCAATCTCCTCTTGACCGATGACTTGCTCGACACCCATCCCTGGCAGGAAATCAAGGGAAGCCTCCGCGTGCCGGACGGCACCAACCTGTTGGCGGTAAAGATCGTCAGAGCTCCGGCGAACACCAGAATCCGCGGCCGAGTTTGGATTGATGACTTGCGCCTGGCGAAGAAGTAGAAAGCAGCGAAGGGATCAAAGGAAGGTAATCTGTGTTTTCTGGGCCAGTCATCGAGGGTGCCGCGCCGCTGGTGAGCCCAGTCAGCGTCCGCCATCGCCTGCATCGCGGACTGCGCGTCGCGCTCTTCGTCGCGCTCTGCGGTCTTCTGATCTGCGGGCCGCTCGCGCTCGGTATCGTCAACGACTGGTCGATTGCCTTGTTCGAAGCCGCTGCCGCCCTCATTCTGCTGCTCTGGATGCTATGGCAACTCACCGCGCCCGAAGTCCGAGTCCGATGGAATCCGCTGTTCGCTCCCATGCTGGCCTTTTTCGGACTCATCCTGTCGCAGATCGCCTTCCATCGCACCGTCTATCTCTTCGATTCTCTCTCCGAGTTGTGGCTTTACATCGCCTACGGAATTCTGTTCTTTGTCGCCGTCCAGCGGTTGCGCTCCGATGACATCCGACGCTTCGCTGAAACGATGGCCTGGTTCGGCGCGGCCTACGCCATGTTCGCGGTCATTCAGGGATTTACCTCCGAAGGCAGCATCTTCTGGCGGATTAAACCGCATTCCGGAAACGCCTATGGCACCTACGTCAATCACAACCACTATGCCGGATTGATCGAACTGCTGCTCCCGCTCGCGCTGGTGCTGGCATTCAGCGGCTCGGTCCGTGGAGGGAAACGGATCCTGCTGGTATTCGCGGCCACTCTGATGGCTGCCTCGGTATTCCTGTGCCAATCCCGCGGCGGCATGTTCGCCGTGATCGTCGAAACCCTGTTTCTCGCCATCTTCTGGATGCGCCGGTTTTCACCCCGCAAATCGGCGGCCGTGTTTGTCGCCTTCTGCCTGGTGACCGCATTGCTCCTGGCCTGGGTCGCTCCGCAGCAGGTTGGGAGCCGCATGACTGACGTCCGCGATCCCGCGCGCTGGTTGATCCACCGCGACTCCTGGCGCATGTTCGCCGCCCATCCCTTTCTCGGCACCGGCTTTGGAACCTTCGCAACCGCCTTTCCCCGCTATCGCGTCTTCTACGATGGCTTCTTCATCAACTACGCCCACGATGACTACCTCCAAATCCTGCTGGAAACTGGTCTGGCCGGCTTCGCCGTGGCCGTCTGGTTCCTCGTCGTGCTCTATCGCGAGGGCCTCCGCAAACTGAGACCGGCCAAGGTTTTTCCCTCTGCTCTCATCAGCACCGCGGCGCTAGCGAGTTGCTCCGGCCTCCTGGCGCACAGTTTCACCGACTTCAACCTCCATATTCCCGCCAACGCCGCCTTGTTCTACGTAATGTGCGCGCTGGCCACGGCTCCGGTTTAGAAGGTGGAAAACAGCCGAAACCTGTTGACTGGCAAGGGAATTGGGGCTAAGATTGCCAGATTATATTCGGGGTAACAGCCGAGTAGGGAGCCATACCGTGAAAGCAAATTTCGTGCTGGTAACTTTCTGCTGGATGATGATCGCGCTTGTGCCCGTCTCTCTTCTGGCCGCTGGCGCGGGAGTGGGCATGCTCCACCCATATGGCACGGCCTGGCTCAATGGCGCTGCGGTGTCGAAGTCCTCCACGGTCTTCCCGGGAGATTTGGTGCAGACCAACTCCGGTTCGGCTCTCAACATCCGGTCCGCAGGCTCCAGCGTGACCGTTCTGTCGGATTCATTAGTGAAATTCGAAGGCGACGCCGTTTCGGTGGAACACGGGACCGTCAAACTGGCCACCTCGAAGAGCATGTTCGCCCATGCCGGCATGGTGACCGCTGCTCCCGCTTCCGCCGCTTGGACCGAATTCGAATTCACTGAAGCGAATGGCACGGTGCAGATCGTGGCTTTGAAGGGCGATTTGAAGATCAGCAACGGCTCCCAGTCCACGATTCTTTCGCAAGGCCAGCAGGCTACCCAAAAGGATTCCAATCCCGCTCATGACACGCGCGGCACGATGGAGCAGGCCGGCTTCGTTCTCGCCGCTGCCGCTCCCGGGTCTCTGGAAGCTGCGACTCGCGATCCACAAACGGCGGCGGCCGTGACCTCCGGTGTGCAAGCTAATACCGCAGTCAAGGTGATCAGCCCCAAGCTTCCGTAACCATAGCCTCCTCAGACACGGGTCGGGTCTTGCCCCCCCGTCTCCGACGGCCAGGCGCAGATCCTCCTAATCCTCAGAAAATCACCTTGGCGAATACTCCATGTGCTGCCATCTTTCCCCGGTTGCCCATGAGTCCTGGTAACTCGCGGTAATAGTTACCACAGAGCAGAGACCGAAAAACGTACAACCATGTTTCTGAAACGGGCCTGAAAACACTTGCCTGTCAACCGCTTCCGGGATTATGAGCCAGACGAAGTAACTTGAAGTTACTGTTACCGGAAGGCTACTCGCCCTACGAGATTGGGCCATGTCTTTTCGTGTTGATCCAGCTTACGATCCTCTTACCAACTTACTAACTTAACTGGAGCCAAGATGAAGACGAAATTGTTCCTCTCGATTCTTTTGCTCAGCATGGCCGCGCAGGCTCAGAGTTTCACCGCCAGCAGTTCCACGCTGCCCGATGCTCCCAGCCAACAGCCGTTCTGGACTGTCGAGAATAAGATCAATGTCAGCATCCTGGCCGGACTCGTCGCCACCGACGCCGTTACCACCCAGCGCGGCCTCAACGAAGGCCTGCGCGAAATGAATCCTGTCATGCGTCCCTTCGTGACCCGAGGAGCCGCCGGAGAAGCGGTTGGTTCCGCTCTAGGTTTTGGAGCAGGCGTGGGCGCCGTTTACCTCTTGCATTGCAGCCATCATTACAAGGCCGAACGCGTTGCCATGCGCCTCATCGTTGCCGGTGAATCGGGTTTCGTTGCCAACAACATCATTGCGATTCGCTGACAGGCTTTTGACTGTTTTCCCATAGATTGTCGTTGTCTCTGGTTCCTAGCCATCGTTCGAACTCGCTGCCCGGGCAGTGCGTGTTCAACCGTTCTTCCTGCGCACAGGCCGCTCAAACCGGACGCCCGGTCTGGCTTTTGATCACCTGATCCCGCCGGCAGGTTCCCTTCACGTTATAATTCTTCACGGGAGACGCAATTTCTCCTCAATCTGGAGAAAATTCCGGCCCCTGCCGCGAATCTTGACCGAAGGAGTCTGCATGGCAATTCAGAAGACGGACAAAATCTGGCACAACGGCAAGTTTATCGCCTGGGACGACGCGACCCTCCACGTGATGTCGCATGTTGTGCATTACGGCTCCTCGGTCTTCGAAGGCATTCGCTGTTACTCGCTGCCCACCGGTCCAGCGATCTTTCGCGCTGACGAACACATGCAGCGACTGATCGACTCCGCCCGCATCTACCGCATCGACGTCCCCTTCACCCGCGACCAGATGGTCCGCGCCATGGTCGAACTGGTGAAACACAACGCCGTGTGGCCCTGCTACATCCGCCCGATCGTTCTTCGCGGCTATGGCGAAGCTGGCGTCAATCCCTTCAACTCGCCCACCGAAGTCTATGTCTGCAACTATCCATGGGGAAAGTATCTTGGGACCGATGCCAGCGAAGGCGTGGATGTGTGCATTTCGTCCTGGACCCGCATCGCCCCCAATACCCTGCCCGCCATGGCCAAAGCGGGCGCGAATTACATGAACTCCCAGCTCATCAAGATGGAAGCCATCGTCAACGGCTACGCCGAGGGCATCGCGCTGGATGTGAATGGCTACGTCAGCGAAGGCTCGGGAGAGAACCTGTTTGTCGTCCGCAATGGCGTCCTCCATACCGCGCCGCTCGGTAACTCCGTGCTGCCCGGAATCACCAGAGACTCGGTTCTGCAGATAGCCCGCGACCTCGGCATCAAGATCGTCGAGCAGCAGATTCCCCGCGAATCTCTTTATATCGCCGATGAAGTCTTTTTTACCGGAACCGCCGCCGAAATCACACCCATACGCTCCGTCGACAAGATCGCCGTGGGTAAGGGCAAACTCGGCCCTATGACCAAGTCTCTGCAAGCTGAGTTCTACGGTATCGTTCGCGGCGAGACGGCGGACCGCTATCATTGGCTGACGCCGGTTCCCGTGGGAGTGAAGCAGCCGGTGAGCGTGTAGCGCTGTCCCGTGCCGCCACATGTTTAGTGCGATGCCGTTTGCGTCCCGACTTTTCTTGCGCTATAGTTGCACGCGCCTGATTGCATGCTACTTTGTTGGTCCCCTTAACGTTGTTCCTGCTCCCCAGCCTGAAGGAGGTTTGCGATGTCCGCTCCCACCCCCGAATTTGTCCTCGGCTATCGCGCTCTGATGCTCGATGGTCTCGCCCGCGAAGTTGAAACGACCAAGAAAGTTATCGCCGCCATTCCCGAAGGAAAAAAGGATTACCGCCCGGAGCCCCATGCGCGCACCGCCTGGGAACTCGCGTGGCACCTGGCCAACACCGACGTCCAGTTCATGGACGGAATCGCCGACATGAAATTCACCATGGCTGCCCGGTCCGAAGCGGAAAAGCCAAAAACCGTCGCCGAACTAGTGGACTGGTACGACAAAAACATGAGACGCAGCGCGGCTCAGGTCCACGCGCTCTCGGGGGAGCAGTTGCTGACGCCGGTCGATTTTATGGGCGTCTTCAAATTCCCGGCGGCGTTCTATCTGGGATTTCTGAACAATCATAGTATTCACCACCGCGGCGAGTTAGCGACGTATCTGCGTCCCATGGGGTCGAAGGTGCCTTCGATCTATGGTGGCAGTTACGACGAGCCGTTTCAGGCCGCGGCCTGAGGCGAGGACTGGCGTCCACGATTCGCCTGCGTTCACCGGTCGCAAAATCAGCCGCCCTTCGGGGCGGCTTTGGTTTGGCTGGCGGTCCTGGCAGCCTCGAACGAAGGGACCTTTGAACAAGTACGCGCCTGATGGGGCAGCAGCATCGTGAGACAGCAGTGTCAGTGCCCAGGTTTTTCGTGGACAAGAGTGTCCGCGCCACACTTGATCAAAGACGACCTGGTAGTCCCATTACCTCCGTCATCTCGTGCGCGGCCCCGGTTCGAGTCATGATAGGCAAGTAGCTGGAGTCCCGCCTCGCATGAATGTCGACAACCTACTCCGCATCGCCATGGAGCGCCGCGCTTCCGACTTGCATTTGAAGGTTGGCAACTATCCACATTTGCGCATTGACGGCGATCTGGTGCCCCTGACGGACCAGGCGCGGGTATCGGCGGAAGACATGTTAAACATGGCTTTCAGCATGATGTCCGCTCGGCAAAAACAAAAATTCAAAGAGACTACGGAAATCGACATGGCCTACGGGGTTGCCGGCCTGGGACGCTTCCGTGTGAACGTGTTTCAGCAGCGCGGCAACGTGGGGTTGGTGTTGCGCGTGATTCCCACGAAAATCCGGGCGCTCGATGAATTGTTCCTGCCGAAAGTGGTGGAGCAGATCTGCGATATGCCGCGCGGTCTGGTGCTGGTAACCGGGGTGACAGGGTCGGGCAAATCAACGACGCTGGCGGCCATGGTCGACCGCATCAACTCGACTCGCGCCGAGCACATTATCACCATCGAAGATCCCATCGAATTTCTGCACCGCGACAAAAAAGGCTACGTGAACCAGCGTGAGGTGGAGGTGGACACGCCGACTTTCTCGGCCGCGCTGCGCGCTTCTCTTCGTCAGGATCCGGACGTGATTCTGGTGGGCGAAATGCGCGACCTGGAGACCATCGGGACGGCGCTTCATGCGGCCGAAACCGGTCACATGGTGTTCTCTACTTTGCATACGCTCGACGCGGTCGAAAGCATCAACCGCATCATTGCCATTTTCCCGCCGCCCGAGCAGAAGCAGATCCGGCTGCAGTTGGCGGCCGTGTTACGCGCCATCGTCAGCCAGCGCCTGGTACGCCGCTCCGACGCCGAGGGCCGCGTGCCCGCCGTCGAGGTCATGGTCACCACCGCCTACATCCGGGAATGCATTCTGGTTCCCGAGAAGACTCGCGCTATCCGTGAAGCGATTTCCGCCGGTACCTCGCAATACGGCATGCAGACCTTTGACCAGTCGCTCTGGGATTTGTTTCAGGCGGGGTTAGTCAACTACGAGACGGCTCTCGAGAGCGCGTCGAACGCGGATGAGTTCAAGCTGCGTATGCAGGGTATCGCATCCACTTCGGACATTTCGCGCCAGTCCATGCAGTCGGCGGGGTTTGGACGCTGACCATGGGACCGGTACTCGGATTTTGAGGCTGTCCTGCTGAACGTTGTTGCTTGTGCATTTTGTTTCCTCCTTGTACCTTGGGCGCGCTTCGGCGCGCCCCTTTTTAGTGTGCTGAGCAGGTTCGCTAGCTGCGGAAAACTCGTGTCCAGACGCTTTCCCGCTCTGGGAGTGCCACAAAACCTTGAACCCAGCTTTGGGGAAGGGGACGGCGATCGGATAGAGTCGGCTAGGATCGGAGTCGAGCGAGTATTGCGCGAATCAAGACAATTTAATTGGGCTTGCGGAACTTGCTCTCGGCAAGATAGCGGAGCATGATCGCGTCGGTCGCGTTCTGAAATTGCTGCTCCATTTCGGGGATCGGAGCAGGCCCATCCTGGCGCAAGGTTTCGCGGAATTTCTCACCCATCTCGGAATCGCTGGTTACGACTTGCGTGTAAAACCAGAGAAAGTGGCGCATTTGGTCGAGCGCGGCCTTCAAGGCCTGAATGGATTCCATCTCTGGCGGATCGGCCAGGGCCTCCATGAGTTCGGGATCGGTCGGGGCCTGCATGGCGGCGCAATTGAGCTCGCGCTGGATCACGCCCAGGTCGTCAGTGACCCGCAAAATGCGGAGATGAATGTCTTCCATGCTGTCCCGGCTCTCGCGATCCATGGATGCCCTTTCCGTGCTGAGCTGGCGTTCCCGAACGATACGTACTATTCAAGATCGCATCCTAAAGCGGTGGGGGAAAGGTTCCCCGTGTGCATGAGCTTCGGTAATTGAAGTTACCTTCGGGGAAAAGGCGCAAGGGGCAGCATGGTGGCCGGGCTGATCTTCGGGCTCTCAACCACCCTCAACTCCAGTGCTTCCACGTCAAGCGGTCTTGCGGGTCGCCGCACTCGAGGTGTGCAGTTGAGCGGAACGGATTTCGGGGACAGCTACGATACGGGAGCCCTGCGCCGGCGACTCCACGGCCTCGACCAGCGCGAGGATAAGTTGGTCAAGGGTAACCAGACCGAGACGCCGCGCGCCGTCGCGTGTAAACGGGAGCCATTCGCAAAGCTTATAGACGGGCAGCAGCGCGTAGGGCCAGTTGTGTCCCGGTCCGAGCACGTACCAGGGGCGGACGATGGTGGCATTGAGACGTCGTTTCTGGAGTATCTGCTCGCACTCGGCGCGCACCGCAATGTAGTCCTTCATCACCATCAAGGGCGCCGGCTGGGCAACGCTCAGATAGATGAAATGATGCATGCCGAGTTCGGCGCAAACCTCGATCGCTTCGCGGGCCGACACTAGATCAACGGCGCGAAACTGAGCGCCCTTAGCCGGAGAAGGGTACGGGACGCCCACCAGGTGGATGAATGTATCCGCCGGACGAATGAACTGTCGGTAACTATGGCCGTCGAGCGCATTGCCGGAGACCACTTCGCAGTCGGCCGGCATCTTGGCCTTTGAGCCAGGCCGCAGCAGCGCACGAACCCGGTGCCCACGCTCGAGCAGAATGGGAATGAGAGCGCTGCCGATATATCCAGTTCCTCCCGTGATGAAAACCCGCCGGGATTCGGATGACTTGGGCAGCACCTTGACTTTCAGCAAGCGCCGAATATCGGAGATAGATGCGGGCACAAACTTTGTACGCTCCCTCGGGCCGTTCCGGATTGTGATCCCCTGTCGCGATCCCCGGTGACAGGCCCTGAAGAAGTTTAATTCAAGGGAGGGCTCAGGTGTGGTACAAACGATTTTCCGGGCACGGGATCGGTTTTACAGCGCAACTCGCGAAAACCTGAACCACCAACGAAGTATCGGAAGGCTCTTGATCACGAACGCTTCCTGCTCGCGCCTTCGTGACCTTCGTCGGGAGACGGTTTCGCAGAACTGACCCATGGCCGGTCTTCGCGATGACATCTCCGCAATTTGGCCTGGTGCGGGCGATTGGGCGTTGGAGCCTGGCCGCCCTGGCGCTGAACTCGATTATCGGGAGTGGTATCTTCGGGTTGCCGGCCACGGTGGCTGGACTTCTAGGCAAGCGCAGCGTGCTGGCCGTGCTGATTGCCGGGGCTGCCATGGGTGTGATCATGGCCTGCTTTGCCGAGGTCGCCTCGCAATTCTCCGATGCCGGCGGACCTTACCTGTACGCCCGCACGGCCTTTGGACGTCTGACCGGAATACTGGTGGGCTGGATGCTCTACCTGGCGCAGACGGCGGCACCGGCGGCGAATGCGAATCTGTTCGTCATTTATCTCGCGGAATTCTGGCCGGCAGCAAAACAGCCATGGCCGCGCTTTGTGATCCTTACTCTACTGGTGGGCGTGCTGGCTCTCATCAACGCTCGAGGCGCTCGGCAAGGTATGGCGGTGAGTAACGTGTTCACGGTGGCGAAGATTCTGCCCCTGCTCATGGTGGTGTTGGCGGGTGCGGCGGTTACGATGATTCACCCGGCGCCTTGGGGTGGCGTGGGGCCGCTGCCAGCGAGTGCGTGGATGAAGGCAATGGTCCTGCTGATCTTCGCCTACGGCGGATTCGAATCCGCGCTGGCACCGATGAGCGAAGCGAAGAATCCATTGCGGGACGCGGCATTTGCCCTGTTTGCCGCGCTCCTGGCCTGCACTGTGATCTATGCTCTGGTGCAATGGGTGGTCGTCGGGGTGCTTGGCCCCGGCGCCACCACCGACCGTCCGCTCGCCGAGGTCGCGCGCATCACCATGGGAAATCGCGGCGCAAAACTAGTGGCGATCGGGGCCCTGGTTTCGGTGTACGGTTACCTCAGCGCCAAATTGCTGGGAATGCCACGAGTTACCTTTGCGCTGGCGAAGAGCGGCGATCTGCCTTCGTTGTTTGGCGCGGTGAGCCCCAGATTTCACACGCCCTGGTTTTCGATTCTGTTCTATGCGGTGGCCGTTTGGGGCTTGGCCATGGCCGGGAGCTTTGCGTGGAACGTGACGCTGTCGGTGGTCGCCCGGCTGTTTTACTACGCGGTGGTCTGCGCCGCGCTAATCGCTCTGCGCCGCCAACAGCCGCTCTCGCCAGCTTTGCGGATCCCCGGCGGCCCGGCGCTGGCAGTTCTGGGAGTCGGGATTTCCCTGGCGCTGGCGACGCAGGTGGATTTGAGTAAGTCCCTGATTTTGGCGGCGACGGTAGCGGCAGCTCTGTTGAATTGGATCTGGGCCCGGAGACCGCGAGCTGCGGAGTAAGTTCGATCTGTGCCAAAGGACGGCTTCTGCCGTGCCGCCTTGGAGTCAAAACGAATTCAGTCGCAGAGTAATCGTGGAGGGCTCTTGTTAAGGTTCCGTCAGGCTTGCATTGTTCTTGTTACTTGCATTCCCTGTCTTGCGCAGCGCCAACCCGTGGTCAAACAGATTGACCTGCCGCATCCGTATTACTTTCGGGAGTTGTATCTGCCGCAGTTGACCACCGGGCCGAGCGCTGCCGCTTGGTCTCCCGATTCTCGGAGCCTGGTGTATTCGATGGCTGGCTCATTGTGGCGGCAGCAACTCGGCAGCACCCAGGCTGAGCAACTTACCGCCGGGTCGGGCTACGACTATCAGCCGGATTGGTCGACCTGCGACGGCGGGCGCTGGGTAGTCTTTGCTCGCTACCAGCACGATGCGATCGAGTTGTGGTCGCTTGATCTGCAAGGCGGACAGGCGCGCCAGATGACTTCCGGAGGCGCGGTCAATGTCGAACCCAGATTCTCGCCCGATGGCAAGCGCCTGGCGTTTGTCTCCACATCTTATAAAGGGCACTTCCACATCTTTGTCGGAAACTTCGACCACGGGCTACTCAGCAACGTACTCCAACTTACTCCCGAGAACACCAGCTCTCTACCTCGCTATTACTACAGTAAGGTGGATCACGAAATCAGTCCGGTCTGGACGCCGGATGGCAAGGATATTCTTTTTGTCTCGAATCGCGACCACATTCATGGCACGGGTGGCTTCTGGAAAGTCAACTCGCAACCCGGGCCAGAGCCCTCCGACACGCATTACGAGGAGATTCACTATGAAGAGACAAATTGGAAAGCTCGCCCCGACTTCTCGCCCGACGGCAAGCGCTTGGTCTATGCGTCCTATCTCGGTCAGGCGTGGCATCAACTGTGGGTCATGCCGGCGGCGGGCGGAGATGCGTTTCCGATTTCTTATGGCGCTTACGACAACGTGAGTCCCAGATGGTCCCCCGACGGATCGAAGATCGCCTTCGTCTCCAATCGTAATGGCAACACGTCGCTGTGGGTGCAGACGATTCCCGGTGGCGAGCAGACGGAGGTGGTAGTGCGCGAGCGGAAATACCTGAAGTCGATGGGGCGAATTTCACTTCGCGTCGTGGATGACTTGACCTTGCAACATCTGGTAGCAGCGCGGGTTTTCATAACTGGCGCTGACGGATTGGCCTACGCCCCCGAGAACGCATGGATGCATGCCGACGACAGCTTTGATCGTTCCGAGCGGCCGTTTGAAGCGCACTACTTCGATACGTCAGGAGTCTCGGAGATTACTGTCCCCGAGGGCGAAGTCGAAGTCGACGTCATGCGCGGCTTCGAAAATCATTTTGTGCGGCGTAAAGTGGAAGTAAAGGCTGGAGGTAACACGCAACTCACTGTTCGGATGGTGCCGCTCTTTGTCGACGTGGACCAAACGTCGACCTGGATCAGCGGCGATGTTCATACCCACATGAACTATGCCGGAACTTACCGGAATACGCCCGCGCATCTGGTGGAGCAGGCCTCGGCCGAGAATCTGGCGATCGTCGAAGATCTGGTGGTGAACAAAGAGCAGCGCATCCCTGACATATCGTATTACTCACCGCAACTGGATAAGGCCTCAACCCCTGACCACTTACTGCTTCACGGCCAGGAATTCCACACCAGTTACTGGGGACATCTGGGATTGCTCAGCCTGTCGCGGAACTTCATCCTGCCAGGTTATGCCGCATATCCCAACACCGCGGCGGCCAGCCTCTACCCAGCAAACGCCAATGTCGCTGATTTGGCTCATGAACAGGGCGCGCTGGTCGGATATGTCCATCCTTTTGACAGTGTTCCCGATCCCGCGAAGGATGATTCTCTCACCAATGAATTGCCGGTCGATGTCGCGCTCGGCAAGGTCGATTACATCGAGGTGGTCGGTTTTTCCGACCACAAATCCACCGCTGCAGTGTGGTACAAGCTCTTGAATTGCGGGTTTCGATTGCCCACCGCCGCGGGCACGGACTTCATGGGAAACTACGCGTCGTTGCGCGGTCCGCTAGGCCTCAATCGGGTTTATGCCGAGGTTTCGGATGGGCCCTTAAGGATCGGTCCGTGGCTCGCCGCCATCAAGGCGGGCCGCACGTTCGCCACGAACGGCCCGTTGCTCCGCTTTTCGCTGGGCGGTCAGGGAGTTGGCGGCGAAATTCGCTTAGAGGGAAAGGACGGCAAGACGCACGACGTGCGGTTCTCTGCCGAGATGCATTCCATCGTCCCCGTCGATCATCTGCAAATTGTCTGCAACGGGAAAGTGGCCCGCGAACTGCCTCTCGAAAGCGGCCATAGCTCGTCCCGAGTCGATGGCTCCATCCCGCTGGCCGCCACCGGTTGGTGCGTCCTGCGCGCTTTCGGCGACCGGTCTGAATATCCAATTCTCGATCTATATCCCTACGCCACGACCAGCCCAGTGTATGTATATGTGGCGGGGGCGCCGTTGCGCAGCGCCGCCGACGCAACGTACTTTGTCACATGGGTCGACCGGTTGATCGCAGCCGCTCGAAGCAACACTTCGTGGAATACGGAGGCCGAGAAGGCCTCCGTGCTGACCACTCTTGAAGATGCACGAACGAAATATGTGAAGATGGCCGAGTAAGCTAGACTCCAGGAAACCAGAATTTCATGCGTATTATTATCGCGGGCGGCGGTACCGGCGGACATGTGATTCCGGCGCTGGCCATCGCTCAGCAACTCAAGAAGCAATTCGACGCTGAAGTTCTGTTCATCGGAACGCCGCGCGGCATCGAGACCCGGCTGGTGCCGCAGGCGGGGTTCCCCCTGGAACTGATTCAGGTTGGAGCGCTCAAGAACGTCAGCCTTCTGACGCGGGCGAGGACGATGTTCGATCTGCCGCGCGCAATTGCGGCCTCCTCGCGCATGCTCTCGGAGTTCGACCCCGAAGTCGTGATTGGTGTGGGCGGCTACGCCTCGGGACCGGCTATGGTAGCCGCGATTCGCCGTCGCCTTCCGACGCTCGCTTTTGAGCCGAATGTGGTGCCCGGATTCGCCAATCGTATGATCGCCCGCTGGGTTTCCGCGGCGGCCGTTCACTTTGAAGAAACTTGCCGCTACTTTCCTCACTGCCGCGTGACCGGCGTTCCCGTGCGGGCGGCATTCTTTTCGATTCCTACAAAAGCTGGCGGCGCGTCCACGCTCCTGGTTTTTGGAGGCAGTCAAGGTGCGCGCGCCATCAATCTCGCGATGGTCGAGTCTTTGGCCGGGCTGCGCGACAAGATCCCCGGGATCCACATCATTCATCAGACTGGGCAGCGTGATTACGAGCGGGTGCTGGCCGCGTATCAAGAGTCGGGAATCTCGGGCGAGGTTCACCAGTTTATCGACGACATGCCCGCTACTTTCGCGCGCGCTGATTTACTGGTCTGCCGTTCCGGCGCGAGCACGGTCGGCGAGATTGCCGCAGCCGGCAAGCCCGCGATTTTCGTGCCCTTCCCCGCTGCCGCCGACGATCATCAGAACGTAAATGCCCGTGCCCTGGAACGAGTCGGCGCCGCGGTCGTAGTCGAAGAGAGCAACCTGGGCGCGGCGTACTTGGTCGACACGATTGCGGCGCTGATCGGGGATTCCCGGCGCTTGCAAGGCATGTCCGCAGCCGCCAGGTCGCTCGCCCACCCCAGGGCAGTCGAAGACATCGCCGAGATGGTTGCGAATCTCGCCGCTGGGTCGTAACCGCATTGACCCGGCCTAATGCCAAGCAAGCAGAGCAGTTTTGTCATCCTGTGTTTTTCTCCGTGTCCCCTGTGACCTCCGTGGTTAAGCCTTTCTCCGCCGCTGCGGCGTCTCGGAGCCGAGATGTTCTATCATCAGTTCTCATACGTCAGCCTTTCGGAATAGGTTCCGGAGACTAGGGTCTAATGTTCGCCAAGATTCAGCGCATCCATTTCGTGGGTATCGGAGGCATCGGCATGAGTGGCATTGCCGAGGTTCTGCTGAATCTCGGCTACCAGATTTCCGGTTCCGACCTGAGAAATTCACCAGTCACACAGCGCCTTGCCGCTCTCGGCGCGACCACTTTTGCAGGTCACGCGTCCGCCAATATCGCTGGCGCGGACGTAGTGGTCACCAGTTCCGCGATTTCCGTCGACAACCCCGAAGTCGCCGAGGCTCGCCGGCTTCATGTTCCGGTAATCCAGCGCGCCGAGATGCTGGCCGAACTGATGCGTCTGAAATATGGCATCGCGATCGCCGGCATGCATGGGAAGACTACAACAACGTCGATGGTGGCCGCGGTTCTGGCCGCTGGCGGTCTCGATCCCACGGTTGTCGTTGGAGGCCGCGTCGACGCCCTGGGCTCGAACGCGCGGCTGGGCAAATCGCAATACCTGGTCGCCGAGGCGGACGAAAGTGACCGGTCGTTTCTGAAACTGTCGCCGATTCTCTCCGTGGTCACCAACCTCGACCGCGAGCACATGGATTGTTATCGCGACATGCGCGATGTCCGCCGCACCTTTCTCGAATTCATGGAGCGCGTGCCGTTTTATGGCGTGGTCGTCGGCTGCAACGACGATGCCGTGCTACGGCGATTGTTGCCGCGTGTGCATCGTCGTGTTACGACTTATGGAACCGCCGCGGGCTCTGATTTCCTCATCCGGATCGCGCCGCCGCAAACCAAATCGGCCCAGGCGGCCGGCCAGCACAGTCCGCTCATCCGTTTTCGGGTGACTTACAAAGAAAAGGATCTGGGTGAGTTTACGCTGCATGTGCCCGGTGTTCACAATGTGCTGAACGCGACCGCGGCCATCGCCGTCGGCATGGTACTTGACATTCCCGCCGACCAAATCCGTTCCGCGCTCGATGGCTTTCGCGGAGTGGACCGCCGTTTCCAGTTCCGGGGAAAAGCCGCCGGCGTAACCGTGATTGACGACTACGGACATCACCCGACGGAGATCCGCGCCACCTTGGCCGCCGCCCGCCAGTGCGGATTTCGCCGCGTGCATGTCATCTTCCAGCCCCACCGCTTCACCCGCACCCGCGATCTGATGGATGAGTTTACGACCGCCTTCGTCGAGAGCGACACCCTTTGCTTGCTCGATATTTATCCGGCCAGTGAGAAACCCATCGAAGGCATCACGGCCCAGGCGCTCGGCAGCCGAATTGCCGGGGCAGGGAAGACCGAAGTCAGGTATGTACCTTCTTTTCCCGACGCCATCGCCACCGTCGTGGATCTCGCTCATCCTGGCGATATGATCCTAACGCTGGGCGCTGGGAGCGTCTCGCAGTTAGGAGCTATGATTTTGGAGAAACTGGAGGCTCGTAGCCGAGCGCCAGATCCGAACCAACTTGGCACTGTCTCAATTCGCGAAAAGCAGTTATAGTAATTTTGCTCAGCGGTTTTCTGTCGACAACTGAATCGAAAGCGTGGCGCGGAAATCAAGTTCCACCGCGGTGCAGGAAGAATTGTATCCGCTTCCCGGCGTTTCTCAGCGCCCGGCTCCCGAACGCGAGCCCTTCGACGATGCACGCATTGTCGACCTGGAAGCCGAACAGGAATCTCCGTTCCTTCGTGGCCAGAAGCGCGTCTCCGTCCGCCGTGGATCGCTCCCCAGGAAGACTGCCAACCGCTTGCTGTGGCTGGGTGCGGCCCTCGTCTCTCTCGCAGTCCTAGGAGCCATTGGTCTCGGCCTCTACCGCTATGGCAAGCACTCCTGGCGTTTTCGCATCGATTCCAGCGATCAGATCGAAGTCACTGGCGCGCAGCATGTCGCCCACGCACAGATCATGGAGGTGATGGGCGGAGATATTGGCCGCAACATTTTTTTCGTTCCCCTCGCCCAGCGCCAACAACAAATCGAACAGATTCCCTGGGTCGAGTCGGCCAGCGTGATGCGCTTTGTGCCCAATCGCCTGCGCATCGAGATTCATGAACGCACGCCAGTTGCATTTGCCCGCATCGGCTCCCACATTTCCCTGATCGACGCCGGCGGCACCCTCATGGAACTTGCTCCCGGCGGCAAACATAAATATTCCTTTGCCGTGATTGCCGGCATCAACGCCGGCGAACCGCTCTCCACTCGCGCTGCCCGCATGAAGAACTACAACGAGTTGGTGCGCGACCTCGATTCCAGCGGCGCCCACTATTCCCAGGAGTTGAGTGAAGTCGATCTTTCCGACACGGACGACGTCAAAGTCCTCGCCGCCGATGCCAATGGGGAAGTGCTGGTGCATCTCGGATCGACAAATTACCTGCAGCGTTACAAGACCTACGTCACGCACGTGCGGCAGTGGCGACAGCAGTTCGACAAACTGGAATCGGTGGACCTGCGCTACGACGGGCAGATCATCGTGAATCCCGATCTCGACGGCCTGGCCCGCCCGCCGGCTTTGACGCCCGCCGCAGTCAAAGCGGCGATGGCCGCCGGAGCGAAAACCGCGCCCATCGTGAACTACGAGAAGTTCGCGACCCAGCCCGAACCGCCGTCCCCAGGCTCGCCCAGAGCGCCTGTCCGAGAAAAGAAGGACGCCAGGTCCAAACTGAAGACTGCACCCGCCACCACGGTTCATCGAGTTTCGTCCAAACCAGCGCTGGCGAAACCAGCATCGTCGAAACCGGCAGCGCCGCAATTATCCGCGAAAGCCGCGCCGGCGAAATTCGGGCCGCCCAGCCCCGTTTCCGCCAATCAGGCCGTGCAGCCAGCTGCGATCAAGACTAAGGTCAAGCCAAACGCCAAGCCAAAGATCAAGACCAACGGAAGTTCGGCAGGCCTTGCCGTCGCGAAGCCGGCTGCGGCCTTGCATCCCGATCCCCCAGTTGCCGCCACTTTCACCGGCCAGAAGCCGAGCGCCGCCATCAAGAAGGAGACTCCGCAGAACTAGCGTCTTTTATGCCGAATCATGAGCCCAATTTCATTACCGCCATCGACGTAGGCAGCGCCAAGACGGTGGTGCTCGTGGCCGAGTTGAGCGAAAACGGATTGCGTTATCGCGGTCACGGCATCAGCGAGTCACACGGCCTGCGCAAAGGCGTGATCACCGAACTCGATAAGGCGAGCGGGAGCATTCAAAAG
Source organism: Acidobacteriaceae bacterium (assembly GCA_003134435.1). Taxonomy (GTDB): domain Bacteria; phylum Acidobacteriota; class Terriglobia; order Terriglobales; family Acidobacteriaceae; genus Acidiflorens. The sequence goes on from PLBE01000212.1 coordinate 54,066, forward strand.
GCAGTCGAGCACGCTGAAGACGTAGCCGGCATTCCCATCGAGCATGCCCTGATCGGCATCGCGGGCGCCCACATTCGGGGTATGAACAGCCACGGCGGCATCACCTTTGGCGCGCGCTCGCGCGAGATCGGCCGCGAGGAAATCCGTCAGGCTGTGGACAAGGCGCGCACCGTCCCCTTGCCCAGCGATCGCGAAATCCTCCACTTGCTGCCCCAGGAGTTCATCCTTGACGATCAGCCGGGTGTGCAGGAACCGACCGGCATGATGGCAATGCGCCTCGAAGTTCGCGTCCACATTGTCACTGCTGCTTCGGGCGCTACCCAGAATCTGGTGACTGCGGTGAATCGGGCCGGCGTTCACGTGGACGATACCATCTTCGAGCCCCTGGCTTGCGCGGATTCGGTATTACGTTCCGATGAGCGCGAACTCGGCGTTTGCCTCGTCGACCTCGGCGCCGGTTCCTGCGATCTGATCGTCTTTCAGCAGGGAGCCGTGGCCCACACCGCCGTCATCCCTATCGGCGGCGACCACTTCACCAGCGATCTCTCGGTTGGCATGTGCACGGGATCGGCCGACGCAGAAACCCTCAAGAAGAATTTCGGCAACGCCGTGCCCACTCTCATCCCCGAAGGCAACGAAGTCGAAGTGCCCTCGGTCGGAGATCGTCCCTCCCGCATGATGTCGCAACGCATGGTAGGCGAAATTCTGGGCCCCCGCGCTCATGAACTTTTCGAACTGCTGCGCGACAACCTGCGCCATGCCGGAGTTCTGGACCACTGCATCGCAGGCTTCGTGCTCAGTGGCGGCGCCTCGCGCCTTCCGGGCATTCTCGACGTGGCCGAATCGGTGCTGCGCAAAGCCGCGCGTCTGGCCTGGCCAACCCCGATGGCCAGAATGCCGTCATTTATGGCCGAACCCGAGTTCGCGACCGTCCTGGGAATGGCGTACTACGGCCACCGCGCCCGCATCGCCCGCGGCCTGCAGCAGCCTGGTTTTGGCTCGCGCATGAAGGCCTTGTTCGCGGGGAAAGGCGCGTGAAGCAGCGTCGACGGATTGAGCGCGTGGTTTGCGACTGGCGCGAGGGTTTGGTTCTTACCGAGAACTGAGAACTGGCAACTGATTTTACGAGGTGAAGTATGAATGAAGACAACGGACTCCGCATCTGCTTCAACGAAGAAGCGCGCAACGACGCTCGCATCAAGGTCATCGGTGTCGGCGGCGGCGGCAACAATGCGGTCAATCGCATGATTGACTCGGGCATGGAAAACATCGAGTTCATCGTCGCCAACACCGACTTGCAGGCGCTGCGCATGTCGCGCGCCGCCACCAAGATTCAACTCGGCGTGAAGCTCACCAACGGACTCGGCGCGGGCGCCAATCCTGAAATCGGCCGCCAGGGCGCGCTGGAAGATTCGGACAAAATTATCGAAGTGCTTGAAGGCGCCGACATGGTGTTCGTGACCGCCGGACTGGGCGGCGGTACCGGCACCGGCGCCGCTCCCATCATCGCCTCTCTGGCCAGCGAAATGGGCGCGCTCACCGTCGCCGTGGTCACCAAGCCCTTTGCCTTCGAAGGCAAACGCCGCATGCAGCAGGCGGAGCGCGGCATCGCCGAACTCATGGAGTCGGTCGATACCACCATCGTGATCCCCAACGAAAAGTTGCTCGCCGTCGCCGAGAACGCCGGCTTCTTCGAGTCCTTCCGCATCGCCGACGACATTCTTCGTCAAGGCGTGCAGGGCATCTCCGACATCATCACCATTCCCGGCATCATCAACCGCGACTTCGCCGACGTGAAGGCGATCATGGCGGGCATGGGCTATGCCGTCATGGGCACGGCGACCGCGTCCGGCGATCATCGCACCGTCGAGGCCGCGCAGCGCGCCATCGCCTCACCGTTGCTGGAGGCCGGAGCGATCGACGGAGCTCGCGGCATCCTCATCAACATTACCGGCTCGCACTCCCTGAAGCTCGCCGAAGTACAACAGGCTTGCACCATCATCCAGGGCGCCGCGCATGAAGATGCCAACATTATTTTTGGCGCGGTGCTCGATGAGAAGATGAAAGACACGGTCAAGATAACCGTCATCGCGACCGGCTTCAGAGAGTCGGAAATGCGCCGTCCGCGCCACCACGAAAATTACGATCCCGTGATCATCTCGCGAGAAGTCGCGCGAGACGCTACCGGCCGCCTTTCCCATCCGCGCGACGACTTCGATCAGCCTGAAACCTCGGCTCAGCCCGCGTCCGCCTTCGTGCCCGAACCGAGCTTCGAGCCAGATCCCGCGCCCGACGCGTTTCAACCGTCGACGCCCGGCAGCGCCGCGCACGCAGCCGAGGTCATCTCGCTGGAGGCGATGCGTTCCGTTGCTCCCAACTACGAAGAGGATCTCGATGTCCCGGCGTTCCTGCGCAAACGCAGCGAGGTGATGTAGAAGATTTCCAGGTTTCCAGGTCCCAAGGTTTCCTCAAACGACGCATAGCCTGGCCTGGACGATATCGCTCCCAAAGTGCCCGCCGCCGTCTGCCGCCGCATTGTGACTGCGCAAGCTCTGGATGCATTCGGCGCCAGTGCTCGCTCTCATCGGTACCCATTGGAGCATCGCCTTCATCGCCATCGTGCAGTTCTACAACGTCCTTGCCCCGCGTCTTTCCAGGTGACTTCCTTCGTTGCGCGGAGCTCCAATTGGAATTCTCCCTGTCTCCTCTTGGAATTGTCCCTGTCTCCTCGAAATATGGCATAGTATTTTGAACTCCACTTGTTGCGATCCACTCCAATGGCAAGTTCAACCTCGGCGGGGCGGTCATTGACGCCCCCGGCCGCCGGCCTTCTCCGATCCCGCATGCCGGAACTCGATTCGATTCGCGGAATCGCCGTCTTGCTCGTGCTTTTCTTCCACGGCCTCGGTTTTCGCTACGGCGTCCAGGGCCTTTCGGGACTTCCAAAACTGTTTGTCGCAGCTACTCTGCCCGGTTGGATGGGTGTGAACCTCTTCTTCGTACTTTCTGGATTCCTCATTACCGGCATCCTGCTCGATGCCAAGCCCAAGACGGACTACTACCGCACCTTTTACATTCGACGCGCTTTGCGTATCTTGCCGCTGTATTACGCGGTGCTCCTGATTCTCGCAGCCCTCACCCGAACCGGATGGGTCAACCGCCAGGCATCCTGGGCGTTTTTGGGGTTCAGCTTTTTCTACCTTTCCAACGTCACCGAGCTATTCGGAGTGCCTTCCCAGTACACCGTGCTCTGGTCTTTGGCGGTGGAAGAACATTTCTACCTCATTTGGCCCGCTGCGGTTCGCTCGCTATCCCGCCACCGGGTTGTGATCGTCGCTGCCATCATTTGTCTGCTCTGTCCCTGCCTCCGGGCCTTCTGTTTCATTCGGGGCTACGACTCAGGCGCCGGTTATACCTGGCTAGTGGCGGATGGACTCGCCGCCGGGGCGCTGTTGGCCGCTTTGGTTCGGGGTCCATGGGGAACACGCGCCACGATGGGTCGCGTCACAGGTGTCCTTTTTTCCGCGAGCTTGCTGATGTTCGGCGCCGGTTATCCATTCGGAATATTTCGCGCCAGCAGATTCTTAGGATCGACTCTACGCGGAACGGCGCTGAATCTTCTTTTTGCCGGGACGGTTGCATTGGCGGTTCTGGCCGGAACCTCCCGCTGGAAATCGGTTCTGGACCGCCCCGTGCTACGCTTTTTCGGCGATATCAGTTATGGCGTTTACCTCATTCATATGCTGGTCTTTGACCTCGAAGACAACATCGTGGGGCGTTTTTTCCCCAGCCTGCCCGCAGCCCGCGGCCACTTTGGCCTCATGGTCTTGCTTTTCAGCGTCGCCGCCGCAGTCACCGTCGCCGTCGCCTCCCTTTCCCGCTGGTATTTCGAAGAACCTTTCCTCCGCCTCAAGCGTCGTTTCGAAGTAACCGTCGCCTGATCGGACCCCGCTCTCGTACAGCGCTATTCACGCAAGCCGGCCGGTCGTCACTGCAATCGTGAGCCACTACCGCAATCGAGAACTTCTTCTCGCCCGTTTGCGTATCATGTCATAGCCTTGCTCGTGCCGTCGTCGTCAAAGTCTTGTCGTCAAAGTCTTAAAGAGGTTTCCATGCGTCGGTTGATCCCCGCTTCTCTGGTCGTTCTCGCCCTCGCGGTCACGATTCTTCGGGCCGCTTCACCCGATCCCGCCCCCGGACGCCCGCAGTATACCGGCGACAACCAACTCCTGCGCCCTGCCGATTATCGCGAGTGGATTTTCCTTTCTTCCGGCCTCGGTATGAGCTACAGCACCCAGCCGGGCCATGAAATGTTCACCAACGTCTTCGTGCCGCAGTGGGCCTACCAGGAATTCTTGAAGTCGGGTAAGTGGCCGGATAAAACCATGTTCGTCGTCGAAGATCGCGGGTCTACCAGCCAAGGTTCGATCAACAAAGCGGGACACTACCAGACCGATTGGATGGGCATCGGGGTCGAGGTGAAAGACGAAACGCGCTTCCCCGAAAAATGGGCCTATTTCAATTTCGACCAAGACCCAAAATCGGCCGCTGCCAATCCCAAGGCTGGATGCTGGACCTGTCACGAGCAGCACGCCGCGGTCGAGCACGTTTTTGTGCAGTTTTATCCCACGCTCAAGCCGGTCGCCAAAAAATTCGGGACCTACAAAGAAGCCGCGGAGACCATCCAGTGAAGCCAGTTGTCCAACCGAGTTTGCCGCGCCGCCCGCGCCTGTGTTAGCTTTCTCCAATCAGTTACGAAAGCCGCAACCCGGCATCCATCCACTTCGTCGCAGCTATCGTCTTTTATCTCTCAGGAGGAATAAACCATGGCAGACCTCAATCAACTACGTCAGAAATATCAACCCGTGCTCGATGTGATCCAGAAGGAAAGCGCGAAGGTCGAAGCCCTCGATCTGGATGGCGAGCAGCTTCATCTGCAGGTTCTCTGCGATTCCGAGGCCAGCAAAAACCGCATCTGGGACGCAATCAAGGCCGTCGACCCCACTTTTGCCGACCTGAAGCACGACATTCAAGTCGATCCCAATGCGACCCAGACCTACACCGTGCAGCCCGGTGACAACCTCTCGAAAATCAGCAAACACTTCTACGGAGATCCCAATAAATACCCGAAGATTGCGCAGGCCAATGGCTTGGACGATCCCGACAAAATCAGAGCCGGCATGGAATTGAAGATCCCGGCCGCGTAGTGCTGTGGTTAGGAACACGTAATCAAGAGCGCGTGAATCCAGTGGAGAGCCGGCGTTCTCGCCCGGCCGCCAATCAGCTGGCGAGCTACCCGGCTTTCCACATGTCAGTTTTATTGGGGCGTGTCCCCGCGAAAAATCTTGCAATGCCGATGAAGTCGCTCGCCCGCGAGTGGCTCGCCATGAACCACTCCCAACCCTACGGGCAGGTGAGTTGCGCCGTGCCGACGATCGTGCATCCCCCGCCGCAGGCATTGACCAGGTTACACTCGGTCTGTTGCAGCGCGAACACCGTGTAGGTTCCGCTCGCACCGCTGGTGCATTGAGCCAGACCTTCCTTCGTCACGGTAACCTCCGACGTTGGCGCGCCCTGATAACAGACGCCCCACAGCGCTGGCTGCGGAGTGACCGTTTGCGGCGGATTGATGTAATGTCCGGTGGCGACAAACTGTGCGATCTCCGTATCGGCTGACGCTGGGCTCAGCGTGATGGACTGAAGCTGCCCCGTCGCCGTCGATGAACGCGCGCCCGCGCCGCAGGAAATCGCGAGTAACACCGACAGAATCAGAGCCAGAAAAGAAAGCCCAAACCGAAGCTGTTCCATAAACCTCCCGATGATCGAAACGACCTATCCAACCTGAGTAAGAGAATCCGGAGCTGGACCGGACTGCTGGATTGGCCGCGATGCACACATTCTATGCGATGCAGGCCATCAGATTAATGTAGCCCGGAAAAGTCTCGGGACCCCGCGGTCTCGGGTAGCAGCGGACGCACTCGTCCACCCCGCCGGCATTCCGGAAGTCGTCCATCGAATTTTCGCATGACCGCTGGGTGCGGCTCCAGCCCTATGCAAGATCG
>PLBE01000096.1 GCA_003134435.1 Acidobacteriaceae bacterium
TCGCTGTTGTGGCAATCGGTGCAGAGAATCTGGGCGCCCACGCCATTGGCAGGAATGGTGCGGCTCGATGCGCCGCCGGTAATTGTCAGCATCGCGGCCAGCAGGCTGGGCTGTCCGAGTATGCTGTTGCTCACGTGCGTTACCGGATGGCTGGAGGTTGCGCCGATGTCAAACTGCGGAATCAGGTTCAAAGGATCTCCCGCCGAAACCGCCCTGACCGGGAAGTATCCATACATCGTCAGCACCTGTTTGCCGGTGCTGGTGCCGTGGCAGCGCAGGCAGTTCTCAAACTGATTGAGGGCCGGCGTCGGCAGGGGCGTTCCGTTGGTGGCGCTGACGCCTGCAATGTCCTTTTGCGAGACGCGAATCAGCGGAGGAAGCGGGAAAACGCCCACTTGCTCCGATCCATGTGCATTGTGGCAGTCCACGCAGGTGGCATGACGGTTGTTGTTGAGCAGGGTGTTCTCGGCTGCATCGTGCGGATTGGCCGATGTGGGAAATGGATGTCCCACCTTCGGTGTCGCGTATTCCGGAAACACGTTGGCCCAGGTCACCATCGGCGATACGTTCGCGCCGTTATGGCAGGCGATGCAATCCTGCTCATTCACGCCGCGTAGCAGCCGCGCCGTCGCGCCCGCATTGTGCGGCGCATGGCAGGCGATACAGCCATCCTTGGCCACGGTGGTGTAGCTGCCCACCGCCGCCGTTGGCGCAATCGCATCCGTTGAGATGGCGTGCGCGCTGGTGGCCCAATCGGCGATCGGATTCACCTTGCCGGTGGCGGTTCGTGTGGGATCATGGCAGGCCAAGCAAAGCTGCCCGCCCGTGCCGTCCTTTACCAGAAAATTCTGGCTGATCATGTCCTTGGCCTGCACATGCGGATTGTGGCAAGATGTGCACTCGACGTTTCCGCCGATCAGTCGCACGGCTCCGGTTGGGTCGGCGGTTCTGTGGCTTTTCGCCAGCGAGGCCGCCAGGTCGATATTGTCCTTCAGCGGCGCCACCAGGCTGAAGGGATGCGACGTCTGCATGTTGCTGCCGAACACATCCGGGGTGTACATCGATCCGGTCATCGTTACCTGGCCATAGGCGACGGTGTTGCCCACTCCCACTGTGCCGTCGTGGCAGCTCAGACATTTGTTGCTGTCTGATCCGAGCGTCGGCTGCTTGCCTTTGTTCTTTTCCGTGTCGCTGGTGTAGAGCGTATAGGTCTGCGTGGTCAGCTTCTGGTTCCACAGGCCGTAGACTGTTCCGGAGTGCGGCGCGTGGCAGTAGGCGCAGGCGTCAGGGCGTGCGCCTGCGATCGGCGACTTGGTGCCTGGCCCGAATGAGTGCATGCCCAGCACGTCCCCAGTGATCTGCGCGTCCAGCGTGGTCGCGCTCAGCAGCATCGCTAATACGGCGGGCAAGATTCCTAACTTCACCTTGTGCCCCCCGTAACCGGTTGTTTTAAACCTGAGTAATGGAAAACCTGCACACGACGGTTGAATGAATCCACCACAAAAACCTGATCCTCATGGTCAATGTACAACCCCGCCGGCAACTGAAACTCGCCTGCATGTGTTCCGCTTGAACCGAAGTAATACAGCAGTTGACCCTGCCGGTTGAAAACCTGCACCATCCCCCACAAACCATCCACCACGTAGAGGTCGCCTTCTGAATCGGTGGCCACGCCCTTCGGTCGGAACATGGCTCCGGGGCCATCGCCGATTTTGCCGATCGCGTACTGGAAGGCGCCGGAGCGGTCAAATGCCTGCACTCGGAAATTCAGCGCGTCCACCACCATCAGGTTCGGCCCATCGAGCCGCAGCTCCGTGGGCGCATTGAATTCGCCGTTGCCATCGCCGGTCTTGCCGATGGTCTTCAGGATGTTGCCCTGCATGTCCAGCACGAAGACTTCATCGCGTAGCGTGTCGGTCACATAGATCTGTTGCGCGGCCGAGTCCACGGCGATTCCCGTGGGCCGCTTGAAATAACCTTCGCCGCCCTTCAGGCTGCCGATTGCACGAACAAATTTTCCGCTGGGCTCGAAGACAAAGATCACGCCCGCATCGGAATCGGTGACGTAGATGTTGTCCTGGGCATCCACGGCGACGCACTGCGGCGCCAGCATCGCATTCTTGATTTTGTCCCTTCTCTGGATGAACTTGTACTTGCGTTGCGCGAAGTCGAAGATGTGCACGCCCGCCGCGCCCGGATCGGTGACGATGACCCGCCCATGCGAATCGGTAACCACGCTGTAGGGGCGCACCAGGAAGCGATAATCCGGCGCGCCGGCAATCACATCCACCAGCTTGTTCCAGAAGCCTCGGTTCGGCTTCACTTCCTGCTCTGAGCTGAAGCTGCGTTGGTAGGTGAGCTTGCGTCCGCCGTCCAGCGACATCTCCCACTGCTCCGGCGCCGGCTTGGCTTTTTGAGACGCCCACAGCGGGGCAAGCAGGACCGCTGCGCAGGCCACAATCAGGCCGGCGCGCATCGGTTGCCGTTTCGCGCGTCTCAAAAGAAATTGAACCAACGTGACACTCCGATGTAGAACGATGATACAACTTCAGGACCTGTTCCGGAGCCGCTGAAACTCTGCCCCAGACGCGAGTATCCGCTTTGAATCCACAGCTTGCGCACCTGGTATTGAACCAGCGCATTGAACTCGGTGGATGCATTGAGGGACGCAACGCCGCTAAGATTCGTATTGCTGTTCGCCTTGCCATACGAAGCTGACATGGTAAGCCCCTTCAGGGGTGAACTGGCCAGGGACATTGAGTAGCTGTTCCCGCCGAACAGGCTCACCAGGCTCGAATCCAGCGTCGGCGGAGGCACGGTGACTGTCACCAGGCCCGATCCGGTAAGGAGCGCCTCTCCACTCGACTTAGAGTAACTTCCGCTGGCCGTAAGGTATTTGCTGAATCCCGCGCCCGCACTGAAACTCTCGCTGCTGTTAGCCGTTCCTGCCTGTGACGTCAGCGCGGTGCGCCCGCCGCCCCCGCCCACGCTCACGCTGAACAGGCCCCAGCGCCGATGGGCATTGCCCGAGTATCGATAGAACGAGTTCAGATAAGTCACCAGCAGGGTTTCCACGTTCTGCGAATAGCCGAATGAGCCGGCAACCTTCCATCCCTTGATCTCGGTTGTGTAGTTCTCCGTTGTAGAAAAGCTCAACGAATCGTCACTGCTCGGCTCGGTGGAGTTTTCCGCCATATTCAACGAGGCGTTGAAATTCCCATTCAGCACCGGCCTTGAATAAGAGACTGTGGCGCCGAGCGCGTCCGATGCATAATTCGTTCCATCGTAGGCCTGCGATCTGCGTTCAAAATAGGCCGACGTATCCAAATCCTTGCGCGGCGCATAGGTGACCTCGCTCATCAGGTCCAGTGAACTTGTTCCCGCGCTCGCATTCACCGCCGTGGCCGTACCGCCCGCCGCAATCACCTGCTCAATCAGTTGCCCGGCCAGGTTGTCAGAGTAGCTGGCGCTCGTGGAAAAGGAGACTTGATTGAATGGATGCAGGGACGCGGTTGCGCTGTAAAGGTCAAGGGATCCGGTCGAGGTGCTGCCCTGGTAGTTGCTGTCCCAGGTGGAATGTGCGATGGAGCCCGACGCGGCTCCGTGAAAGGGCAGCCGATGCGAAATATTGAATCCGTAGTTGCTGTTGCCGTTTGTCGACTCCGTATCCGATGCGCCGGAGATCACCTCCGGAATCAGCGATTTGCTGCCGCCGGAGGCGTAGTACGCCCCCCTACCGAACCCGGCCCATTGATACCACGAGTGCATGCTGAGAGAGTGAAATGAGTTTGTGCCCTGGTCGTTGGTCCCGTACACCGAATACTGGCTGCTCCCTTTCTGGAATCCCACCGAGAAGCTCGGTGCGTCGGGAAGGTTCTCGCTCCAGTTGATGCCGAAGCCATCGCTGTTCCCATGGGTGACGTAATTCGCCAGCCCCGGAACTGCGTAACTCCCTTCGCTGTCGTAGGTTTTGGAATAGCTGATCGAGCCAGGAAAGTGGCTGCCCCCGAAGATCGACGCGCTCGCCGTCACGCCGCTCGCACTGGAAATCGACTGGTAGTCGGAATTGGCTCGCGACTGATTCAGAAAGAAGCTGGAGTCGAAGGATAGGAATTTGGGACTATAGAAAGAGCCTGAATAATTGGCGACTCCGCCGATCGTCCAGGTGTGATCGGAGCCTCCCATATTGCTGTAGTCCGCGGTAAATCCGGGAGCGATGAGCGCGTTCAGGCTTGAGCTGACTTCCCCCGTTTTGATCTGCGCGTCAGCGGGCCACGCCAGCAGCAAGCACACTGCAGGCACCACCCACGCAACTCGCATTGACCCCTTCACCGTAACTGCGCCCCAACTTCTCCCAACTCTCCGTGCGGACGGGATTTCCGCTACTGCTGGTTAAAGAACTTCGATCTTTGCGCTTTCCCGGAGCTTCCGGTCGAGGTCGCCGCGGAGCTTTTCCCGCTTGGTTAGCGGCAGCTCTTTGCTGATTTGCGCCTTTACGTCTTCAAACTTCGATTCGCCAGCCGTCTGGTGCACGTTCAGCCGCACCACGGTGTATGCCTGGTCCAGTTGAATCAGGCCGCTCACGTCGCCCGGCTTCATGTTCTTCAGCGCACTCAGCACCTGCGGCGCCAACGTGCTTACGGGCACGGGCTTGTGCTGGCCCATCATCACCCGGTAGTCGTCATCGGAGATCTTCTCCGCCAGCAGGCCAAACTCCTCGGCCGACTTGGTCACCTTCGCCTGGCGCAGCGCGTCGTCTGCCCGCTTGCGGCCTTCCTTGAGTTGTTCCGCAGTGGCCTTGTCCGGAGGAAGAATGGAGATGGTCTGAAAGGTATACAACTCCGGATGCTCAAACCGCGCCGGATTCTTGTCGTAGAAATCCTTCAGCTCGGCCGGCGAAACCGCGGCCTTGTCCTCGACCTCGGTCTTCAGGAGCGCTTCGATCAGCAATGACCGCTTGATCTTCTCCCGCACCAGCGCAAGCGATCCGTGAAAATCGCTCTGCACAAACTCATTGAATTCATCGGGCGTGGCAAATGTCTTGCGGAACGCCTGCTCGGAGCGGTCCAGCTTGGCCGGCGGTACAGTCATCTTGCGGCGCAGCGCCTCCTGGTACACCAGCTCTTCGAAGATCATCATCTTCATGGCGCCGTTGCGAATGTCCGCTTCCATCTCTTTGGGCACTCCGCCGTGCTGGCGGGCGTAAGGGAAGATTGTGTATTCCTCGCGCACCAGGTCCACATCGGTCAACACAGATCCATTGACGCGTGCCACCGGTCTGGCTGGAGCCTGTGCTGCCTGTGTCGCAGCGGGCGGCTGCGCCAGGGCCGTCGGTGCATGAGACGCAACCTGGGCGGAAGATGCCGCAACCGAAACAAGAAAAACAAAGCAAATGGGGAAATGGGGTTTCATGAGAACCATCCTGTTTGAGAAAAAAAGGGGGAGGGAAGTGTCTCCCCTCCCCCTTCATGCAAATGACCAGTTAGAAGGTTGTGGTTGCTGTTCCGTTGTTGGACTCGTTCGCTTCTCCACCGTGGCACTGGCGGCAGAACTGCGCCGTCTCGTTGCTGAAAGGAGTGGTGCTGGCCGGGTTGTACGGTGCGTTGATGAAGAACATGGTCGCGTAGTAGCCGGAATTCAGGCCCGTGACTCCGGCGCCGTTGGTCACCTTGACCACATTCATCAAGTGCTGGTTGTGGCAGGTGGTGCAGAGCACATAAGGCTTGCCGCTGCCATTCACGCCGTAGGGGTTCGACCATGTTCCGGGCGCCAATGCCGGCCAGCCGTAGTTGGCAACGAACTGCGCGTACTGTGTGCCTGCGGTTACGCTGAATTTATTATTGGCGAATACCAAGCCGTTGGCGGTGCTGATGGTGGCATTCTGGCCCACCGGGTGATCGTTGGTGTAGTTGCCGGCCGTGGTGCCGTCGTTGCCGAGCAGGGTTGGAATCTTCTGGCTGCCGTAGGTGGTGTTGGTCAGCAGGCCGATCTGTTGTTCATAGGACCAGTTCTGCATCATGTTGGACTGGGTCAGGTTTCCGTCATGGCAGCTCAGGCACAGCAGAATGCCGCCAACTTCCTGGCTTCCACTGGCGATACCGGTGGGCAGAACTTCAACGTATCTTCCGCCGTCGCCGAAGGCAACCGTCTTGCCATACAGTGGGCTGGCGTCCTGGCCCCACAATGCATAGCTGCCAGCATCGGCACCGCCGCCGTGACCGGAACCGAACGAGCCGCTATGCGGAGCATGGCAGCCCGCGCAGCCGCGGCCCTGATTGTTGTGTGCGCCCAGTACGTCAACCGTCGACGACCAGTTCTGCGCCATCATAAACCCTGCGAATGCGAAGACGACTAATACGAGTAACATCGCTTTCTTCATAAAATTTAAGACCTCCATGATTTGTACATCGCGTTTCGAATTCTCAGAGGCTTAGGCCTTGGGCTGCGCTGTGTGCCTGGGCACTCTTCGAAGCCGCCTCTCCACCGTGCTAATGCAACTGGTTGTCCGAAAGGAGCCGAGGCTGCGCATTAAAAGAAGTATGGTGTAAGCTGATGAATCTAAAGAGTAATTATGCTGAGCTTCCCGAAAATCCAAATTGGGGCTGAGTGCCGAACTGAGGGAAATGATCCAGTTAAAAAGGTGGAGTGGTGAAAATCCGCACTTCCGAGTGTTACCAAGAGTTACATATCACAAGTGTTGCAAAATGCAGCAGTTGTGGCGGCAGGGGCACAACGACGTTAGTCGCGATGGCGGGGCAGAGCCCCGCCGCCGAATGGACTAGTGGCTCGGGGGAACGGAAGCGGAAGGAGCGGGGGGCGTGATCGGCGTCACTTCTTTTTGTGTTCCGGCTGATCTCTTTTCGCGCTGCGCTTCCTTTTCTTTTTTCAACTGTTCGGCCTCGGCATCGGTGACATAGCGGAACTGCTGGACGCGCCCGGGGTAAATCTCGGAAGTGAAGATGCGATTGTTGTTGTCGGCGACGATGTTTACGATTCCCTGGAACTGCCCGGGGAGCAGGCCGTGACCGCCAAAGGAGATGAGTAGCTGGGTCTCCTGATTGAACACCTGCACGCGATCCTGCACGCCATCGGCAACCCAGATGTGATTGTCGCTGTCAATTGCCACGCCTTTGGGGCGGGCGAAGTAGCCGGGGCCGTCGCCATTTTTGCCGAAGGTTTTAATGAATTTGCCGTCGGCGTCGAAGATTTCGATGCGATCGTTGAGGGTGTCGCAGACGTAAAGATTGCCGTCGGAATCAACCGCCAGCCCAGTCGGTTTGGCGAAATCGCCGGGAGTGGTGAGTTCGTGCTTGTGCCCGGTGGTGCCCATCGTGCGTTTCAGTTTCAGGGAGTCGGCGTCATAGACAAGGACCTGGTCGAGGTTGATGTCGGAAACATAGAGTTGGCGGTTCTCGCGATCGATGGCCAGGTTGGCTGGCATAACCAATCCATCGGTGATGACATCGACCGGCTTGTGGGTGGAATCGAAAACCAGAATATGGCGCAGGCCGGGATCGGAAACGAAGAGACGGTCGCCGTCGTCCATCGCCAATCCGATAATGCGAACAAAGTGGCCGTGGGTCTTGTTCTTGATCAGCTCCACGTCGCGGGTCTCAGTGTTGAAGATGAAGATTGCGCCCACCTTCTGGTCGGCCACATAGAGATTGTTCTTGGAGTCGACGGCCATGCCATACGGTTCGCCGAGTTGGAACAGAACCTTGGTGCTCTCGCTCTGGGGCTGCGTGCCGGCAAGGCGGTCCATCCACTTGGCTTTCTTGGTGCTGTTTTCAGCCTCGACCTGCGATATTTTCTCGGCCGAATAGAACGCGGTGTAGCGGATGCGCGCAATCGCGGGCGGATTGGGCCAGACGATGTTGGAGTAGTCGATGACGGGAATCTTCTTGGGCTCGGCGTCCGCTTTCTTCTTCTTGTCGGCGAATCCGGAGATGGGCGCAAGCAACGCCATGGCGAGCAGCAGACACCACACGAGCCAGCCCTTGGGATTCGGAATCAAGCTTGCCTTGACTTCAGACATATTTCAATCTCCTCATGCAAACTACCGTTTCGTCAGATCCTTGTGACAAGTTATACAGAAAGCCATGTTGTTGGCCTGGTCCTTCACCAGCAGGTCGGGCTGCGCCGACGCATGCGGCTGGTGGCATGACATGCAGTTGATTTTTGCGTACGTCTTGGTGACATCGGTCGGATCGGGCACGTCGACCACCGGGTGGCCGTCGACCGGATGCCCGCGTCCATAGCGCAGCGGCAGCACGACGGTCTTGTTCTTCGTGAAGTAATCCTCGGGGAGTTTCACTTTCCCATCGAAGATCGAGATCAGGTGCTCGGCTTCGAGCTTCTTCGGCGCGGCGGAGTCGGGGCCGTGGCACTCGAGGCACAGCGCATCGGTTTTCGTGGTGCGTAGCAGGTGTTCGTTGTCGCCGCCGTGCGGCTCATGGCAGATCGCACACGACTGTCCAAAAGCCGGTTGATGAAGATGCGCTTTCTTGAACTGTTCGGCCTGGTCGGCATGGCAGGCGAGACAGGCGCTGACTGGATCGGGCTGCAGGAAGCCGGGAGTCTTGCCGGCATGGGGATTGTGGCAGGCGATGCATTCTCCCTGGGCTCCGGGATGCGCTACTTTGGCCTTGTCGATGTGCTCCACCTGATCGCTGTGGCAGGTGGCGCAGAGCGCTCGCGAGTCGGTGTTGGTCAGGACGACTTTGCCGTCCTTGGCGGGCGCGTGACAGATTTCGCAGGTCTTTTCGGCAAAGGGAGGATGCGTAAACTTAGCCATCAGCTTCGGCTGCGCGGACTGATGCGGGTCATGACATTGGGTGCAGGTGGCGGTGGCAAACGGCTGTCCCTGGTGAGCCTTGATGAGCGCGGCATCTTTGACGTCGTGGCAGTCGATGCAGAGAGCGGGGACGGCCTTGTTCAGATGATTGTCGAATTCCTGCTTGCCTTTTTCGCCGACTTTGTGAGTCGTGTGGCAAGCGTCGCATCCCATGTCGAGCGCGGCGTGGCGGCTGCCTTTGGCGGGAACATTCGTTCCCTGACTGTGGCAATCGAGGCAGAGGTTCTTGCCTTTTTCTCCGGAAGTGGCCTTCAGCAACTGATTCTTATTGTCGGAAGTATGCGGATCGTGACACTTAAGGCAGTCGCGCACGGCGGGCGGATGCACAGTGCCCTTCAGCGTGGCCGCGTCCTTGTCCGCATGGCAGGTGATGCAAAGTGCCTGTGGCGTCGAAGTGATGAGCTTGACACGGGTGATGTCTTTGTTAACACGCACTTCATGGCAGGTCAGGCAGCCCATCGCGATGGCGGAATGGACGGCTTTGCCCTTCGACTTGTCCTCATGGCATTCGAGGCACTTGGCGGCGTCAACGTTCTTATCTAGAGGAACGGGATGAACCGCCCCCAAAAGAGGCGCGCTGTACAGCAGCGCCAGACTCAGAGTGAGAACGACTTTCGCCGCTGATCTTCGCTTCGCTGAACCTGGATGCACGGCTATTTGCGAATCCAGATTTCCAACCTGGCTCACGAATTGGGGGAGGGTGCTCACGTGGTTCTCCAACGAGTGGTATGCACGATGATTGCCGCATCGCTGAGGCGCGTTGACATTTCTGACGATTGCCTAACTACTTGTATCATAATGACTCGGAAGCTTGGACTTGTCGTTCGCGAAAACCAAACTGACGGCCAGAATCGTCGCCGATGGGCTTTCTCCCACATTGCGATTCGCCGAATTGCGCGAGATGCCACAATTTGAAAACAAGGCGTGCGCACTCGCCATCGAACTCTGACCTCGCGAAGCACCTACCGCCACTGGATGTGAAACTTGGCTGCATCAAACCCCATCCGCAATGCGATTATTCGAATGCAAGCGCGGCGAACCGAGTGTAGCCTGAATCACCGCCATTTGTGATGTCGATCACAACAGGGTCGATCCCAGCGGAGTGAAGGGTTGTCGCCGACTTCGATTCCGTGTGGTTCGAGTTGTTGGGAGATGCAGTCTGGGTGGCGCCGTGCTTCAGCGCTTGCGGAGAAAGTCATGAATGCGGGCGTCGAAGTTCACTGCAGATCACAAGTTGACCCGTTAAACTATGCCGGCACCTCCGCCAAGGACGACCCTGCGCACGTGCGGCGCCCTCATCTTTCACACCATTCATTTACTATTCCTTTACGCATTCCTTGCGTATGCTTGTTAACTTTCAGCCTGAGTCTTGCATTCGATAATGCCTCCAGTCATTCAAGTTTCCGCGATCCGGAAAACCTACGGCTCCACAGTGGCGGTCGACGATATATCGTTTGAGGTCAACGACGGCGAGATCTTTGGATTAATCGGGCCCAACGGCGCGGGAAAGACCACGACGATGGAGTGCATCGAGGGTCTGCGAACACCCGACCGGGGCGCCATATCGGTGCTCGGTCTTGATCCCTTCAACGACGTTTACAAGCTGCAAGAGCGAATTGGAGTTCAGTTGCAGCAGGCACAGCTGCAGAAGCGCATCAAAGTGTGGGAGGCGGTAGACCTCTGGGCATCCCTTTACCAGAGAAATGCGATCGACGGCGATCGGTTGCTCGAACAGCTTGGGCTTATCGACAAGCGGAATGCCTGGTTCATGACCCTGTCGGGCGGCCAGAAGCAGCGATTGTTCATTGCCCTCGCGCTGATCAACGATCCGCAACTGGTGTTTCTCGACGAGTTAACCACCGGGCTGGACCCCCAGGCCCGGCGCGCCATCTGGGATCTGGTGCGCGGAATCCGCGAGCGCGGCAAGACGGTGTTCCTCACTACCCATCTCATGGAGGAAGCCGAGCGCTTGTGCGACCGGGTGGCAATCATCGAACACGGACGTATCATCGACATCGACCGGCCGGACAACCTGGTTAAGCGGCACTGCCCTGAACGAACTGTCGTCCTCGCCACCGACGACGGAAGCGCTTTGGAGCGTTTTCGAGCGATCCCGCGAGTCGAGGCGATCACGTGCAGCGGGTCGCAGTTCACGATTCGGGGTAGCGGCGACGATCTTGTCACCGAGGTGATTCATTGTCTGTCGGAGAATCGGATACGAGTCACCGATTTTCGCACGATTCTCCCCAACCTTGAGGATGTCTTTCTCAAACTGACGGGTCACTCGATTCGCGATTGAGGCTTGATCTCTATGCTGCGTGGACTCTGGAAATTGACATGGATCGAAATCAAGATATTCCTGCGCGAACCGTTGGGGGCGATCGGGACGATCGGTATCCCGGTTTTAGTGTTCCTCGTGGCCGGTCGAATGGTCGGCCGCAGAGCACTGACCTCACCCGCGGCCAGGAGTTTTACCGGCGTCGGTCTACCCGTTCTCGCTTCGGTCCTGATTCTCATCGGCGCTGTGTTGTCGCTGGTCACGATCATTTCGATCTACCGCGAGGGGGGTATTCTCAAACGACTGCGCGCCACTCCGCTGCGGCCCCAGACGATTCTTGGTGCCCACGTGATGGTTAAGCTGCTCCTCAGCGCGGCCACACTGGTTTTAATGGTTGCGGCAGGCAAACGCTACTATCCGGTCGGCATTCATGTCCCCCTGGTGGGGTTCACGATGGCGCTTCTGGTAAGCACCTGCAGCATTTTGTCGATCGGTTTTCTCATCGCCAGCCTCGTTCCCACGGCGCGTTTTGCGCAGCCGATTGGCGCCGTCATCATGTATCCGATGATGGCGGTTTCGGGACTGTTCGCTCCGGTTGAATCGCTACCCCTGGCGGTTCAAGCGGTAGCCAAGGTTTTGCCGCTGACGTACGCGGTCTCATTGCTCGAAGGGATTTGGAAGGGCGACGCGTGGTGGGCGCACGCGCGCGACCTGACAGCGCTGGCCGTAGCGTTTATCGTATGCACGGCGCTCTCGGCGAAGGTGTTTCGCTGGGAGTAGGCAATGAGCATTTTCCGGGGCTTGCTGAGAAAAGCAACCGCCCGCCTACTGGGCTGTCCGGTAGCGGTCGTAGTTGCCGTCATTCATCTCGCTCGCGGAGTTCAGGCTCAGGGCAGTACAGGCTTGATTCCCGTAAGTTCACAAAACTCAATCAGCGCAGGATACAAGTCGCTGCCATATCCCAGGCAAGCGTATTCGTTCGTCCAACTCTCGAGCATCTTTTCAATATCGCAGTGAGCGGTGACGAAGCCGTGCGGCCAAAATGGAATTCCACATTCATTGAGGCGATCCCTAATTGTTTCCTTCGGCGGCTCGAAGATGGTGGCGCGCGTAATCACCATCTGGAATTCTCCCTTTACACGGCCAAGGCGCGCCAGAACTCCTTCCCCAACTTTGCAGATGAGTTTTACCGAAAGGCCGCCCGCCTCGCCTTCCGTAGGGATACCGTGTTCGGAAAAACCTGCCGGCCCCAGTGTACTGGCGAGCGATGGCGGACAAGCCCCGTCGCCGATGATCTTGATTTCTTTTTTCTTCTTGTCGATGTGTTGGAGGTCGCCGTAGTACACGGGTTCTTTGCTCAGCTTGGTGAGCAGCCATACCGTGAGCGCGGTGTTGAAATCGCCGAGCGTGGAAGTTCCATAGCCGTCATCGAGCATCATGCTTTGGGCGAAGCAGGTGGCGGAGTAGTCGTCACCCAATCCGGGGAAAGACTGAATCGTGTAGAAGTCGAAGTTTTGCGTGTGGACGATTTTCTTGAGCGCAAGGTAAAGACGAATGGAGCGCTCGTTTACGACGTTCTTGTCGGGTCGAGAACCGAATAACGTTTCCAGGCGGGGCTGAAGGTCTGCGAGTTCCTCGGCGGTGATCTTGTCCGCGGTTCGAATCAGTTCGGTGGTATCGCGAGAATCGATGTCTACGCCGAACATTCGCATCCACTGCGATGGATCCGCAACGCCGCAGGTCTGCCCCATGCCCCGGCCGCCAAACGCTCCCATGGTCGACAGGTTCAGAAGATTTTTCAGGTGAGCGGCGCGGGCGTAGCTGGCGATCTTGAGAGTCGTTTCGTCGTCGGTTTCACCGTAGACGAACTTGTGCGGCACCCCGATTTCCAGCAGTCCGCCATGCATGACCAATCCACCAACCGGTCGCCAGCCCTGCGAGCCCGGATGAGTCCAGAGCAGGACGGCTTTACCGCTCGCAGCGTAGTCGCGGATAGCTCCGACTAAATGCGCGGCCCAGACCCACGTGCCCGAGAAGAGGACAATCATATCGACCCGGTCGTCGGACTTCATCTTTTTCATGACTGCGCGGGCTTCGGCTTTTGTAGCGACGACGATGTCGTGTTCCAGAAGCTTTAGACCTGCTTTAGTCAGGGATTCTTTCGCGCGCGCAAGGATCGCGTCATCAATGAAGGGAACTCCCATCGGGTCCTTGAGGCCATCTTTGTGGACACCGTAGACGATGAATGCAACAGTAGGCTGAATCAACGTTCCTCCTTGTGGCTGGCGAAATCCAGGCGCGCGATCATGGCCGCGCGCCAAACCTGATACTGATTGAACTGGTCCGTATACTCGGCGCAAATAGCCGGGTCCGGGGCGAGCACTCTCGTTTCGTGAACGACTTGAAGTACGGCTTGGCTGAAATCCCTATACTCTCCGATGGCCACGCCAGCCAGGATTGCGGTGCCCAGGCAGACCGATTCGGACGATTTCATCACATGCAAGCGACGGCCGGTGAGGGCCGCTCGCAATTGCAAACCGAGGGCGGAGCGCGAACCGCCTCCACTTACGTAGATATCCGTGAAGTCTCCTGTTCCTTCCGCAAGTATTTTCGCGATCAGCGAGAGTTCGCAAGCCAGGCCTTCGAGGACTCCCTTATAGAGTTGGCTGCGCGTGGTTGCTGGATTCAGCCCGGCGATGCATCCTCGAGCATGGGGATTGAACTCGGGATTGCAGGTCCCAATCAGATGAGGTGTGACGCACAAGCCAGTGGGTCCGTCCGAAGCGTGCGCCTCCAGGAAAGCATAATGAGATGCCTCGATGTCCTCGACAAGGGTTTCGGATGTTCCAACCGATCCATCGTGATACAGCAAGTCATGAAGCCACTTCACCATGATTCCAGAGGGGAAGTAGGCGAGCGTGAGGAACTTCCGGGGAACGACGTGACAGTAAGAATTTAACGAAGCATGCAGAGCTGCATCGCTGAGGGAAGGCTCGTCGGAGCCGGCCACAATACACTCGTAGGTTCCCATGGAATCGGAGACGCGACCCTTGCCGATAACGCCCATGCCGAGAGCGCCGCAGGGTTGGTCATGGCCCCCGAGGACAACCGGCGTGCCCGGCGAGAGACCGAGCATGCTGGCCGCCTCGGAAGTCAATCTTCCGGCAATTGTGCCTGCGGGCACAGGCTCGGGCAGTTGTTCCTTGCGTAGTTCTGAGGCGGACAAGATTTCGTCGGACCAAGCCTGTTGCCGAACGTCGAAGGCAAGAAAACGTGAGGCTAGCGAGTAGTCCACGTATGGAGGCAGACCCATCCGTTGCAGCAGATAGCCGATCAAGGTGACGAAGCATGCCGTTGCGGCGAAGACATCCGGGTGATGCTTGTGCAACCACACGATCTTGGGGATGGAATACATCGGATGAGAGATAAGGCCCGTGATGTGAAATAAACGCTTGCGGGTGATGGCTTGTTCGCACCAGTCAGCCTCAATCGTTGCGCGCATGTCCTGGTTGAGGATTGCGTTGGTAAGGGCCCTCCCTTTTGCATCCACCGCTACAAAGGTCTCGCCGTGAGAGCTCAGGCAGAGTGCCTGGACGGGCTCGACGGCTTCTTTCGTAACCGCACGGCACGCACTGCAAACCGCAAGCCAGAATCTTTCCGGATTCATCTCCGCAAATGACGGGCGAGGGAACTCGGGGTCGTAGCGGGCCGTGGATTGCGAAAGAATCTCGCCGCCGACCGTGAAGAGGACGGCCTTACATGCGCTCGAACCGATATCGATGGCCAGCAGACTCATAAATCCCGTGGATTTCCAGGCAAAGCAATCAACACTTACAAAAACCTTCCGACCGGAACCGCGAGTTGACGAAGTGCGCCCCCCGCTTCGATGATGCGAGCTTCTCCGTCTTCGAACAAGACTTTCTTCACACCCGAAAATTGCTCCGGAGTTTGCAGCAACAGGATCAGAAAGCGAACCGCAACCTGCGATTTTGCCGGAAGCCAGCGATAAGTCCGCTCTCCGAAGAGCGGACCCTGATCGATCGATTCGCGGCGCGGAATCGAGAACGGCGTTGTGCTGAATTCGATGCCGCGGCAGAATGTGCGCCCGTTCCACGGCGGAGCCGTCTGATGATTTCTTTCTTCCCAGTTGCCAACCCAGGGAAAGTCGGCTCGCCGGAAGGCGTAGACAACCAGGAATCTCCGCAACGGATTGCACGCGCTGATAAAGGCGATGTTGAGTTTTGGATCGAGAAGTTGGGCCGTGTAGTGTTCAAATGTTTGATCGGGAGTGGTTCGTAAGTTGGCCGTTCCGCCTTGTCGCCGAGGAGCGTTAGGCCAATCAAACTCAGCCTCGGGCTGCAAGAAGAACCGCGAACTGTAGCTCGACGGGCAAACTTTCGCCCGAGTCGCCGGCATGTCGAACACGGTTGCGCCACATTCCAGGAAGGGGGGGCCGAAAGTCACATGCTCATTCCATGAGATCGGACGGTCGTACGCGCTTAGATTCGTCGCGCGCTCCTCGCAGTAGATGACTGGATTCACGCGGTCGATTGAAATCGTTCGGCTGAAATCAATCTGCGCATAGGGCAGCGTTTGGCCGTAATCCAGGGTGGGATGGGCCGATTCCGATTCTTGTCGCAGCTTCCACCGCAGTGACGGGGCTTCGCCGTGAGTGGTGAGACCAGCGGCGATTTCCTCCTTAGAGGGCGGACCAAAGTGGTCGAAGCTCAAACTGTGTCCGGCTATGCCCGCCAACAACTTGCCATCCGGAGGAGGTCCATAAATGCGGCGATGCCGGGTGGGCGAGTAGTGATGAGGATCGATGGTTGTCCACGGCGGCCGCCACAGCGGATTCACCCCCGGAACCGATTTCAGGCCCAAGTCGCAAATGTGCCCGCCCCCTTGAAGAACAGAAACGTGCCCCCATTCTCCGTTCAGGCGAAAACCGGCACGTCCGTCCATGAGATTGGCGGTCCGGCGGATCGTGCTGTTCCGCTTGCTGCGGGGCATGCTGCAATCACCTCTTCGGTTTTAGAACCTCGACTCCATCCAGAACCGCGCGCGCCGCCCGCAAAAAGGAACCCATGTCGGCAGACTGAAATACGTTGCGTCCGAAAAATACTCCGGCTGCGCCGGCTTCGACTGAGCCGCGCACGACCTCAAGTGCGTCGGCATCGGATGCTTGCCGGCTTCCGCCAAGCACCAGAATCGGGATCGGACAGCCTTCAACAACCAAGCGCATCGAGTTTGGATCACCACTGTAGTCGGTCTTGATGGCATCGGCTCCGAGTTCAGTCGCCATGCGGGTATGCAGTGTGAGCCACTTGGGATCTCCCGGATGGGCCACGTTTTGTCCGCGTGCCAGGGATTCGACAATCAACGGGATGCCAATTTGTTCACATTCGCGGGCGACTTCGGCTGTACGCGCGACCTCCTTGCTTTCGAAGTCCGTGTCACCCGTGCCCACCACCAGGTATGTAAGTACGGCATCGGCTCCGTGACGCAGGGCTGCCTCGGGACTTGCAAGCATGCACGAACGGAGATCGCCTTTGCCCTGGTTGCTGACCGCTGCCCACACCGTCGTCCAATCGATGCGGGCAATCAGGGCAGGGAATTCGCGCGGCAGCGGCGTGTCTGCGACTTTTCGGATTAGACCAAGGTTCAACAGCAAGGCATCGACGTTGGCTTCGGCGAAACGGCCGATCTGCGCCAACGGGTCTTCGGTCCCGGGAATCGGTCCGAGGACGAGGGCATGATCAAAGGCGACGACCAAGGCGCGATGTTCGAACCCACCTAATACGCGGGATAGACGCACATTCTTACCACAATCACTCACGGTTTCCCCCTCGCTGGATTCAAAGCATAGTGCACAAAGCATAGTGCAGCATGGGAGTCAAAATAGCTCGTATGTGATCGATTGTCAACCGTTTTTGATTACATGTGATCGATTTCGCCGCCCTGATGAGTTGGGCTGCTCCATGGGCGCCACGATGACTTCAAGTCCGGATTCCCGCAAGTCGCTGATGTACTTCGTATCCGTGGCCGCGTCCGTTACCAGGACATTGATCTCGTCGACTGGGCCGACATAGGCGAACGACTGCTTGCCGAATTTCGTGTGATCGGCGAGAGCAATGCGCGTCTTCGCGGCCCGGACGATCATTTTCTTGATCTGCGCTTCGGCATGGTTGGCGGTCGAGATTCCGTATCCGGGATCGATCGCGCTGACCCCCAGCACAGCTTTGTCGAGCCGAATTTCCGAGAGCGCACGTTGTGCCCATTCTCCTGAAAAATAAACGGTGTCTTTTTGCAGGTCTCCGCCGGTGCACAACACGGTGACTCCAGCGCTGTGCTGCAGCTGGCCGACGATTGTGGGTGAGTTTGTGACGACGGTTAGGCGATTGCGATTATGCAAGCGCCCAGCCAGTTCCACTACTGTCGTGCTGCCTTCCAGAAATACTGTGTCCCCGTCGAGGATCAGTTTTTCCGCCTCGCGCGCGATGGCTTGCTTTTCCTCGCTGTTGCTGCGCGCCAGCGTTTCGTAGGACGGCTGAAATTTGGTGCTCGACATCCGGGATACCGCGCCGCCGTGCGAGCGAACCAGTACGCCTTCCTGTTCGAGGGCCGCGAGATCTCGGCGAATGGTTGCGGGGGTAACGTCAAGCAGGCTGCAAAGCTCCGACGCACTGATCGTGCGCCGTGTGCTGAGAATCTCGCGAATACGAAATCTGCGCTCTTCGGCTAGCATGAAACTCTGCTTTCCCCCTTCATGGACTCGAGCCCGGGGCCGATTCATCTTACATCCGCGCCTCCCGGATTTGCAGGAAACGCAATTTCGACACGCCCGCGTTCGAGGAAAATGCTATCTGGAAACAAACAAAACGGTTGACAAACGATCATATTATGATACATTTCGATCCCTAATTGTGATTTCGAACGGGCCAGGATCGGTCTTTCTCAAATTCTCGCCTAGAGGTCATTCATGACGAACAATTCTGTACACACCCGCTCGCTGTGCTCTGTATTGGTGGCCATTGCAGTCTTAACCGGTATTGCTGCCGGCCAGAAGGATTCGGGCGCAGTCGCGGGAATCGTCCGCGATTCTGGCGGAGCGGTGGTGGGTGAGGCCAGGGTGACGGTCACCGATGTTGACCGCGGCAACTCCGTCGTCTGCCAGACAAATACCCAGGGAGAATACGTTGCGAGTCCTTTGAAAATTGGGCGTTACAACATCACCGTCGAGAAGGCGGGGTTCAAGAAAACGACCGTCGGGCCGGTAGTCGTCAACATTCAGGAACGCCCCGCCGTGGACGTGACGTTGCTGGTAGGGAGCATCAACGAAAGCGTCACCGTCACCGCCGAAGGTTCGCAACTGCAGACTGAGACCTCGGATCTGGGCCAGGTGGTGGACAGTCGGCGCATCAATGCGCTTCCATTGAATGGCCGGAATTATGCTCAACTGGCGCTCCTGGGCGCGGGCGTCGCTCCCGCTGAGCCAGGGTCGCGCGTCGAAACCACTTTTGGATTCAGTGCTGGAGGTGCGCGGTCGCTCCAGAACAACTTCCTGCTCGACGGCATCGACAATAACGCAAATTTGGGTGACGTCCTGAACGGGTCCGCTTACGTGGTCCAGCCAGCGGTGGACGCGATTGCCGAGTTCAAGGTAGAGACCAATTCCTACAGCGCAGAATTCGGCCGCGGCAACGGCGCCATCATGAACGCCGTGATCAAATCCGGGACCAATCAGGTTCACGGCGACCTGTGGGAGTTTCTTCGGAACGAAAAGGTGGATGCCACCAATGCCTTCGACCAATTCGGACAACAGCCTTATAAGCAGAATCAGTTCGGTTTCACGCTGGGCGGCCCGATCGTAAAGAACAAAATGTTCCTCTTCGGGGACTATGAAGGATTGCGGATTCGACAAGGCTTGCCACAGTTGTCGACGGTTCCGACGCAAGCTGAAATTGGCGGAGATTTCTCGGCCCTTCTTTACAATACTCCGACCGGCAATCCAACGGTTGCTCCTCAGGTCGATCCCAACACCGGTCTTCCCATCCCGGGCACGACGGCGCTCGATTGCTCCGGAAATCCCACTTATCTGGGGGAAGTATTCAACTCTCGCCTGGCGATCAACAGCTACGCTTCCAATCCCAACGGCTTTTGCGGAGTCCCCATCGGAGGCTACGCCCCAGGCGGACTGCCCACCAATATCTTTCCATCCGGGAGCGGATGCCCGGGATGCATCGATCCGCTGGCCGCGCGTCTGGCCGCCCTCTTTCCCGCCTCCAATACCACAGAGGGAGGTGGCAACAACTACCTCGCCGATCCCAAACGTACGGAAACTGAAGACAAATTCGATACTCGCTTTGACTACACGATCAGCGCGAAGGATAACTTCTTTTCCCGCTTCAGCGATGGCAGGGACAGTACGTTCTTGCCCTCACCGTTCAACAACGCCCTTGACGGTGGAGGCTTTCAGGATGGCTATAGCGAAAACTCAGCGCAAGGCCTGGCGGCTAGCGAAGTTCATTCCTTTAACAGCAACCTCATCAATGAGGTTCGTTTTGGTTTCAATCGACTGAATTCACATCGCTTCAATCTCAACTACAACGTGAACGAATCGCAGATCCTCGGCTTTCCCGGAGTTCCATTCGGACCGGATATTGGCGGCCTGCCCTCGCTCAGTTTCAGCGATGGCACCGCCGCGATTGGGAGTTCTGGTTATCAGCCCTCCATCGAAAAGCAGCATAGTTACGTGTTCACCGATAATCTTAGTTGGGCTCATGGACGACATGCGGCCAAGTTCGGCACTGAACTTCGCTTCGAACAGTTCACCATCTACCAGCCCGCCGCTCCTCGCGGAACCATGAGCTTCGGCAGCGACTTTACTGACAATCCTGCCTCCCCGGGATCCGGGGGCGAAGCCATCGCCACGTTCCTTCTCGGCATCCCGGACGGAGGCTCGATTACGAATCTCCACAACGTTGTCTATAACCGTCAGATCTACGCCGTGTATGCGCTCGATGACTTCAAACTCACACCCCAGCTCACGCTGAACCTCGGGCTTCGCTATGAACTCTTTACGACGATTAAAGAAGCGGATAATCAGGCGGCCACTTTTGACCTCAGTTCCCTCGCTCTGATCGTTCCCAAGGGACAAGACGCTCAGCTGACGCCGACGATCGCCTCTGAACTCACACTGCAGCGCACAGGTTCGAACGGGCTGATTCGCCCTGACCGCAATAATTTCGCGCCCCGCATCGGCTTCTCTTACCAACTCAGTCACAAGCTCGTTCTTCGGAGTGGCTATGGCATCTTCTACGGCGGTCAGGAAAATGGCCCATTCTCCAACCCCAGCCCCGGCTTCAACCCGCCCTTCTTTGTCACCCAGCAGTTCGTCCCGCCCTGTAGCGCCGCGTCGGCAAATCCTGCCGGTCTGGATTGTTCGATCTCGACCGCGAATTCCGGTCTGCCGTTGAACGTACTGTCGAATGGTTTCCCCGCCAGTTCGCTCACTGACCCGAATACTCCTAGCCTGTATTCCATTGACCCGCACTTGGTCACGCCCTATATGCAACAGTGGCACCTCGGCCTGGAGTACCAGTTGCCTGCTGATACGGTCCTCGAAGTTTCTTACGCAGGTTCTCGCGGATTGAAACTGTTTGCTTTCTACAACGGCAACCAGGTGCCAGGAGGCGACACCAATGCATCGGATCCTACGGCACCGCGTCGGCCGGCTCATGGAGTAACACCCGGCGCCACGGGCGATCAATGTACGTTGGACGCGTATTACAATAATCCCGCCATTTATAACTGCAATCCCGCCCTGGACGCGAGCATTGCCACTTTCCGCTCGAATACACAGTCGAACTACAACTCCCTGCAAGCGCGTCTCGAGAAGCGCTACTCTCACGGACTGCAGTACGAAGCTGCCTACACCTTTGCGCACGCTCTCGACAACGCTTCCAGCGCCAGTCTTGGATCTGTCAACAACGGTGATTTCCGTGACCAGACCAACCCCAATCTGGAATATGGCAATGCAGACTTCGACGTGCGTCACCGCTTTGTGTTCAGCTATACCTACGATTTGCCTTTCGGCCGTGGCCGCACCTTTGGCCAGAATTCTTCCCGGGTCGCGAACGCAATTCTCGGTGACTGGCAAATGAACGGGGTCTTTTCCGCGGCCACCGGGAACTACTACACCGCAACGGACGTGGTATCGGTGTCCAACGCGGACTGCGGCGGGTTTGTCGCATTTCAGTGTTCCCGTCCGAACTTAGTCGGCAACCCCAACGCCCGCCCCTGCGTTCCCGGAACTCTTTTCAACACCTGTGCTTTCGAGCACAACACGGCCCAGGGAACATTCGGGAATGCCGGGCGCAACATCATCAAGGGGCCCGGATACAAAACCTGGGATACGTCTTTCGTGAAAGAGATCCCCATTCGTGATCAAATGCACTTCGAATTCCGCGCGGAATTATTCAACGTGCTCAACCACGTGAACTATTTGTTCGGGAGCTTTGGCGCCATCAGTGTCGAGCCGACGCCGCTCGAGCTTGACCCCAACAATGTGAATACCGTTTCCAATCCGAGGGCCAGCAATTTCGGATATGCTCTGGCGGCGCGCGCGCCACGACAGGTGCAATTTGCGCTCAAGTTTTATTTCTGACTTTCGATTAACTGCTCCCGTTGCTGCGATGTCAACCCTCTATCGAACACTCGCACCGTGGACGCGAAAGTCGTTCAATGCTCCGTCTGGAAGCGAGTCGGCGGCGGGAATGAGACCGTGCCACTTACGTTGACGGTGAAACGCTCCTCCGCCGAAACTCCGTCGAGGCCCTCCACCACGAGTCGCACATTGTGGTTTCCGGCCACCGTGAATGTGTGGTTGAGCTTCTTTCCTTCAGCGCTTGTCCCATCCCCGAAGTCCCACCGATAGGCGAGAACGGGAACTCCCTCCGTTTCAACCTGGCAAACAAATTCGATATCCTCCCCAACTCTGGCGTTCTTGGGAGCTTGTATGGCTGCCGCGGGAGCGGCAGCTGGAATCGAAGAGTCAACAATCGCGACGAGTCTCACGGAGTGGGCCGGAATGTCGAGGCGAATGGAATCACCTTCCAGCGCCAACCGGTGCGCTGGTTCGAGGCCGTCAAGCAATTTGTAACCGCGGCCAGCCGGAAGATTGAGATCGGAAAGCGAAAAAGTTCTGGATTTGTCTTGTTCAGTCCAGTTGAACACCGTCAATCGCGACTGCCGCCGATCCGCTCGCAGCAGGAAAACGCTCGGCTGCTCGTCTTCAGCACGATAACTGAGGAGATCCAGTGGCACCGAGGCACGCCCGAGTCTTGCCATTTGCAGCAAGTAAGGATTGGTGAGGAGTGTCACGCGATCCGCATCGGCGCCCAGGGTTGGAAGATCGTCGCCGATCTCGAACAACCCTCCAGACACCGCGGATAAAGCGATCGAAACCTGCGCCTCATTGAGTGCGAGAGGAGCCTGGATTTCCCGTTCTTCCATCAGTTGCCGCGACACCGTAAAGGCGTCGGGATCGCTGAGGAAGAAGTTTCGGTGCATGTAGAAACGCGCCGCGATTCCGGGTGCAGCTTCTTTGCTGCGCACAAAAAGGTGTCCCGTGTCCTGCGAAATTCGGCCGTCATCCACCAGGCCGACTGGATTGAGCATCGGACTACCGTCTTTGTCCAGCAGAACGTGCTCGCCGACCGCGCTTCGAATGACTTCCAGACCAATCCGCTGAGCTTCCAGTGCGGTTGTATTCGGCCGGAAATAGCGACCCTCGATGGCCGTATTGTCCATGAAGTCGAGCTTGATATACCGCACTCCCCACTGGTTGACGAGCCAGCGGTAAGTGTCGCGGAGATGGTCTTGCGCGCCCGGGTTGGTCGTATCCAACACGAAGACCCGCTCCGAAGGCACTTCCTCCGCAGTTGTGATCTGGATGGCCTGCCCACTCGAATTTTGCACCAGCCAATCCTTATGGTGTTCGTACACCCAACTCCGCTCGCCCACCTCGAAGGGGGCCGTCCACACACCGATCTTGAGTCCCAGCCTGGAAATGTTCTGGGTCAAAGGCCCCATTCCGTGGGGAAATTGCGAGGCGTTCGGCGTCGTATATTCGTTGCGGGAGTAACCGTAGCCAAGGTCAAAATGAAAGTAATCGTAACCCAGCGACTTCAGGTGCTGCGCGAGCCATTGCGCATTGGTGAACGCGCTGCCTTCCGCGATCTTCGTGTAGTAAGAAGTCCAGCTCCACCAGCCCAGCATGTTTTCTTCCGGTATTCGACCGTGATGCAGGGTGCGAATCGCGGCACCGTAGTTTTCAAGCTGCGTCAGGTAGTTCGTCCCGGCGGCAAACATCAAACGCTCGGAACTAACGCTTCCGCCGCCGACGAGCGGTAGATTCAGCTCCACCAGATTCGCCGCCGGACCGTCATGCAGTCCCGATTCCGGGTCGGAGCCTTGGATCTCCGTCGTGCCCGTGGAATCGATGGTGAAGGACTCGATCCGCGGGCCGTTGGATTCGCGTCTGGTCTTTAAATGCATGATGGTTAGGAAACGATCTGAGGATAGAGCTCCGAAGAACACGCTGGCTTTACTCTGCTGGTTGTACACAAGTTGACTACCAACCGCGCGGTGCATCCCGCCGGGCGCCTGGCCCAGGTCGTAAATGCGAAGCGGCGGCCAGTCTTCGCTGAAGCTATCGGACAACACCCGGTCTGAACTTTCCCTGGCGCCGAGGTTAAGGACTGACTCGCCTGTGGCCTCCAGGCAGCGGACGCTCTCGACCGACAACGTAGATGCTCCCTGATTTGACACCACAACTTGAACATCGCCGAACGGTTGTTCGTCGTAAGTTCGAATTGTGTACGTCAAGACTGGACGTTCCGGAAGCCCTCTCGATGTGACCGTCACTTGATGGCCCTTGCCGAGCACGTCCTCGAACGAGGATTCCGAAACTTGGTGGTCAGGGTAATCCGTCGACGTGATCCACTCGTGGTTGACCTCCGCCGCCACTCTCGCTCGAAGAACAATGGGCAAGTCCGCGGCTTGGGCAATGGTGTATGTGCCGTCTTGAGGTCGGATGCTTACGCGCAAACCGCTATTCTTAAGGGTGACGTCTGCGGCACCAGCTATGCGAGCGGATAGCGCAACGGCGGCAAACAGAACGAGCTTGGGCAACCAACAATTGGCGGAAGATTGGGCCGACAGGGCACGTCTACGGTCCGCGTTGACTTGGCGGCTGCACGCTCTTTCCCTCGCCAAAAAACCTCCCAAAAACTGTTCTGACTGTCAAAATCTCTACCAGTCGAACTCAAACGAACATATTAATACATAAAAGATGCGCATATAGTAATCGTCCGGTCGGGTCGCTGGTGGCGGTCCCCATCCAAGGCTCGTGAGCACGAGTTTTGGCGAACGCCAGAACCTTTCGATGTGAGACCGCATCGCCGCGTCATGCCTGCAATCCCACCTTTCGTGGTTTCTGCCGGTCCAGCAAGACTCACTTCCAGCGGCCCTCCCACAATTAGAGACTCATGAGGTTGCTGAATTGCATGCCACGGAAAGGAGCCCTCTAATCTGCAGAGCCAATGCCGACTGGGCCAGAAGTCCTATCCCCTGCGCCAGGCAGGGATGCCGATGCGATTCATGGAGAGATTTCAGATCACGCTGGTTACACCTCAGGGCCGCGCCGAGGACGACTCATTCCGGCGAGTGGCGCAGACACTCCAGTCCGGCTTACAGGCCTTGGGCTACTCCGCCGACATCCAGGCCAACCTCTTCGATCCCGCCGCCACCAACATCTTTCTGGGCGCTCACCTGCTTTCTCCCCAGCAGACCGTAATCATTCCACCGGGATCGATTGTCTACAACCTCGAACCATTGGATGACCCCAACCTGCCAGATCATTATTGCAATCTGGCGCGTCAGTACGTGCTGTGGGATTGCAGTCTCAGCAATATTGCGAAGTGGCAGACCCTTTCGTGCGTCTATCCCCCCATCCATGTGCCTTTGGGACGCCTGCCCGAGTTAGGCCCATTCCCCGAGCCCGCGGTAAGCGACTCCAGTGAATCGGACATATTGCGCCGGGCCCTGCAGCAATCGGAAGGGCCGATCACCGTGGCCACCCATCATCCCCTTCCAAGGCTGCCGGAGCCTCAGGTCACTCATATCTCCAGCACTTCGCCATCGCCGCTAGTCGGCGCCCTTCAAGCCGCCTTCCATCTGGCTCTCGCCGGACGC
Source organism: Acidobacteriaceae bacterium (assembly GCA_003134435.1). GTDB lineage: Bacteria > Acidobacteriota > Terriglobia > Terriglobales > Acidobacteriaceae > Acidiflorens. The sequence continues at coordinate 25,389 of PLBE01000096.1, forward strand.
AGCGATCTGGATCCCGCTGTCCTCTCCATGGACGGTATGTCCGGCAAGAAATACCGCGCGCTCATCAACCATCTCATCAAGCGGCTGGATCATCCCAGATATCTCGAGATCGGCACCTGGGCCGGGTCCACTTTGTGTTCCGCCATCAACGGCAACTCGGTTCGCGCTACTGCCATCGATAATTGGTCGGAGTTCGGCGGCCCCAAGGCGCAGTTTCTCAATAATCTCGCCCGCTTCAAGACGCCCAGCGCCAACGTCTCCTTCATCGAAAGCGACTTCCGCAAGGTCGATTTCACACAACTCGGCCGCTTCAACGTCTACATGTTCGATGGACCCCACACTGCCGCCGATCAATTCGACGGCATCGCGCTCGTCCAACCCGCCCTCGACGACGAGTTCATCCTGATCGTCGATGACTGGAACCACACGCCCGCCCGCGAGGGTACCCTGCGAGCGCTGCACAAACTGAATCTGTCCATTGTCCACGCTTACGAAATTCGCACCACCCTCGATGGTTCGCATCCAACTGTCGCTCGCCAGGCCAGCGATTGGCACAACGGATACCTCATCGCCGTCATCGCCAAGCCGCAATTCCCGGCCCCTCCGACGCCATAAAACTATGCGCATCCTTTACATCTCGAACGGCCAGTCCCCCGATTACCTCAGTGACATGCTCTTTCACGGCCTCCGCTCCGAACTGGGCCTCGATGTCGTCGACCTGGAGCGCGTCTGGTACATGTACGCCGCCGAATTCGGCGAGGGCCGCCACGACAAGTCCAAGCTTTACGGCCGCGGCTTTACCATGTTTGGCCTCTTGGGAGACGACCTGGCCGTCGATCGCACCGACATTCTGCAGAAAATCCGTTCTAAATATTTCGATCTCGTGATCTACGGCAGCATCCAGCGCTGCGCCGCATTTCTCGAAGACGTCCTCACGCACTACCCCGCCGAACAGATCGTTTTCGTCGATGGCGAGGATCACACCAACATTGTCCCCGTCCTGCTCGGTCGCGGCATTTACTTCAAGCGCGAACTCGCCGCTCCCGATCCCCGCCTCCGTCCCATCCAGTTCGCCATCCCGGAAGAACGCATCGCAACCGTATCCCGCCAGAAATCAAAGGTGCAGGCTTTCATCGACCCACGCGACACTCGAACCTATATTTATAAAGATGAGTCGGCTTACTACGGGGATTACGCCGAAAGCCTTTTCGCGGTCACCATCAAAAAGGCTGGGTGGGATTGCCTGCGCCACTATGAAATCATGGCCAACCGCTGCATTCCCCACTTCATCGATTTGGATTCCTGTCCGCGCACCACGCTGATGTTCCTGCCCAAGTACGAACTGCGCGTAGCCAGCAACTTACTAACGTCCCAGGGACCCGCATTCTTCTGCACTCGGGAAGGTCTGGACAATTGGTCCGCGCTTCATCAGCGCATCGACCTCGCATTTCGCCGCCATTGCACCACCCGAGCCTTGGCCCGTTACGTGATCGAAACCGCTTCCATCCTGGCGCAGCGTTCGCACCCTTCCCTTTGCCCGCCGCCCAGCCTCATGGCCCGCGCTTCCACCGCCTGCAAGTAGGGAACGTCTACTTCAACAGCATGGCCCCAACAGCGTCTCCATAACTTGTTCCATCTTCCGTCGTCGGCACCACATGACTCCCCTCGCCAAATTCGTTCCACGCTTCGATCAGCACCAGCGGCGGAGCCGGCGCCGCTTCCGGCCGAAGCTGTGGATTAGCATTCGCCCAATTGATCGCGTCCTTCACCAACCCCGCCACGTCTGCCGGTGTCCTCGCATACCACATCAGGTCCCCAGTCACCGGCTCTACCTCATCCCAGGGACGCGGATCCCAACCCGCCATCGCCGTAGCGATAAACGGAACCGTACTGTCGCGCTTCGCCTCGTTCCAGGTCCAGTGCGCCGCCGAAGCCAGCTTTGAAAATGGCAACTCTCCCTTCACCGCCGGTGGCGCGAACGGATAGTTATACAGCGCCACCGCATCGTACCCATCCGCTCCGGCAATCGAAAATCCAGGAGCCATCGTGTCCTGTCCGATCGTTCCGTCCGGCTCTCCAAATCCGCCCACCACATACACACCGGGCAGACCCTCTGCCTGCGCCGCGGAACGCAGTTGCGCCAGCGCGTTTGCCACCGCCGCATCCGACCCGAAAATCTGGTACATTTCGCCCACATCGATGATGAACAACGCCGGCACCCCATTCACCCGCAGATAGTCCGGGTCCTTCATATACTCAATCCACTGTTTGATCGCGGCCGGCCACTCCGACGCCTTCACCTCGAACGGCGCCCCGTCCACATACAGGATGGCGTATTGCATTCCGTGCCGGTCCCGTAACGCATGCGTGATCTCCAGTGCCGAGTTCAGATTGTCGCCCGGCTCATTCACTCGGGCGTTGAAGTACCAGTCAAAAACAAAAAAATCGATGCCGAAGTTATGCGCCGCAGCTAACTGCCGCTCCACCCCGCACCGATCGTCGTCCTGCCAACCCGAAAACGGTTGCCGATCCTGGTAAGGTCCCAGCGGCAGTCCCTCAAAGTGGAAGTTCGTAAGTGGTCCCGACCAGCCATCGAAGTAGTAAGCTCCCACCCGAGCCCGCGTTTGCCCGGAAGCTCCTCCAGTTGCCTCGATCACACAAGGGACAGTAAAAGTCAGCGAGTTCGAGACGATACCCGAAGCAGGATTTGCGACCGTAACTACATCCTCCCCGGATTTCGAAACGGCGCTGGCCGGGACCGCCGCCGTCACCAGTTGGCTGTTCACAAACGTCGTTGTCAGCGGGTTACCGTTCCACTGCACCATCGAGCCGGAAGTGAAATTCGATCCCACCACACTCAACGTGAATGCTCCTCCTCCTTGCAAGCTGCTGTTAGGCGACAGCGCATTAATACTGATATTGATAGTCCGCGCCGAGCCGCCATCCGTCTGCCCGTAGCCATGCACATGGACGATGGCCAGAAAAACCACTGCGGCTACCAGTGAAAACCAGCGACGCACTTCGGTCTCAAATTGACCTTTCCTTGTCATGGGCGGGCCTTTCCCCAGCGTCGATTCTATCCAATTACTATAGGGATGTGAGCCTGCAGAAAAGAGTTGGCCTGGCCCGGGCGCTTTCCAAGATAGGCTATTGCTCGCGCTCCCAGGCAGGGGTTTTGATTCGCGCCGGCCGCGTCACTCTCAACGGCCGCATCGTCCGCGATCCTGAAACCCCATCGCGAATCCCGCAAGACCGCATCCAGATCGATGGATCGTCATTGGCGAAAGCCATCCCTGTCTATCTGGTCATGAATAAGCCCCGCGGAATCGTCACCACCGCCGCCGACGAGCAGGGCCGCAAGACGGTTTACGATCTCCTCGAACCCGGCATCCCCTGGGTCGGCCCGGTGGGCCGCCTGGATAAAGCCAGCGAAGGCCTCCTGCTGTTAACCAATGATTCGGAATGGGCCGCGAAGATCACCGACCCAGCTCGCCATCTCGACAAGAAATATCACGTACAGATCGACTGCATCGCCGACGCCGATCTGCTGGCCAAGATCACCCGCGACTCCCCCGAACCCTTGCGCGCCAAAACCGCCCGCCTGCTGCGCCATGGCGATAAGCACAGCTGGCTCGAGATCATCCTCGACGAAGGTAAGAACCGCCAAATCCGCCGCCTGCTGGAAGCGCAGAACATCAGAGTCCTGCGCCTGGTACGAGTGTCCATCGGCCCACTGGATCTGGGCGATCTGAAGAAAGCCGAGTCCCGCTCGCTGACGCCGGAAGAGAAACGGTCGATCGACCACGCGCTCCAGGAAGAAACCATGGGCATGAGATAGCGCATCGTGCGACGCCCCGGTGGTGACCGGTCCCTGAACCGTCCGCCACGAACCGTCCGCCACGCCTGTCGCTAGCGAACCTCTGATGAAGTCGTTTTACCGAAAGCTTTGAAAGGGCATGGCTTCCCCCATGCCGTCAGAATCCGCTAAAAAGGCGGCGCTGGCCGCTGAGGGCAGAGGTTTCAGCTACGTAGCCTTCATCTCAGCCAATTCCCGTCTTTCCAGATATTCCTGCGCTTGCCGCAGCACTTTCCGCTCGTTGCTATACGCCATTTGTTTGGCCGCCTCGGTCAGCGTTACCCACTTCGCCTGCTTGACCTCGATCCGCATGTCGGCAGTCAGGTCGTCGATTTCTCCGGAAACATACCACATCAGATAAAAGCTCACGATCTTGAAAACCCGCTGGCCGTCACCCCACGTGCGCACGTAGACGTATTTGTTGTCGGAGAGTTTCGTGACCGGCTCCGCCACAATGCCCGTCTCTTCCAGAACTTCCCGCACCGCCGCCGCCTGCGGTTTTTCCCCTGGATCCACCAGGCCCTTGGGCAGCGCTAACACGGCGCGGCTGCCTTTGCGCGGCACTCTTGACTGTCTCTTTTTCAGCAGCGCATTTTTGGGCGGCTCACTTTGATGCGGTTCAATCAAGGCCACTCGCCACACTCCAGAATCCTGCCGCAGCACCACCCCGCCCGCCGAAATTTCCCGTGGCATCACACTTCCCTTATCGCGAATCCCATCTGCCCTGACCGAGCCCAAACCGAGCCCTCGCCATTTGCGCCCCATTACATAAGCCGTCGTCAGGAACTGCCCAGCCGTCCTGTCTCTTCCTGAATTCGCTGCCACGCGCGCTCCACATGCCGCGCCTGCGTGTTGGTTTGACCAACACACAACCGCAGCGTGAACTTACCCTCCAGCTTGGTGTGGGTAAGATAGAGATCCCCGCTCGCGTTCAGCCGCTCCATCAGCGCCTGCGTCGCCTGATCTCCCGCCCGCAGCCGGAAGCACACCAGGTTCAAGCGCGCGGGCGCGGCCAGTTCAAATCGCGCATCCCCGCTTACCCATGCCACGAATTCCTGCGCCAGACGCACATGCTCCCGAACATGATGCTGCAGTCCTTCGATTCCGTAATGCCGGATCACAAACCAGAGCTTCAGCGAACGAAAGCGCCGCCCCAACGGAATATGCCAGTCCCGGTAATCGATTACCGCGCCCGATTCCGTCGCCTGATTGCGCAGGTATTCTGGCAGCACCGATAGCGTCTGGATCAGGCTCTTTCGATCGGCTACGTAGAAAACACTGCAATCAAAATTCGTGAACATCCATTTGTGCGGGTTGAAGCAGTAGCTGTCGGCCAGTTCCACACCGTCATGAACAAAACGAAATTCCGGACATAACGCCGCCGTTCCGCTCATGGCCGCATCCACGTGCAGCCACAGATTGCCGCAGATACCGCCAATTTCGCGCACCGGATCAATCGCGCCCGAAGACGTTGTCCCTACCGTGGCGCACACGAAACAGGGAATCAGACCGGCTTTGACATCCACGTCGATCTGGCGTGCCAACGCTTCCGGCCGCATCGCAAAGCTTTCGTCCACTTCGATCGCCCTCAGGTTGTCCGCGCCTAGCCCCGCGATCTTCATCGCCTTTTCCACCGAAGAATGTGTTTGAGTGGAGCAATACGCTGCTAATCGCCCGTCGCAGCCTTTGCGATTGCTGGCGAACTCGGTCGCCCGTTCGCGCGCCGCCAGCAGAGCGCAGAGCGAACCGCTCGACGCCGTGTCCTGGATCACCCCGCCCCCATTCCCAGTCGAAAGAAATTTCTCCGGCAGCCCCAGCATCGCTACTAGCCAGTCCAGCACATGTGTTTCAACTTCCGTGCATGCCGGACTGGTCGACCACAGCATCCCCTGCACTCCCAATCCCGCCGACAACAAATCGCCGAGAATCGCTGGCCCGGACGCGTTCGAAGGAAAGTAAGCGTAGAAGTTTGGCGACTGCCAATGCGTGATCCCCGGCAGGATGAGCCGTTCCATATCCCCCAGAATCTGCTCGAAACTCTCGCCCCGCTCCGGCGCCTGCGCCGGCAGCTTCGAACGAATTTCACCCGGTTGCACCCGCGACAGAACCGGAAAACTCTCCACCTGCGAATGGTAGTCGGCGATCCAGTCCACAACCGCGTGGCCATGCCGCCGGAATTCCTCGGGAGTCATGTGAAAACTCTTGGGCTCGGTCATGTCGATTTGGCAGTTTGTACTGTGTAACTTTGAATCCCGCCCCCGCAAAATCACAAATTACAAAGTACAAATGTCCAATTACAAATGTCCATAAAATACCCGCGTGTTGTATTCAAATTTGACTTTGCCTTCCCTGGCATGAACATCAAAAATCCGCCGCAGTTCCGCCATCATCGGCCCGTAACTCGGATGCCCTTCGAGTGGCGCATAGGAAGAAGACAACAGCCGTCCCGCCACGCCTTCGTAGTCGAATTCCTGAACCAGCTCAAACCCGCGTTCCTCGCACCGCATCGGCGCGAAAAACTCGTGGATCATCGCCGTCGTTCGTTCGTGCCGCACTTCCTTGTAGTCGGTCCCGTAGGTCAGCAGCAGTTGCTCGTACTCTTGCAAAAAAGGCGTGCTCGCCGTGCGCCGCTCGTTCCATAGCAATACGCACCATCCCTCGGTCCGCAGAATGCGCGCGAACTCCGCCCTTGCCCGAGGCAGGTCGAACCAATGCGCCGCTTGCGCCGCCGTGACAAAATCGACTGACGCTGAGCGCAGTGTAGTCTCCTCCGCCGTCCCCGCCACCATCACCAGCCGATCGTAACGATCAAGCAGGTGCAAGCCCATCTCGCGCATTTCCGCGTTCGGTTCGATGCCAAACACCGGATTCCCGTGATCCAGCAGAAGCCGTGTAAACGCTCCTGTCCCCGACGCCACATCCGCCACGATATGACTCGGCTGCAGACCGCACTCCCGCTGCAGCAATCCCAGAACCTCGGCTGGATATCCCGGCCGGTAACGGACATAATTCTCCACTCGGTCGGAAAAACGCGTCGTTGGCGACTTACTCATCGCTCCTTAGTGTAACCCGTTCCCCCGGTGCCTTCCTCCGCACGATACAATCTCCATTTTGCGCTTGGCGTTACAAGGAGCTTTATGAAACTGATTTCCGGTGCCGCCCTCTTCCTTTTTTTGATTGCTTGCAATCTCCAGGCTTTCGATCGTCCGGCCAAGGCGTCCGCCGCCAGGGAGAAAAGGGAAGACGATAGTTGGGTCATCACCGGCTTTCGCGATGTCTCGGCTGAACTGGAACTCGAAAAAAAGTTTCTCGCCGTTCCCGATCCCAAACTCGCCGAAGAACACCTCCGCATCCTGACCCAGGCCCCTCACATCGCCGCCTCTCCCGAAGACAAAGCCACCGCCGACTATTTGGCCCGGAAGTTTCGCGAAGCCGGCCTCGACACCGAGATTGTCGAATATAAAGTCTGGTTCAACTATCCCGCCGAGATTCGCGTGGATATGATCGAGCCCGCCGGAGTCGAAATGCACGGCCCGCGCCGTGAGCGCGTCGATGACGATCCCTTTCAGTCCGATCCCCGCGTCGTGACCCCTTTCAACGCCATGTCGCCCTCCGGCGATGCCGAAGCCGATGTCGTCTACGCCAACTACGGCTCGCCCGCCGATTTCGACAAACTCAAGCAGATGGGCGTCGATGTTCGCGGCAAGATCGTGATCGTCCGTTACGGAGAGAATTTTCGCGGCGTCAAGGTTTTCGTCGCCCAGGAACGCGGCGCTGCCGGAGTCATCATTTATTCCGACCCCAAAGATGATGGCTACTACCGCGGTGATGCTTATCCCAAAGGCCCCTGGCGCCCGGCCAGCGGCGTCCAGCGCGGATCCATCGGTTTCATGTTTCAGTTTCCCGGAGACCCCTCTACTCCCGGCGTCGCTTCCACTCCTGCTCTTCCCGATTCCAGCCGCGTCTCTCCCGCCGACTCCGACCAGTTGCCGAGGATTCCCGTCACTCCTCTTTCCTACGCCGATGCCGCGCCCATTCTCGAACACCTCGGCGGCCCGCTCTCGCCCCGCGAATGGCAGGGCGCCTTGCCCTTTACCTATCACGTCGGTCCCGGCCCCGCCAAAGTTAAGATCCACCTTAAGCAGGATTACCAGTTCCGCACCATCTGGGATGTCATCGGCAAAATCCCCGGTTCCTCCGCGCCCGACGAGTGGGTCGTGGCCGGCAATCATCGCGACGCCTGGGTCTACGGAGCCGTCGATCCCAGCAGCGGCACCGCCGCCATGCTCGAGTCCGTTCACGGCTTAGGTGCTCTCCTCAAGTCGGGCTGGAAACCGAAACGCACCATCCTCATCGCCAGTTGGGACGCCGAAGAACAAGGATTGATCGGTTCCACCGAGTGGGGCGAAGATCATGCCCAGCAACTCAACCACGCCGCCGCCTACTTCAACATGGACGTCGCCGTCGCCGGCAAAAAGTTCGGCGCCTCCGGCGTGCCAACTCTCAAGGAATTCATCCGCGAAATCGCCAAAGCTGTCCCTTCTCCCCAGGGCGGAACCGTCTACGACGCGTGGAAGCTATCCACCCAGTCGAACGCGGCCAACGACCATCCCCAGGAAACCAGCACCTTCCGACCGCCTCCCGTAGCCTTGCAAGGCGATGTACCCGTCGGCGATCTTGGCAGCGGTTCCGACTACACCGTCTTCCTCCAGCATCTCGGCGTTCCCTCCACCGATATCGGATCCAGCGGCGATTACGGTGTCTACCACTCCGTCTTCGATAACTTCGCCTGGTTCAAGAAATTCGGCGATCCCGATTTCCTCTACGAACAGCAGATGGCCCGCGTCTTCGGCCTCGAAGTCCTGCGCATGGCGAACGCCGACGTCCTGCCCTACGATTACGAAATCTACGGCAAGGAAATTCTTGTTTATCTCGACGCCGCCCGCAACAAAAGCAAGGAGCGCTTCCAAGACCATCCGCCCGATTTCTCCCCCGCCCTCGAAGGCGCGCGCCACCTTCAGGAAGCCGGAGCAAAAATCCTGCAAAAGCAGAGAAAAATGCCTGCTTCCCCCGATCGTTTGAATGCTAAACTTCGGGAAGCAGAGCGGGCGCTGCTGATTCCCGAGGGACTGCCCAACCGTCCCTGGTTCCACCATGCCATTTACGCCCCCGGGCAGTACACCGGCTACGCCGCCGTGGTGATTCCTGGCGTGAACGAGGCGATCGATCGTGGCGACCTTCATCGGACCGAGCAGCAAATCGCGGCCCTGGCGGCGGCCTTGAACCGAGCTGTTCTGGTTCTGGAGCAGTACCGCTAACACCGAGGCAATTCCGAATTATGGCCCTGGCCAGAATCATTACGCGTTCTCACGCCAGTTCTCAAGAACTGGCGCTGGATCTCCTTGCCCGCGGCTATGCCGTAGAAATTGTTTCTCCCGACCGCATTCCCGACGACATCGCCGACCTCGAATTGCGCGTCGATACCGGCCCCGGATATCACCTCTTCGCCGCCGTCGAACCGCGCCGCGGCGAACGCTCGGCTACGCTCGATTTTGTCCATCACATGAAGGCGCCCATGGAGGACTTCATTCGCCGCGCACCTCTGCCCGGGGAACCCGAGCCCGTTCCGGAAGTACATGTCAGTCACTCCGAGCCCGGCGCCCAGGCCGCGGAATCGCCCGCGCAACCACCGCAACTCGCCGTCCACACCGTTTCTCCCGCAGTCGAACCTAGAGTGCCGCCGTCACTCCCGCTGCCCCAGCCCATCGCAAAACCGACGCTGCCTCGGCCAACCCTGGTCCCGCCTCGCCCCGATTCGCTGGTCCGTCGTCACCCTCCCGGATGGTTTGGCCAAACAGCTCTGACGTTCGCCAGCGTCGTACTGTTCGCCCTGTTTGTCGGATTCGGCATCCACCGGACCGGCAAAGCTTTCTCCCCGCGTTCCGCATCAATGCCCACCGAGAGAGTCGCGGCAGCTTCCACGGAAATGAGCTTCCTGAGTCTGCCCCCGGCCGACCCGCAGCCAATCTCCAAATCGCCAGCGGATTCCGGCCCCGCCTCGAAGAACTCCCGCGTCGCCCCAGCGGCCTCCGCGACGCCCAGCCCAGCCCCCGAGATTTCTCGCCGCCATCCTGACGACCTGATTGCCCGCAACACCGTCATCTATCTCGACAAGAGCTTCGAACCGCCCACCGCCAGGCTCAAACACCCGAATCATTCCGCTAAAAGGAATCCCCGTTCGCGCCCTCATGGCGGAGTGATCGCTGCCAATTCCGTCACCTATCTCGACCCGTCGCGCCCAAAACCTGCTAAGCCTCGCCAGTCCCACCAGCCGTCGAACTAGCATCGTGCCTTCAAATAGTGCCTAAGCTCGAACCCTTGGAGTTGCCAAATTTCCCCGTGGTAGCCGCCCGTCAAACGCCCAACTTCACCCAATCATCCTGCCGTCCACTCCCGATGATTAAGATTGATATACTCAGACATACTCAGACTTCCCCTCACCCCAGACCATGAACGCCCACATGGCCATCGGCCACCTGCTTCACGACCTGCCCACCGCCGCCACCGCCACCTTCCTCGCCCTTTTTCCCATTGTTAACCCGCTCGGCGGCGTGCCCATGTTCTTCAGCCTCACCGCCGATTACTCGTCTCAGGAACGTCGCCGCACCGCCCTCAAAATCGCCATCGACGTCATCGCCATCCTCATCGTCTTCATGCTCTTTGGACGATTCGTCCTCAACTTCTTCGGCATCTCCCTCCCCGTCTTGAAAATCGCCGGAGGCCTCATCGTCGCCAACACCGCCTGGGGAATGGTCACTGGCACCAGCCGGATGACCACCGAAGAAAGCAGCGAGGCCCTTACCAAACCAGACATTTCCCTCACCCCCATGGCTATGCCCATGCTCTCCGGCCCCGGCTCCATCGGAGTCGTCATGGGCCTCGCCGCCCACGCCGACCACTTCCTTTCCTACCTCGGCATGGTCATTGGAATCGTGGCTCTCGGCCTGACCTGCTATCTCCTCCTGTGTCTCGGAGGGCCTTTCGTCAAGCGCCTCGGCCCCGGTACCGTGGGCGCCATCAATCGCATCTTCGGATTCCTCATCCTCGCCATCGCCGTGCAATTAATCTGGAACGGAGCCGCCGACTTCCACCCCTGACCCCCCATCCGCCCCTGCAGGGACACGCTGTGCCGCCAGCAATAGAATTCGTGTCGTGAATGGGCTTGGAAAGGGCACAACTCCACAGCTGGCGGGAAAACTCCAATTTCACCGTGGTCTTGGGAAGGGCACGAGTTCACTCGTGCCGTATAGTCCTCGAAAATGTTCTGCGCTTCAGCGCCTGCGGCAAGCTCTTCGCAACCTTGACGAGTTTGTCCGCAGCCTCTTCAGCCGTGCCCGCACGAACTGCACCCCGCACTAGAAATGCGGGTAAACCTACCCCTCAATTCAGCCCGCTGCGCGTCAACTTCACCGCGCAGTAGTCTCCCGACGGGCAATTCCCTGACCCGTTGCTCTGCATCAGTGTGCCGAAGTAGATGTTGGCCGTTTGTGGATCCGTGCCCAGGTTGTCGACCACGAAACCGCTGGTCCCCCCGATTTCATTGGTCGCGCTTGCCGTGGGTGTGCTGCTGGCCGTAAGCCGCGAATTTACATTCCATTCCGTCACCAGGTTTGACCCCGTCGTGGTCTGATAAAGACCCGTGCCGGTTCCGACAAACAGACGATCGTTGGTGCCGTCGTAAAAATCTGTCAGTGGTGAGCATGCCCCCGCCGGGTTCCCCGAGCTGTTGATATTCAGGTTGTTCGACATCGCCGGCGTCGTGTTGATCACTCCCGTGCCCGAAGTGAAGGAAATCGCATACAGACTCGGCACATCGCCGTTGCTGCTCCCCGGCTCCGTGCCGCACGCGTATAACGTTCCCGCCCCGGTCTTGGGCCCACTCGAAAAATAGCCATTATCGAAATCGCCGGCCAGGGCGAACATGTAGGCATTGCTGGAAGGCCCAATCGCCACCGTAGCCTGCGTGGGCGGAGTCACGTTCAAATTGATCTGCGAAACAATCGAATTCGTTAACGTCATATCCCCCGCCGAAAACAGGTAAATGAATCCATTGCTTGCGTCCGCCGTCGGAGGTTCCACCGCTTTGAAGGTCCCTGAAGTGCTCTCAATCTGAATCGGGAAATTTGCCACCGCACTAAACGAGGAACTGCCGGGAGTATAAGCAAAAAGATAAGTCCCGTCGGAAATGTAAACCGTGTTCTTCATCGCCGCGATGCTGGCCTGCTCACTGCTGATGTACACCGGGGATGTCGTGAAACGCACCCCCGACGTGTTCACGGGCATCGATACGCAGTATTGCAACGTCGGCGTCCCCTTGAAGATCCCAGTGATGCGATAAAGTCGGCCATTGTTGTCCCCAACGTAAGCCACATCATTGTCGTAGTCGACATAGGGCGAGGATTGCGTATTCCCGCTCGCGCTCGCCGTACACCCCGACGTTGTTGTGTTGGTGTAGCTAAGCCGGACCAGCGATGATCCGCCCGTTCCCGGCGTCGCCGGGGCGGTTACCGTCCCCTGCCCACTCACCCAGGTCAATACATCCAGCATCGCCGTACTGCCGTTGTCCTCTATAAAAGCGACTTTGGTCCCATCCAGTGAGAACACTGGAGAACCGATGAGTCTCGCCGATCCCGCCTGGTAGGCCCACATGACTTTCGGCGCTGTGTAATTAGTGCTTGGCGGCGTCTGCGGTGCGTTGGGACAGGAAGAAGAGGCTGTCCCCGTATAGAGGTTGTTGAAGGCAACAATATTGGCCACCGTTGAAGAGGGCGTGACCGCGATGGCGTACACCAGAAAGTCATTGGCGCAACTGTAAGTTCCATTGACATTAAAATTGTACTTGGCCGGCGCGTCCGAAAAGTATATGTATCCGCCTGCGGTAGACCCAGTCGATACTGCCCAGTCCCGGCGCAACGGTGCTCTAAGAGGCCACGGATATCGTGGGATTCCCGGCCGCTCCGGGAACGATGGCGGCATCATGAGCGCCGGTTCCGAGACTTCCGCTCGTTCCGGTTCCGACCCTTCCGTTTCCATCGGAGCCGGCCGGAAAATATGCCGCCTCACCGCGTCGTTGATCCAGCGCCGCGGATCGTTTGCCGTCGCCGCCTCGTCCTCCGGCGTCCCTCCGGCCGTGAACAGAATATGCCGCGTGCTCCAATCCACCGGCAGCCCAATATGACCCGTCTGCGGATTTTTCTTGAAGAACCTTTCGACGACCTCTTGCCCCTTCATCGGGACGTGCAAGAGCAACACCACCGCGCTCATCCCCACGGCGAGGATCAAGCAACGAAGGCTGAATCTCCGTTGATAACGGCTCTGGTGCATCGGTGCTTTTGGCCCGAACCACACACCCAACGTGTTAGTTTTTCATGGCCAACAAAGCACCGAAAGTTACCAAGGTTACTGCAAATAATCTCGTGGTGGCGCGGTTTTGCCCCGTCTGGAAATACAAAAGCTGGCGCCGAAAACTAAAAATGCCCCCTCAATTCAGCCCATTGCGGGTCAGCTTCACCGCGCAATAATTTCCCGACCCGCAATTTCCCGACGCGCTGCTTAACGGCGCCAGCGTGCCGAAATATACATTGGACGTCTGCGCCGCCGTTCCCAGGTTGTCGACCACGAAGCCGCTGGTCCCGCCCATCCCATTCGACCACGTCGCGGCCGGAGTGCTGCTTGCCGTAAGCCGCGAATTCACATTCCATTCCGTCACCAGGTTCGAGCCCGCCGTCGTCCCATAATTGCCCGTGCCGGTTCCCACAAACAGACGATCGTTGGTCCCGTCGTAGAAATCGGTCAGCGGTGAGCATGCGCCTGCTGGGTAGGACGGACTGCCGGCCGTGCCTGTGTTCACATTAATATTCAGGTTGTTGGACATTGCCGGTGTCGGGTTCATCACTCCCGTGCCCGAAGCGAAGGAGATCGCGTACAGACTCGGCACATCGCCGTTGCTGCTTCCTGGCTCCGTACCGCACGCATACAGCGTTCCCGCGCCGGTCTTGGGTCCGCTCGAAAAGTAAGCATTATCAAAATCCCCGGCCAGGATGAAGTTGTAGGCACTACTGCTGGGCCCAATCGCAACCGTAGCCTGCGTCGGTGGAGTCACGTTCAGATTGATCTGCGAAACGATGGCATTGGTCAACGTCAGGTCCCCCGTCGAAAACAGGTAGACGAAACCATTAGTTGTGTCCACCGTCGGAGCGTCCAGGATTTTGAAAGTCGCCGAGGCGCTCTCCACCTGAATCGGAAAATTCGCCACGGCGTCGAACGTCGAATGCCCCGGGTCAGGGGTGTAGGCGAAAAGCGAGGTCCCGTCGGAGATGAAAACCTCCCCGTTCGGAAGGCTGGGACTGGGACTGATGAACACCGGCGAGGTCGTAAAACGTTCGCCCGAAGTGTTCACCGGCATCGTCACGCAGTAATCCAACGTCAGGTTGGTTTCCCCCGTGCCCGCCTTGAAAATGTTCTTGATCCGGTAGAGTCTGCCTTTGTCATCGCCCACATAAGCGACGTTGTTAACGTAATCCACATAAGGAGACGACTGCGTGTTCCCGCTCGCGCTCGCCGCGCACCCCGAAACCGTGGTGTTCGTGTAACTGATTGACGCCAGCGATGATCCTCCCGTTCCCGGTGTGGCCGGGGCGGCTACCGTTCCCTGGCCACTCGCCCAGGTCAACACATACAGCATCGCCGCCGTCCCGTTGTCTTCCATAAACGCCACTTGCGTTCCATCCAACGACAGCACCGGAGACCCTATGATTCGAGCCGACCCCGCTTGGTACGCCCACATCAGTGTCGGCGCCGTGGAGTTCGTCGTCGGCGGACTCTGGGGTGAGTTCGAAGGGCACGAGGACGAAATCGTCCCAGTATATAAGTTGTTGAACGCGATAATATTGGCCTGCGTCGCGGAGGGCGTCACCGTCAGCGGGTACACCACAAAATCGCTCCCGCAACTGTAGGTTCCATTGACATTAAAGCTGTACTTCGCCGGCGCTTCCGAGAAGTCCAGTCGGGCGTTTGCCGTCGCTCCCAGCGACATTGCCCAGTCCCGCCGCAGCGTCTTAAGCGGCCACGGATTTCGCGGCATCACCGGCGGTTGCGGAAACGACGGCGGCATCATCAGCGCCGGTTCCGTCGGGAAGACGTGCCGCCTCACCGCATCATTGATCCACCGCCGCGGGTCGTTGGCCGTCGCCGCCTCCACTTCCGGCGTTCCCCCCGCCGTGAACAGAATATGCCGTGTGCTCCAATCCACCGGCAGCCCAATATGACCCGTCTGTGGATTCTCGTTTAATTCTTCCCTGACTGTCTCTTGCCCCTCCACCAGGGTGCCCGGTATTAGCCCGATCGCACTCATTCCCAGCCCGATGATCAAGCAACGAAGGCAGACTCTCCATCCGCAACTGCTCTTATCCATTGGTCTTTCTGGCCCAACTGCGCAAAATTAGTTTCCCATGAGAGAAGAACAGCATTAGTTTTCCATGAGAAAGGACTGAGCGAAAGTTACAGGCGTACGATCTACCACGCGCTTAAAGTAACCACTAACGGGCAGGCTCCCGACCCAGCTGTCCCGGCATCTTCCGCCCGCGCTGCGCCGACAAATCGACCCACTTCTGCATAATCTTTCATCTTGACTTCACCCCGCCCGTGTACTACTTTCTCCGCAAGCTTGCGGGTAGTCGATTACTCGCTTCTCCCGTCAACCACAGCTCGACCTAGATTTCTATCACTTGGGGGCTTATCGATTTCCCGGCAATTTTTGCCCACGATTCCCAGGAAAATCGCTAACCCCGTTTGGAGTGGCACATGACCCGGAAATGCATGCACCAGCGCGCTTCTTCTCTCCGCATTCCAGCACTCTTGCTCATGACGCTGTTGCTGTCATGCAGTGGCGTGATCGCCGCCCAGGTCAATAACAATATGGTCGCCGGCCGCTTCCTCGAGCAAACGAGCTGGGGACCGACACCCGCCACCCTCACCGCCGTGGAACAGACATCCCTTCAGAATTACCTGCAGCAACAGTTCGCCGCCCCGATCTCCACCTACGCCACCCCCGGTCCAACTGACGGGCTCAATTTCGTGCAAAACCAGTTCTTCGTCAACGCCATGACTGGCCAGGACCAACTTCGCCAGCGCGTCTCCTTCGCGCTCTCGGAAATCATCGTCATTTCCGCCATTGGCCCCAATATCAAGAGTAAGTACCCCGCCGCCTTTACCCTCTGGATGAATATGCTCCAGAACGACGCCTTCGGTAATTTCTTCAACCTGCTGAATGACGTTACCCTCAGCCCTTCCATGGGCTCCTATCTCAACATGGCCAATAACAATGGATGCCTCTCCCATTGCCGCCCCAACGAGAACTACGCCCGCGAAATATTGCAACTGTTCAGCATTGGCCTCAACCAGCTCAATCTCAATGGCACTCCCGCCCTCGACCAGAACGGCAACCTCATCCCAACCTACAACCAGGCCACCATCGACGGCTTCGGTGAGGTCTTTACTGGTTGGGCGTATCCGGCAGTGCCCGGGAAGACCGCCCACTTCTTCGACTTGCCCTCTTACACCGGACCCATGCTCCCCTTCCAGATGCACTATAGCCAGTCCTCCAAGGTCCTGCTGAATGGCACGACCCTTGCCCCAAAGGGCAACATCCAGACCGATCTCACCGCCGCCTTGCAGAACATCTTCACTCACCCCAACGTTGCCCCATTCATTTCCCAGCAGCTGATTGAGAAACTCGTCACCAGCAATCCCAGCACCGACTACGTTACCCGCGTGGCCCAGGTCTTCAACAACGACGGTACCGGAGTCGCTGGCAACCTGCAGGCAGTCATCACTGCCATCATCCTCGACCCCGAAGCTCGCCGCGGCGATGATCCCACTCAACTCCAGCTCTCCGACGGGCACCTGCGCGAGCCCCTGCTCCAGATGATGGCCGCCCTGCGCGCCGTGAATGCCACTACCGACGGCGTCAACCTCAGCAATTACGCCGCCGCCATGCTGCAGCCGCCGTTCCTCTCTCCCAGCGTCTTTAACTACTATCCGCCGAACTTCCAGGTCCAGGGCACGTCCCTGCTCGGCCCCGAATTCGCCATTCTCAACGCCAACACAACCGTAACCCGCGTCAACTTCATCAACGACCTGATTTACGGCAAAGTCGGCCCCAACACCACCACCAACATCTCCTCCTATGTCAGCGCCGCCAGCAACGTCCCCAACCTTATCGCTTTGCTTAACACCAACCTCATGCATGGCGAGATGCCCAGCGACATGTCGAGCACGCTTTCCACTACGCTCTCTTCGTCCGCATTTGCCGGGAATCCTACGGCTACCGCTCAGGCCGCGCTTTACCTGACCTTGAGTTCGTCCCAGTTTCAGATGGAACACTAAATACCAGAACTTTTTGGAGGGCATATGCCTAAGTTCACACGGCGCGATTTTCTGAAAACCAGCTGCTGTACGGCCGCGGGAGTCGCTGCGACCAGCTTCAGCCGGTTCGGTCTGATGAATGCCTATGCCCAGGGGACCGACTACAAAGCTCTGGTCTGCATCTTCTTGTTTGGCGGTAACGACGCCAACAACATGATCATCCCCTACGACAAAGCCGGCTACATGAATTACCAGTCGCTCCGCGCCAACCTGGCTCTGCCCCAGAACCAGTTGCTGCCCATTCAGCCCAAGAGTCAAAGCACCCCGTTCGCTTTCCATCCCAATTTTCCGCAGATGCAGACCCTCTTCAATAACGGTCAGCTGGCGGCCGTGGTCAATACCGGCAACATCGCCCAGCCCACCACGCGCGCCCAGTATTTGGCCGGCCAAGTCCCCATCCCCGTCAATCTCTTCTCCCATGCCGACCAGCAGAATCAGATGCAGACCGACACCCTCAATTACACCTTCGCTCCCACCGTCGGCTGGGGCGGATTGGTCGCGGACCAGATCCAGGCCGTCTACGGCAGCGGCAATTTCCCCATCCTGGTTTCTCTCGGAGGCATCAACGTATTTGCCGAGGGCCTCGTCGCCAAACCGCTCCAGACCAGCGGCGACCCCACCCTGTCGTTGTCCGGATTTTCCGGTTCCCCGGCCGACAACGCCCGTCTCAACGCGTTCCAGTCGCTGCTGACCTTTGAAGACGGATTGACCCTGGTTCAGGCGGCCAACACCACCACTTCGACTGCCATTCAGAACGCCCAGAACCTGGCCACTGCCCTGGCCTCCGGCACGCGCCTCAAAACCGTGTTTCCCAAGAGCCCACTCGGTACCCAGCTCCAGGAAGTCGCCCAGATTATTCAGGTACGTGCCGCCCTCGGCTTGCCCCGTCAGATATTCTTCGTCTCCAGCGGCGGTTTCGACACACATGGTGCCCAGATTCCCACTCAGGGCCGTCTCTTGCTCGATCTCAATGAATCCATGAACGCCTTCTATCAGGCCACCATCGAGCTCCAGATCCCCCAGCAGGTGACCGCTTTCACCATGTCCGACTTTGCTCGCACCTTCCAGCCCGATAGCACCGACGGCAGCGATCACGCCTGGGGCAGCCACCAACTCATCATGGGCGGCGCCGTCTCCGGTGGAGATTTCTACGGCACCTTCCCGACCCTCGCCTTGGGCGTCCAGGATGACGCCACCAATCAAGGCCGCTGGATTCCAACCACATCCCTTGATCAGTACGGCGCGACCCTGGCCCAGTGGTTCGGTGTCCCCACCGCCAATCTGCCCTCCGTATTTCCTCACCTGAATAATTTCCCCGCCGGGTTGCTCGGCTTCCTGCCCGGCGGTGCCAAGGCCCGCATCTAATTCCGTACGCCTGCGGAAAAACTCGTGTCCAGACGGGGCTCCGCCCCGTCTGGAAAATCGCTGATCAAGTGTGGCGCCGACACTCTGATTCACCCGAGTCGCCGGGAAAGGCACGAGTTTCAGAGGTTGCGGGAAAACTCCGGATTCAAGCGCGTTGTTGGGAAGGGCACACTTCAGTCGTGCCGTAAGATCGCTGAAAATGCTTTGCGCCGCTTGCAGCGCCGCGGTGAGCCTTTCGCGACCTTGCCTCTTCAGACCTGCCGCAAACCTGTATTTCACCGTCCGGCTTCCGCACATCCGGAGAGCCCTTACCTCCGACGCCTCCCCTGGATGGAGCCCCCCCCGTCAGCCCGATTCCTCGCCTCCTCGTAAAACGCATCTCGCCAAAAAAAAATAGCCCACGAAAAAGCCGGACGGTCTTGCCGTCCGGCCCGCCTGACTCTTACGCTTTCTCCGCCCTACTTGTACTTGTCCACAATCGTCGCCGTGATCGAAACCTGGATCATCGGCCGGTCGGGAGAGCTAGTGGGAATGTTAAACATCGCCGAGTCGACCGCCGGCTGGTCGGCAAATAACATCAACGCGACTTCACATTTCTTGCCCGGATCCACGTGATCGCGGCAAGAACGGTGATAGCTGAAATTCGCCGGATGGCCCTGGGTCACCGTGAACGTCTCCGGACCCAGTTGCAATTTCACGTTGCTGTCGTTCCTGATCACCAGTACCTTCTTAATCGTTCGACTGCGGAATGCAGAGTAGATTCCGGCCTGTGCGCCCTTGGTTAGAACAATCGTGCCCAGCGCCACTGCCGGCGGCTGCACCGTCGCCGGGGCGTAAACCATATCCAGCTGATCGATGGCAACATCGTTGCAGTTGCCCTGCACCGCGCACGCGGTCAAGCTATATGCTACCGAAGTGACATTGGGGCCGGTGGTGTCGTTGAGCCCAAGATACACCGGGTCGCCCGCCGCGTCGCTCTGCATGGTAAAAGCTGGCCCCAGCGGCGTCGTGCCGTTGTAAGCCTGCACGCTGGCCGTGAATTGGCCGGGCGAGTCGGCCTGGATGAATGTGCCTACCCCCATGATCCCGCTGGCAAACGCGATCGTCACCGGACCGTTCCCGCCGGTCCAGGCGTTGGTCGCCCAGAGTAGGGAATCGCCGGCGGTGAAGCCGTTATTCCAGCTGCAATTGACCGAGTTCGGAGGCGGGGCCGCGCACACCACCGAGATCACGCTCCCAGCGCCAGCCAGAGTTACGGTGGCTGCGATTTTGTTAGCCGACGTCACCGCGGCCGTTGCCCCGAGTTGAAATTGATCGCCGCCGAGTTGGCTCCACTGGATGTTGGTGTTGGGTATGAGCTGACCCTGGCTGGTGATTTGCACAACGTTGTCCTGCGCCCATGCGGCGCAAGTGGCCAGCAGCAGCATTGCGATGGCCGGCAGGTACTGGCTACGACGGAAAAAGTTCGGCATTTCGATTCTCCTGGAGTAAGGTCTCGTCATTCGTTCGGTAGGCATCTTCATTTCGCGACTCTGATTCGCAACCCCGCTTCGCGACTAGTTCGATCCGCCCGGAGGACATGCCTTCGCAAAGCCCGTGAAGGTGCCATTGTTCGAGTAGTTGCTGCCCTCGGCCAGAGTCGGACCCCCGTAAAACCAGCTATAAAAGGCCAGTTCCTGCAGGGTGTAGTTGAGGCCGTTCGGAAACGGGCCCACATTCCAGTCCTTGGTGGGAAATCCGGAATTGTTATCGCTTAACGGATCGCCCACTTCGAAATTGGCTTGGCATGTGCCCGCCCCCACCTGGCCCACCGCTCCCCATGGCGGCGTCGGATTGTTGCCCGTCTCATCGTGAATGGCCTCGCCCACTTCGTGCGAGATGGTGCCCGAGTACCCCTTTTCAATCGCTCCCGCCATGTCCACCGCGAACGGCCCGAAAACGATTTCGTTGGCCCCGATATTCATGCCGGTGTGAAACCCGAGGGTGCAGCAATTGGGTCCCATTAGATTGGTGTCGCCGTCGCTCATCACCACATTGGTGGTCAGGAAGAGCACCATCGTGCCCACGTTGACCTGACCGGCGAGCGGTCCCGTGATCAGGTTGTCGACTGCAGTCTGCATGTCGTTGGTTTGCACCACCCCGAACTCTTCGCAAGCGTTGGCCTGGGCGGGAGAGTAGTTTTGCCCGGCGCCAATTCCGCCGGTGCCGAACGCCACCGGTTGCGCGGGCAGCGTCGCCACTTGCAGATTCAGGTGATACGGCGTCCCGCCCACCAGCGACCAGAATTCCGCCCGCACATTGGCATCCTCATATTGCGTCGTGCCGACATTAACGTTATTCATCGTCCATGCGCTATTGACGAAAATCGGCGAATTGCTGATCGTCTCCACCGCCGTGTGGCCCTGGGCGCACGTGTTATCGGGGGCCGTGGGATCGTAGACGAAGGTGCCGCTCCCGTCCACGATGGTGATCACCAGCGGAACGATGATCGTTGGAATCGTAGTCGTCGTCTTGCCATGGTTGTAAGGGCTCATGCCCATAATCGTTCCGGTGTACGGATTGCCGTCGTACCCCGTGATGTTGTATGTCCAGGTCGGAATTGGATTGGTGTTGGCCAATGGCGCCAGCGCGTTCTCATGGACCCCCTCCGCTGGGTGCGCCGGTACGGAAATGACTTTGCCCTTCGGTCGCTGAGGCTGTTCGGGGGCGCTGCTGACTGGGGAGTCGCGTCGATCCGCGGACGATGTCTGGGCCGTGACTACGCGCAGACTTGCCAGCAAAACCACACAGACCAAGGTGAGTGCATGCAATGCTTTCATGTTTGTCCTCTCCAAACTGAGTTTTCTATCAACCAACACACTGCGGGACGTCAAAAAGACGGGGGCGATATTCATTCCGCGAGAAGAATGATCGATCGGGGGAATCCGCGCGGACCGCCAGTCCCGCGGCCAGCGTACTCGAACCTTAACGCGGCGCATGCAACCGATGTGGCGCACGGTTCACTGCTCCTGGACCGCCCTGTATTCACAAAACTGTGGAATTGCGGAAGGAAAAATCGAACCAAGCCCCCAATGCCCTCGGAGACTACCGTGCTTCACATTGTCTGTCAACACAAACCGGCGCCAGGGAACCGGTCTTTGAGATCGCCGCCTGCGATGGCAAGAAAATGACCAGAAGGCGCAAATCTTTTCATGACGCGACGTTCCACGGAAAAAAGGGGGCCCGCGGTTCGATTCCGCTGCCAAATTCGACCAGGGAAGATCGCAGCGTAACCCGCTTATGCTGCTTTCATATGCGGGCAAATTACGTATATCTATGTACTTACACTAGAATAAGTACAACGTTCCACGTGGAACATATCTCCATTTTGTAAAAAAGAGTGGGGGGGGTGCCTTTACTTGATCGTAACCAGCTTCTCGATCAGCTCCGAGTAGTCCTTCTTCTCCAGTCCGTGCACCTGCTTGTTGTATTCGTCCACCTTGCTGGAGTAGTTCATGGAGCAGAACTTAGGACCGCACATGGAGCAGAAGGCCGCCGACTTGTATTGCTCCTGCGGCAGAGTCTCGTCGTGCATGGAGCGGGCCGTCTCCGGATCGAGCGAAAGCTCGAATTGCTTCTCCCAGTCGAACTTATAGCGGGCATAGCTCAGGGCATCGTCCCGGTCGCGCGCT
Source organism: Acidobacteriaceae bacterium (assembly GCA_003134435.1). Taxonomy (GTDB): domain Bacteria; phylum Acidobacteriota; class Terriglobia; order Terriglobales; family Acidobacteriaceae; genus Acidiflorens. The sequence continues at coordinate 47,766 of PLBE01000096.1, forward strand.
CCCGGACGCTGCCGGGCAACGTCGGCGGCGTGGGCGGCGATCTTGTAGGCGATGATGCCATCCTTCACATCTTTCTCATTGGGCAGCCCGAGATGTTCTTTGGGCGTCACGTAGCACAGCATCGACGCCCCATACCAGCCAATCATCGCCGCTCCAATGGCCGAGGTGATGTGGTCGTAGCCGGGAGCGATGTCGGTGACCAGCGGCCCCAGCGTGTAAAAAGGAGCCTCGTCGCACCACTCGTTCTCTTTCTCCACCTGCTCCTTAATCTTGTGCATCGGAATGTGGCCGGGACCCTCGATCATCACCTGCACGTCGTGCTTCCAGGCGACGCGAGTCAGTTCACCCAGGGTCTTGAGTTCGGCAAACTGCGCTTCATCGCTGGCGTCCGCCAGGCAACCGGGCCGCAGGCCGTCTCCCAGCGAGAAGCTGACGTCGTACTTCCTGAAAATCCTGCAGATGTCGTCGAAGCACTCGTAGAGGAAGTTTTGCTTGTGGTGATGGGTCATCCACTGGGCCAGGACGGCGCCGCCGCGACTGACGATGCCGGTGATGCGTTTCGAAACCATGGGCACGTATTGAATGAGGACGCCGGCGTGAATGGTCATGTAATCGACGCCCTGCTGCGCCTGCTCCTCGATGACCTCGAGCATTACGGCGGCGGTGAGATCTTCGACGCGCTTGACGCGGGAGATGGCTTCATAAATGGGAACCGTGCCGATGGGCACAGGGGAGTGGCGGATGATGGCTTCGCGGATGGTGTGAATGTCGCCGCCGGTGGAGAGATCCATGACCGTGTCGGCGCCGTAGTGCACGGCGGTGTGCAGTTTCTTGAGTTCCTCGTCCACGTTCGAGGTGACGGCGGAGTTGCCGATGTTAGCGTTGATTTTGCACAGGGACTGGACGCCGATGGCCATGGGTTCAAGTTCGGGATGGTTGATGTTGGCGGGGATGATCATGCGGCCGCGAGCGACTTCGTCGCGGACGAGCTCGGGCGTGATCTTCTCGCGATGGGCAATGTAGCGCATCTCTTCGGTGATCACCTGGCGGCGGGCATAGTGCATCTGGGAGAAGTTGCCGTCGGTGTTTTCGGCTTTGCGCTTGGCCAGCCACTCCGCGCGCGGTTTGAGGACCGCATCCAAAGCATTGCCGTTCAAGCCGTTCGAGGAATCGCCATTGCCAGCGGACATTTGTTTGTACCATCCTTCGCGAAGTCTAGTTTTAAAATTATACGCGGGCGGGCGCGATCCGGTTGCGAGAAGGATGACAGCGGGGGACTGTCCGCAAGTTTCTACGTAAAAGCAGCCGATCTATAAGAAATCTTTAGCGTACATCAGCAGTTCACCCTGGCTGTCGATGACCTCAAATCCGAGTTTTCGGAAGATACGTCGCGAAGCAATGTTCGACATTTTCACTTCAGCACTCACCCTGGCGTTACGAACGTCCTGAAGAGTGTTGAACCATGGCGAACCCGTAGCCCTCCCCACGACGATCGGGCGCCACGGTAAATGAAAACGCAGGCATCTCGCTCTGGTGCCCAGTCGAATCGAACAACGCCGATTGAAACACCGTCGACCTCTGCAATCTGCAAATCGGACTCAGAAGAACGAAGCATGTTGCTGAGCCACTGATGGTGATTCGCTCGCGACGACTGGTTTACCGAGTTGTACCGCGTGATAGGGTCGTTACGACCTCGCAAGAAGTCTGTCAGCATCGCTATCAACTAAGCATAGGCTTTTAATTTCTTAGGGTTTTGCCGGTTTTCAGGGTGAACTGGATTCTTTCCTGGGTCTTTTTTTCTCCGCAGAGGGATTTGAAGGCCTCGCGTTCCAGGTCGAGGAGGTATTGTTCGCTGACGGGAGTGCCGGGAGTTACGTTTCCGCCGCAGAGTACTTCGGCGATTTTGGTGCCTAATTTGAGTTCATGGTCGCTGATGAATTCGCCCTGGCGCATGAGGTAGACACCCATTTTGAGAGCGGCGAGGATGTTTTCGCCGGGAGCGGGAATGTGGGTGCGCATAACCGGAGGCTCAAAGCCGGAGCGAAGCAGTTCGAGGGCGCGGGTCTTGGCGTCGGAGAGGACGCGTTCGCGGTTCATGGTGACGCGATCGGAGGTGGAGAGGAATCCCAGGGAGCGGGCTTCTTCGGCGGAGGTGGCGACTTTGGCGGTGGCGATGGTTTCGAACGCTTTCTTCATCGCCTCCATCAGTTCGACGGATTCTCCGCGGCCATCGGGACGGATGGAAGCGGCGCTATCGACGGCGCGGAGCAGCATTTCTTTGCAGCCACCGCCGCCGGGAAGCAGGCCGACTCCGACTTCGACGAGGCCCATGTAGAGTTCGGCGTGGGGCTGGCGAACGGCGGCGTGGAGCGAGACTTCGCAGCCACCGCCGAGAGCGAGACCGGCGGGGGCGATGACGACGGGCTTGGGCGAAAATTTTATGGCCTGGGTCATGCCTTGAAACTGGCGGATGGCGAGGTCGACGTCGTCCCACTCTTCTTCTTGAACGGACATGAGGAGGAGCATGAGATTGGCGCCGACGGAGAAATTCTGGGCGTCGTTGGCGATGACGAAGGCTTCGAAGGCGTCGCCGGGGCCTCCGGGCTTGAGGGTCTGGAGGATGAGGGAGATAATGTCGGCGCCGAGGGCGTTCATCTTGGAGTGGAATTCGATGCAGGCGACGCCATCGCCGAGGTCGACCAGGGATGCGCCGGAATTTTTCTTGACCACACCGTTGGATTTCTTGGCGACAGCCACCGACCAGACTCCGGCGGGAACTTTCACTGGTTCCCAGTTCTCGGTTCTCAGTTCCCAGTAACGCTTTCCCGAGGGAGCTTTGGCGTCGTCCTCATACCAAGTCTTTTTTCCGGAGGCGAGGAGTTTTTCGACGTTGGCGGCGACGGGGCGGCCTTCCTTTTTCATGCGGGCTACGGTCGGTTCAACGCCGGCGGCATCCCAGAGTTGGAAGGGGCCGAGTTCCCAGTTGAAGCCGAGGTGCATGGCGCGGTCGATTTCGACGATGGAGTCGGAGATTTCGGGAATGCGATTGGCGGAGTAGGTCCAGAGATCGGAAAGCGCGGCCCAGAGGAAAGAGGTGGCCTGGTCGGGCTTTTTGGGCGCGCCGCCGTCGAGGCCGAGCAATGAGCGGATGCGGGCTCCGGTGTCGTCGATGTTTTTGGCGATATCGAGGGCGGCGAATTTCGGTTTCTGGCGGGGATGATAGTCGAGAGTTTTCCAATTGAGCGCGAGGCGCTCTTCTTCTTGCTTTTCTTTTGTCTCTTTCCGGGTGGGGTCGGCGGACGAAGGCGTCCGGGCCACACCTTTCTTATAAAAGCCGCCTTTGGTTTTATCGCCGAGCCACTTGCGTTCGAGCATCTGGCGGAAGAACGCGGGAATCTGTAATTCGCTGCGTTCGTCGTGGACGTTCTGGGTCATGTTGGAGACGACATGGCCGAGGATATCGAGGCCGACGAGATCGATGGTGCGAAAAGTGGCGGAGCGGGGCCAGCCTACGGTCTGGCCGGTGAGCGCGTCGATTTCTTCGACGGTCAGGTCCATTTCCTGCATGAGGCGCATGACATTGAGGACGGAGAATGTGCCGATGCGATTGGCGATGAAGTT
>PLBE01000169.1 GCA_003134435.1 Acidobacteriaceae bacterium
GGCCGAGGTCCTCGGCACATATTTCGGCTACTGTAACCAGTCGGTCGATTAGGGCGTCGGCTAGGGCGTCATTAAACGCGCGGTCGATCGCCTCTTGAACGTCGCGAAGAAGTCTGTCGAAGGCGTGACCGTGGTTTACTGCGGCCCGTTCGAAGAAATCCGTCCACTGTTCCGGCTCGGCCTTAAAGTCCGGGCGGATTTCGTCGTAGACGACCCTCGATATCGTCTCGGGTGCTTGGCGCTCGCCGCAGAGCCTAAGTATCTCTGACGCCAGTGAACGAGGAATAGGCCACTCCGATGACTGCCCGGCTTCATCGGGCATTGATAGCGCGAGCTCTGCTTCCTTAAGACGTCCTAAATGAAGAAGCGCAATGCAACGAGCCCATTGCGAAAGACGATAGTACCTGAAGCTGCTGTTGATTTCGCCAAACAGCGATTGTGCCTCATTGTAGTCGTTCAAAGCGAGTGCTAAGCAGCCTCGGGCGAAGCGAATGCGCCTAGAATGGCGCAGGTCTTTGAATGCAGTAAGTATCTCGCTCGAAACCTCCTCGATTGACGCCCGCGAAATTGCCAGCCACTGCGCGGAAGATTGAAGCCGGAGTCGACATTGAGCAATGCGGTACGTTGCCCAGGCCGCTAACCACGGATCTGCCGACGCTTGCGTGCGAGTAAAGGACTCGATCGCAGCGGCCCAGTCTCCGAGATGGCGCTCGCACTGCCCTCTCCAATACCGGTAACGAAGTTCGGTGTCTGCCGTGGCCTGCTCCGAGGCAGCGTCGATCTCGGTTTTCGCATCAGCGTAACGCTTCTCACTAAAGGCTCGCCGGGCACGGGCAATGACTTTGTCCTTAGAGACGTCGGCTCCGGCTATGAGTTTTTCGGGGGGGATCGCGATCTGCCGAAGGAGGTCAACTGCAGCAGGAACGCGTTGGCCGCTAAGGAGGCACGCCAACTTGAGCGAATAGTCAGGGTCGGCAACGGCGTCCGCTTTGGCGCACGCTAGAGTTGCGCGATGGAGAGCGGCATTTGGTAATGGGAACTCTACGAAATGTAGGGACCCGCATTTCGGGTCAACGCACCCGGAAACAATGCGATCCACTAGGGCATCAAGTCGCTCGCCCGCCCCATCTGAGGCAATAACTTCATCGATCGCATCCGTCGCGTGTTCTGAGGGCCTCTCGCTGTCTCGCCCAAGATCTCTGTGGGCGCCGTCAAGGCTACCTAGTCGTTCGAGTCCGATCACGAAGCGATCGGCGTCACGGGAGCGCACTTCGGCACGGCCGAGGTTTACGGTAACGTCATATTCCCAGTCGTTCATTAGGCTCGCGCTGGGTTCGCTTTCTGACGCACCCAAGACGCCGTGCTTTCTCTGATAGTCTGTCAGCGCGCGGAGAAGATGCTCCGCGGCAACTTCAGCGCTGCCAGACTCGAGCAACGCCTTTCCGAGACGCGCCTCGGCATCGCGAAGGATTTCGCCGTCGCTAACCTCTCGGAATCCTTCGACGACGGGCTGCCAACGGCTAACTCGGTCGAGCGGCGTGCCGGGGTCTCGCTCCTCCTCGAGCCTGGCGCGCCAGTATGGTAGAAGGACAAAATCCGGCCGATTCGATGCGGCCAGGGAGATAGAATCAGCAATGGCCTTGAGCCGTTCGTCACTTGGCAGAACAGCCTTAAACGCGGCATAAATATCCTTGCTCGCGAAAGCATCCAAGTGACCTTGACTCTTCCCGAGGTCGATTGGTTCTGATTCCATGGCGGTGAATTAGNNCCCCGCCCTCCGTCTGACCCTTTTACCCGTGACAGTCTATTGGCCAACTTTCTTGCCTGGCTACCGCTCGTGTGAAGCGAGAGCAGCTCGGTTAGGATACGCTGTCCTCGCCGTCGCTCGAATCGGATATCCTTTGCTCCGGCTGAAAGCACATACGGTATTCCCACGTGTGGGCCGGGCCAGGGATCCCCGGGAGCTAGGCGCGCCGGAGGCCGAGATGATATCGCGTCTCCTTCGAAATCAAAGGTTAGAAGCTGGTCGTACTTGCCGGCGCAATAATATGCGTCCAGAGCCGGTACGATTACCTGGCAGTATTCGTTTATATAGAAGGCACCGCCTGGTTGGCCGACCACGTCATCCTTAACGTTATTAACCATGCCCACCAGTTTTGGATGATCGTCCGTTGCAAGAAGCGCTTTTTCAGCATGGCTCAGTCTATAGACGAGTTGCACGACCCACTTACCTTGAGAAAAGTCACGTTTGATCGAGTACTTCGCATCCTTGCCGACTGAGCGTGGACAATTACCGTTAAAAGGCTGGTGCATTATTTCTCCTTTTCTTCGCCAACCGGTGACGGCCATGCGAATCCGCCGGGGACATGAGCGAGAAAGCGAGCCTGCCCGTCGCTCCTATACCAGGCGACATCGTCGCTACTTACAAACATCTTTAAACCTTGTATCCCCAAAGTTCGCCAGGCGTCAATAACCCTCTGCGCGTTTTTCGCTAACTCAATTGGCGCACTCTCGCCGGCCAACGCCCACTCAATTGAGCGCCCAACGCGTTTCTCAATCACGCCGCCTGATTTTTGGCGGAGCATAAAAGTTCCGTGAGCGACGTCCACATTTCGGTTAAGCGCCTCGCCGGCGGAATATCTACGATCGGACGCGTCCTTAGGCGGTACCCCGACCTCTGCAGCCGTGGGACCAGAGAACGGCGCTTCGAGTCGCCCGGCCAGAAACCACTTTGAATAGGATCCGTCGGAGCGCGAAACGATGACGAGCTGGTACTTGGGTGTAACGCGGAAGCGACCGCCTGGGCGGCCACGGACAGTTTTCACCATTTCGCCGACACCCTGGGGGTTCGATATTGACGTTCCGGTCGCGTTCGTCACGTTACCGAGCGTATCCACCGAATACTCTTGACCTCCCAAAGAGCCTGGCCACTCCGCCGGCAAAACCGGCATCGCGCGACCGAAGATTTCCCATACGGACTCCTCTGACGGCTGCGGTTCGCGCGGCGGACCAGCCTCGCGGGCCTTCTCATCTCCCGACCAACGCCAGTAAACATTGTTTGCCGGGCCTGTAATATCGGACCAATCTTCTTTTGCGTAGATCTGCTCGTCCACCGTGTCCGTGACGTAAATTACGTGCATCATCGCGTTCTTTGGTGCAGCATCCTTGTCGAATGAACGTCGCAGCACACGACCCAGGGACTGAATGCGTTGGCGGACGCTTGCCGACGAGGCGACGGAGATTCCAACGTCTGCCTCGGGGACGTCAATACCCTCGACAAGCGATTTTACAGACACCATCACACGGGCTTCGCCGGATCGGAATCGCGCAATGCCAAGTTGCCGCTCTCGATCGGATAACTTTGAATGCTCCAGCGCGAGCAAATCTCTTGGCATAGACGCCGCAATTTTCTCGTAGAGGTTTACAGCTTCGGATACGCGCTCATGGAATAGAATAATTCTGCGCCTCGTCGATTCCTCTTGCGCTTCCCGAACCAACCGTGATGCCACATCGTTGCGAGCCTTGGCCCGATAGAGAACGTCTTTACGCTTTCCCGTTACCGCTACGTAGCTGCGCGCCAGTTTTCCGACATCGTCGTTCCTGGCCGAAAGCTGCCTAGCCCTGCGCGTCTCTTGGCCCAGCCCCTCGAGACGTTTTTTTGCATCATCGACTTGGCGTGTTAGATCCTCATAGCGTCGACGCTCCGATTCATCCAGTCGTACGCCGTGATGATGAATCTCATAGCGGGGAAGCCAACCACTTTCCCTTGCCTCTTTTAGGCCGAACCGAAATACGAGAGAGCCTAGCGATCGCGCGACGGCTTGCTCATCGTACCTTAGGGGCTCCCCTTGGTCGTCGAACTCATCGCGCTCGGGCGTGGCGGAAAGGCCGAGCGTATATTTGGCTGGGGTTGTAAGCACCCGCTGGAACATATCCGCGCCGGCACGGTGGCACTCATCAACAACGAGCATTACGGGCGACGAAAGCGCAGCAACAATTTTAGGCAGTCTTGCAGCTGCGGTATTGATGACGGCTATCAAAACCCGGTGAGCGCTGAGAGCATCATTTTTGCCGGCTCCAAGTAGGCCGATCGCGTCGCGCGGTATGTTGGTGTGGCGCGCGACGGCGTCAACCCATTGGCGAGCCAACGCCTTTGTTGGGACGACCACGGCGAGCTTTACGTCAGGATCTATGCGACAAACGGCGGAAAAAGCCGCGAGGGCGATGAGGGTCTTCCCTCCGCCCGTAAAAATCTCGTNNCAAAATCATGCATCTCCGTCGGCGGTCATTCTAATCGCGGCTGTGGCCTCTCCTCCGCCGACGTTCCAAGGCGGGTGGATCGGTTCCCCGGCGTTGGCCAAGCATTGACGTCACAGGCCTGTCGTCAATATAACTTTTTGCCGCCGAGATCCGATACTGCTGGATGTGACCAGTTGGACCACCCGAGGCTCGTGGCATGGCGCTACAGCCGGTTTTCGGCTTTGGGCTAGCCGGGGGCCCGATGCCATGAAAGGGCGCGTGAGATTGGCACTGATTTTGGGTGCGCTAGGCATCCAACGTCATTTCGCTACAATGAATCTAGCCGCTGCCAGTCCAATATAAGGCTATGGCTAGGTGGAGGCAAGTTTGGCGCGTGAATTAGTGGTTCATCTCTCTGACGGCACGAAATTAACTGTTAGCAAAGAGAACGAATCCGACTTGCGTGAAGCACTGAATAAGGCCAGCCGCGCAGTGCTGATTCGTGACAACACGGGATCCCAGAATATCGTGAACGTCAACCATATTGTTCGCGTTGAATTGCGATCTTGATTAGTGCGGCCGGAGCACCCGATATGCATGAACCAATGAGTG
>PLBE01000104.1 GCA_003134435.1 Acidobacteriaceae bacterium
AGAAGTGGGCCGCTACACTGCTGACACCGTTGTGGTTTTGGTTCTGGGCAGCCGGCCGCCGAATCTTCATCTTCAGCACTTCCCAGTCGTTGACTTTCACCGGGCCAGCTTCACCCAGAGCGTACGGTCGAAAGCTGCTCCACTTCCAAAGTTCTGGAGAGGTTACTAATCCGCGCTCCACTGGATTGCAATGCATGTAGCGTAGTTTTTCGATGCGCTTCCGCTTTGTCCATACATTGAAGTCGTAGAAGCGTTTCTGCCAGATGTGTTGCGGAGCGTAGTCGAACAGACGGTCTTGCGCCGGATTGCGTTTCCGTTTCGCATCCGCCAACACTCGCCGCGCAAAACCTAGTTTCAGCGCCTGCATCACGGTTGACGGGTCCTTTTCCTGCGGTTCGCTGATCAGAAGATGAATGTGCTCGGGCATAACCACGTACCCGACAACGACGAATGTGTAGCGACGGCGCACCTGCTCCAGCACGGTCAGGAACAGATCGCGCCGCCGCGGCGTGGCGAGCAAGGGCTGCCGCCGGTAACAACTGCAAGTGATGAAATGTAAGTCTCCGGCGCCGTAAAAGCGCTCCGGCTTGTTCCACATGGCGAGAGACTAGCCCTGTCGGGGAACCGGCGCGGTGACGTGGCGCACCGTCCAGTTGTGATGAAGAGAAAACTGTTGCTGTCGGCGGCGTGGCGGCCCACTTCTNNAAAAGCGCGAGAAGTGGGGCACCCCCAGTTAGTTGATTCAACGATTCAAAGCGGACGCGTTATGATCGTGCCGGGGAAGTGGCCCTCCCGCCGTGGCCTTTTCCTTTTTACTGAACCATCAGCCCCCTGACCGCGCGTCTCTATACGCCCCGTCGGTTCTTCCTTCAGAGACAAATTCCCAGCTTCATGCACTGGCCGTCTCTGCATATATACTGTACCGTTCGTCCCACTATGGACCCTAGGAACATCATCGAGCAGATCGACAGAATCCTGCGCAGTCGCACTTTCGCCAGCAAGGGCCAGCTCAAGAAACTGCTCGAGGTTCTGCACCGGAACATGCACTCTGAAATCATACTCACCGGCGATGAGGTGATCGAGGAGTTGTGGCCCAGCGAAATCAAGACCAAGCGTTCTGCGGATGTCGCCACGGAGATGAATCGGCTGCGGCGTGCGCTGAAGTCTTACTACACCGTGGAAGGCGCGAGCGATCCCATTGTCGTCAGCCTTCCCAATCGCGCAGTTACCGCAGGCAATGACGTGCACGAACGGCCTTGGATCGTCGCAGCACCTCGAGCAACTGCAAACGGTCCCAGCAGCGCCAGCGATCATGATCACGCCGCAGACGACGACAGGCCGCAAGCGACCCGAACGCCAACCCGAACGCTAATACTGAAGATAGTCGCCCTGGTCGCTGCCCTTTGCGCAGTTCTGGGCGTGGCCTACCTCGCCTTCGCCACGCTGGCAGCGCATCCTCATCCCCAAACCGGCCGTTTGGACGGCTCGGTACTGAGAATTATGGCTGGCGACGGAAAGGAACTTTGGAGCAAGACCTTTCCCGATGGATTCCAGAATGACTGGTACTACTACCAGAGAGGACTGGAGACGCGCCTCTGGTTCGGCGATCTTGAAGGCAAAGGTCACACGAGCGTGCTCTTTTCCTACATGCCCGCCGGAACCGCGATGTCGCGCTCCTCGACGTTGATCTGCTACTCCGATCGCGGCAAGGAGAAATGGCGCTGGTCTCCGGGACGTGAGCTCCCCGAACTCGCAGGCAGTCCGGGCACCTACGCAACGTGGGCGATTCGAGTCTTGAAGGCAACGGAAAAGAATCCTGCCCGCATCGTGGTTCTAAGCCAGCAGCAGCCGTGGTGGCCCAGCCAGATCGCGCTCCTCGACGTTAACGGCAAATTCATCTCCGAGTACTGGCATTCCGGTGGCCTCAGTTACATGGTGTTGGCGGACCTGGATGGCAACGGTAGAGAGGAGATTATCGCCACTGGAATCAGCGAGTACGATCACCAGGCGACATTGGTTGTGCTCGATCCCGATCGGGTATTTGGAGCCTCCACCGAAGCGCAACCCCAGTTTCAAATCCACGGCATGGGAGTCGCGCAGGAACGGATGCGTCTGTTTTTCCCCCGCAGCGACATGAACCGGGCGCTGTTCCAGTTCAATGCGGCCATCGATCCCAGCGTCGAGCCAACCAGCATCCGGCTTACTGTGGCGGAATGCATCACGCCCAGCCTCGGTTGCCGCATCTACTATGAATTCGACAAGAATTTTCGCCTGATCGCGGCCTTCGCCGGCGGTGATGAATTTCGCAGCGCTCACGAGACCTTCTATCAATCCGGCAAAAATGCGCACCACCTGAGTGCCAAAGAGCAAGCGGCCTTCCAGAAAGTCCGATGCCTGGCAGGATGCAGTTCAGAGTTTGTTCCAGCCGGCCCGCTGGTCCCTTAAGAAGTCTCAATAGCTTTGGACGCCCCGATTTCATACGAATTTCATATCGTTTCTACGCCTCTCACCTTGACATAGCTTCGATTCGTGTAAGCATGCTTAGGTACAGGGTGCGTGGCCGTAACTCCGTGGATTGGTATTCCACGGAGTTAGGCGCTCGCCCCTTTCTTGAAGACATTCCCAGTCGTTAAGGAGCAGACCTGTGAAAATCTGGAAGAAACCTTGCAGTTGGAATCTAATACGCAGACAAAAAGCGGGCGCCGGGTTGGCCCTGATAATCCTACTTGCAATCCTAGGCACTCCATCCGCCCACGCCCAAAGCTGGCTCGATAATTTCGAGTCCTATCCTCTCGGCGGTTTCCCGTCACCGAACTGGACCCCCAGCGGGAACAACGGCACCACGATCGTCAATTCGACTTCCGTTTCCCCCACTCAATCAGTTCAGATGTACGGCGTGGTCGGAGCCTGTTGGGGGGCGCTGATCCACCGCCCGCTGAATGTAACCCCTCCATTCACGATTCAGTACTACACTCAAAATGGCACAGAGACACTCTCTGGCTGTCACCCCGTCCGCAGCACGCTGGCATTGCAGACGGGCCCGAGTTGGACACTCCCAAATCGTCTGCTCGATACATTTGGCGCAAACGACGATTTCCTTACAAACTACCCGACGGTTACCACCGGCCCCAAATACCCGGCGCAGACCTGGATCAAGGTCCAGATCACCTACGAGCGCCCCAGTGCTACTCGCGTGCGGATGCGCTACTGGCTCAATGGCCAGTACTACAAGACCGTCACTACAACCGCATATTCCTATGAAGGCCAGCTTACTTGGCTGTCGCCTCAGGTGCCCGAAGGCACTGCTTGGTTCGACGACATCAGCGTCATTTCCGGTCTGCCCGCTCTGACGAAAACGATCCTTCTCTCTTCGCCGAATCCATCCACCTTTGGGGAGTTAGTGACCTTCACAGCAACGGTCACTCCTGCGCCGCCGGATGGTGAAAAAGTGAATTTCATGAAAGGGAAAACGGTGCTCGGAACCGGTACGCTGAGCGGCGGTGTAGCCACATTCTCAACCTCGGCGCTCAAAGTGGGTTCAACCAAAATCAAAGCGGTGTACCTCAGCGACTCCGTCTACCCCTCGAACGGATTTGCCGGGAGCAACTCGAATTCGGTTACCCAAGTTGTCCAGTAAGCCGATGCCGCGAGTGTCCCACCCTTGGGGTGCCTGTACATGCTCAAGACGTTGTACCAGTTTCAGAGCCGGGTGCCCCAGGTCTCGCGCTTTTCGAGACCAGGGATACCACGGTCGCATCCGTCTTGAGAACCTTATGCCGCCGACTGCTGCCGATACGCCGGCGCAAACTCCTCCGCGACGAACGTCTCCAACGAAGTCGGAGTACTGTTGGCCGCGGAGCGCGGTTCGAGCGCTTTCATGTATCCGGAGTTCAGCGCGCCGGGCGGGTGGCCCACTTCTCCGG
>PLBE01000251.1 GCA_003134435.1 Acidobacteriaceae bacterium
GAAAATCAGAAACCACGGGCACCCCGAGCCGAGCCGCAATCACCGCGCCTTCGCCGGTTTGCCAGGTCACTGCGAATTTTCGCCCGAGAAACCGCTCCGCCACGCCCTGGTGATACAGCGTCTGTCCGTGACAGCCGACCAGGTCCAGCTTGACATGGTGCTTGCAGGCTGTCTCCGCGACCGACTCCGCATACAGTTCGCCCAGCAGAAAATTCAGCCGCGCCAGGTCGGCCACGCGCGCCAATTCCGCGTTCATCGCCCCCAGGATTGCCCGCCGCACCGGGGGAGGGAAGTGATACTCCTCGTGGGCCAGAAGCACAAAGTCTGACTGCGGCTTCCGTTGTGGAGATGTCCCTCTGGCCCATCCGCTCGCGCCCGAGGGGAATCGGACCAGCGCCACATTGATTCCGTCGGCCGACGTGCCGCTCATCACCCCGGCAACAATCATGCTCATCCGCGCTCCACCTTGCCATCGTGATCCGCGCGAGCGAGATCTGACCGGGCGAGCGTAGCCATCCGAATCTCTTCTCCGAACTCCCAGAGCCGACGCGTCAGCTTTTCGGTCTTCGTCTGGGTTGGCGCTGATTGTCGCGAATGGCGCTGCAAGGTCAGAAGTTTCTGTCTGAGCTTCTGTACTCTGGACGCCGCTTCCGCGGCCCGTTTGGCAAACTTCCGATCCTTCTCGCTTTCGGCCACCAGTGCTTCGTAGGCGCGGAGGATTGCTTCTTCCTTATGACAGATCAGCGCCAAATCGCCACCCGCGCGGATATGCTGCACGGCCGTCTGTTCGATAGTAGCGAATTCCGCGACCGCTCCCATCTCCAGATCGTCGGAGACGATCAGCCCGCCGTAACGAATCCTCTTCCGCAGAATATCGCTAATCCATTTCTTCGATAACGAAGCCGGCGTTCGTTCCACCGTTACTTGCGGATAGGCTGCGTGCGAGACCATGACAAACGGCAGTTGATGACGCAGGGTCCGGTATGGGAGCAGGTCCTCGACCAGCATTTTCTTAAGCGGCTTCTCAATGACGGGCAGATCCTGATGGCTGTCGAGTTTGCCCTCGCCCAGTCCCGGGAAGTGCTTGCCGCAGCCGAGTACTCGCGCCTCGCGCAATCCCGAAAGAAATTCGCGCGCGTAGATGACTACCTGCTTCGGATCGTCCGAAACCGCCCGCGAATTCAGCACCGGACGCGAAGCCTCAAAGGCCAAGTCGAGCACCGGGGCAAAATCCACGTTGAAGCCAAGCGTGCGGCAGTTCTCGCCAATCACGCGTCCATGCCTGCGATAAAGCGCCCGGCTGCCCGTGGCAAACACCTCTGCCGCGGAAGGTGCCGCGCCGATCACGTTGCGGAAACGATCGACTGTGCCGCCTTCAAGGTCCACGCAAGTGAAAAGCGGCGTGGCCACGTACTTCTGGCATTCGCGCAGAAGAGTGTGCGTCTGCTCAGCTCCAGTGATGTTGCGCGCAAACAGAATCACCCCCGCCGGCTGAACTTTCGTGAGCAGGGAAGCGAGACGCGGAGACATCTTGGTCCCGTCGAAGCCGATGATGAGGAGTTGGCCGATGTGCGGTTTCAAATCACGCATTCTTATATCTGACTTAGCAGCCTGCCTAAAAAACTTCAATCACCACCCTTAGCGATTGAAGGCGCGTTCGGGACGGTGCTCGTCGCCCACACCTCGTCCGCCTGTTCTTTCGCGGTATCAATGAACCACTGATATGTTTGGTTGTACTCATTGGGCTTGGGTACGCCTAGCACAAGCATTTGCTGCCACACTGCAAACCAAACCTTCGACTCAAATGTGAAACGAGCAATCTCCTGCTCAAGGGTGTTCGCTAAACAACCGAGTCCAGTGAAGCCAGTGGGGAAGCCTAAGAGTTTTTCGTTTTCTATTGTCCGAGAATCAGGGGTCAGTAAAATCTTTCGTATGTACTCTAAGTTAATCGTATAGGCGTTGCCGTTCAAAACGTCGCGGTTAGAATAAAACTTCTGGAACAACTCAAAGGTCTTCTCTTTGGTGAAGTCTTTGTAGTACTTGCTGAGGTATTCCAGCAATGTGACGTATTCCAATCCCGTGGTTATCGTCACCAGAACAAACCCTGAAAACATGAGCAATGCACTTTCGCGCGACCTGGCCGGAGGCATTGTTTGTGATTGCTTAAAAAGTGACTCGATGAGCGACACGGTGCGTGTTTCGTAGTCGTGCAAGCCCCCGTCTTTTGCCAATCCCGCTAACCAAGGATTGGTTTTTACGCTATCTTGAATCAAGCGAGCCACTTCGGGCTTCATATCGAAAGGGATTGGTTTAGGCTGACCCGGTTCGCCTATATCGTTCGCAGCCCTTTTATTTCTAAAGACAATTTCCGCTACAGTCTTTCCGAAGATTTTCATAGGGCCTCCTTATTAGCACCCGGCTCTTGTGGGTGATTCGACGACTTGCAACCACCTTCACAAAGCGCTTTCCTCATGTGTTCTTTACCCTGTTTAGATATTTCACGACGTTCGCAGCGCGGTACGCCTTCGCGGTTGACTCTTGAATCACGCTCTTGATGCTTCCCGAAATCCCGTCCGAGACCACTATCGGGTGCAGGGGGTGTGAGGCGAAGCAGGTTTGCTTCAGACCCGAGGGAATCATATTTCCGACTAGCAGAGCGAACTCAATTCCCGGGACGAAGAACAGAAAGTTGTGATAGCCGGATGCGGACCCTCGGTATGGATAACAGAAGCCGATCGTCTTTACCGCAGGGGGTATAATCCCTACGATCAATGCCATTGTTGCCGGGAATAAAGCCTCCCCGCGGAGAAAAGCACGTGCCGATTCCCCGTACTTGCCAAACTGGATGAGCGGCTCAGTTTCGCCGCCCCTCCATGAATGAACCGACGCTTTCCAAAACACTCCCATCGCGAAATGAGTGAGCTTGGCGACGTCAATCTTGGCATTTTTTGATGCCGCATACACTTTCGAGTCGCCATCGCTGCCCCCGAGCGTGCCCTCCAGCAAAAGGTCATGGAAAGGAAATGTCCCTTCGGCTGTTGCGAGCAGCGGTAAAACCCAGCTCTCGCCTTCACGACTCAGTATGCCGCCGTCACACTCCTTGCAGAGAAGCGGATGTTGGAGTTGTCTGCCGGATTGCATAATGACTTTGCTAGATATGGAAATGGGATCATCATTGGGTGTCCGACAGAAATCATGGACTCCCCGAGCCATAAGATGGCTATTGATGAGAGGCTTTTCTAATAGACAGAGCTTACAGATGCCGAGTTGCATGATCTTACCGCCAGCTATAGACCTGACCTCAATTGTACAGGCCTGAAACTCGGGGACAGACGGGCTATTTTCTGTTGCCTGCGCTTATGGCGATCCGCCTGACCTTTTCGTCACACTGCGCGTCTCGGCGGTTAGATTTCTTTCTTCAGTTCCGCCAGCAAGTTTAGCGCTTCGAGCGGCGTCAGACGGTTCAAATCTACTTCGCGCAGCTTTTCCAGCACGGGCCGGGCCGTCGAGGTCAAGGCCAGTCTTGCGCGCCGTGGTAGATGCGCAAAATCTCCAGGTCTTGATCTTGAATGCGATAGACAACGATGTAAGGCAATCCAGCGAAGACCAGTTCCCGTGTGCCTTCAATCCGCCCCTTGCGGCCGCGACGAGGAAAGTCTCCCAGCTTGTCACAACCAGTGTAGAGAGTCTGTGCCACCTTGGCGGCGGCGTTAGGATTGTCTTGCTGAATGTGGCTAACAATATTGCAGAAATCTTGCGTGGCGGGAGTGGTCCAGCGCAGGCGCATTATGGCCGCAGAATCTGCTGAATCTTGGCCCAAACTTCACCGTGCTCCACAAATTCTCCGCGATCCGCAGCCGCCAGCCCAAGGTTCACGGCTTCGATGAAGTGGCTGTCGTCCTCCAGGTAGCGGCTTAAGACCTGCTGGGCCAGTTCGTCGGTTTTCAGCCCGCGCTGTGCCGCGATTTGTGCAAGCTGGGCTTCCTTCTCAGGCTGAAGACGTATTTCCATGGTCACAGTCTACGAAGGTTTGCGAGTGCTGTCAACACGGCGATTTAATCGCATTTTCCGGCGCGTTTGCGTCTCGGCGGTTAGATTTCTTTCTTCAACTCTGCTAGCAAGTTTAGCGCTTCCAGCGGCGTCAGCCGGTTCAAATCCACCTCGCGTAACTTCTCCAGCACCGGTTGCGACAGCGGCGTGAAGATGGTCAACTGCGTCGGACGCTCGGGTTCTGCTCCTGGCGTCAGATGGCTCGAGAGGCGGCGCTCGGACGATTCGTGCTCGGCCAGCACTTCGCGCGCGCGCACTACTACTTCGTTTGGCAATCCCGCCAGCTTGGCAACTTCGATGCCGTAGCTGCGGTCGGCTGCTCCTGGTTCGACCCGGCGCAGAAAGACTACGCTTCCGCCGGTTTCCTTGACGGACACGTGATAGTTCTTCACGCCGGCCAATTGCTCAGCAAGTTCAGTCAGCTCGAAATAGTGTGTGGCAAACAAAGTCTTGGCGTGCACTCGCGCGTGCAGATATTCGACGGCCGCCCATGCGATCGCCAGTCCGTCATAAGTGGACGTGCCGCGCCCGACCTCATCCAGCAGAATCAGCGACCGCGCCGTTGCCGTATGCAGAATCGCCGCCGTCTCCGTCATCTCGACCATGAACGTCGAGCGCCCCCGAGCCACGTTGTCGCTGGCGCCAATGCGCGTGAAGACGCGATCCACAATGCCCAGCCGCACAGCACGCGCCGGAACAAACGAGCCCATCTGCGCCATGATCACGATCAGGGCAGCCTGCCGCAGATAGGTGCTCTTGCCGCCCATGTTCGGTCCCGTCAGCACTACGATGTTGTGCGTCGAGGCATTCAGGAAGAGATCGTTGGGAACAAAACGCTCGCTCCCCGCCGCCAGTTCCTGTAGTTCGATTACAGGATGGCGGCCTTCGACAATCTCCAGATCAGCGAAGTCCGCAGTCTTCTCAGCTTCGTCAAAAGTCCGCTCAAACTTCGGCCGGCAGTAATGCCGCAGGGCCGCGATGTGTGCCAGGCAACCGAGCGCATCCACTTCCGCCAGGGCCAGCGCGGTTTGCCGGATGCGCTTCGCTTCGGCGGCAATCGCAGAACGCAACTCGGCAAACAGCCGCCGCTCGATTTCGACGATCTTCTCCTGGGCATCGAGAATCTTCGACTCATACTCCTTCAATTCCGGAGTCGTAAAACGCTCGGCATTCACCAGCGTTTGTTTGCGTTCGTAATCGGTCGGCGCGTGCTGCAGATTCGCCTTCGAAATCTCGATGTAGTAACCAAAGATGGAATTGAACTTCACCTTCAGCGAGCCAATCCCGGTGCGTTCGCGCTCGCGGGTCTCCACTTGCGCCAGATATTGCTTTGAGTTGCGGCTCAGGTCGCGGAGTTCGTCGAGATCTTTATCGATACCTGGAGCGATCACCCCTCCATCGCTCAGCGTTAACGGCGGTTCGGAAACCAGCGTGATATCGATGTTCTCGCGCAGATCGCCAAGCTCGTCGATCGCCATATGGAGCACGGATAGCCGCGAAGCGGCCGCTTGCTGCTCGGATAACCCGGCTAACACCGCTCGAACATGCGGAAGTTTTGCGAGTGACGCTGCCAGGGCCAACACATCGCGTGGATTTGCCGTCTCTAGCGTGACCCGGCTGAGCAGGCGTTCGAGATCCAGAATGCCATCGAGCGCACGCCGCAACTCTTCGCGGCGAACTGTGTCCTTGACCTGAATTTCAACCGCATCCAGACGGCCTTCGATCTCGGCCCGATCTAATGTAGGGCGCAGGATCCACATGCGGAGCAAACGCTTGCCCATGGGCGTGACCGTGGCATCGAGGCAGCGGAATAGCGTGACTCCGTGTTCCGTGCCTGAGAAGAGCGGTTCGATTAACTCGAGGTTGCGTACGGTCACCGCGTCCAGCACGAGGCAGTTCTGGCGCTCGTAGAAGCCGATGCGGTCGACGTGATCGAGTGTGCCCCGCTGCGTCGACCGGATGTAATACAAAATTGCGCCCGCCGCCGAGGCCGCCGCCTGCTTACCCGCCAATCCGAAGCCCTCGAGCGACAGCACACCGAAATGATTTTCCAGGAGCGGGATGGCGTGGTCGGGAGCGAAGATCCAGTCGTCCAACGGAGTCTCCGCCCATCCAGAACTGGAGATGCGAGCGACCGGAGCCGTGCTGGCGGAAGCGTTGGCTTGCGCACGTGGATGGGTCAGGGTGGCTGTCTCTCTTTCGTGCCTCCTTTCGAGCAGTGGAGCAGAAGAACCGTACAACATCTCTCTTGGCCGCAATTGCTCAAGTTCCTCTTGAATGCGGCGTCCCGCCTGCTCCCCCGCGAACTCCGTGGCTCGAAACTCCCCCGTCGACAGATCGAGCGCGGCGAAACCTACGTGATCTCCAACCGTTGCTACCGCTGCCAGGAAGTTGTTTTCCTCCGGGTTCAAGGACGAATCCGCCGCCGTGCCCGGCGTCACCACGCGGGTCACCTCGCGCTTCACCAATTTCTTCGCCAGACGGGGATCTTCCACCTGCTCGCAGACCGCGACCTTGAAGCCGCGCCGAATCAGCTTGGCGATGTAGCCTTCGGCGGCGTGGTAGGGCACTCCACACATGGGGATGGCCATACCCTTTTCTTTATTGCGCGAGGTCAGCGTGATTTGGAGTTCGCGCGCCGCCAAAACCGCGTCGTCGAAGAAAAGTTCATAGAAATCCCCCAAACGAAAAAACAGGAGAGCGTTTGGATGTTCCTTCTTCACAGCGGCGTATTGGCGCATCAGCGGCGTTGAGGGTTCCGACATATAGGGACTTGGTAGTTGTTTAATCTCTACTCCTTGTAATTTGCAAGCTCGTGTTTCGGAAAACCAGTTTACCTGCCGGGAAGTTTTCCGATAGTAAAATTTCAAAATTACCAAATTACTAATTCTCCATTTGACTCCCTCCCGCGGTTTTGTTCTCCTTACGCCATGGAACTTCGCAAAGATCCCATCACTCGATCCTGGGTGATCACTGGCGACGATGTCATCGAGCCCGTTCCACAACCTCAAGCGTGTCGATTTTGCGGACCGTCGGCCTTGCCCGTCCAGGTGATCGCCAACCTGCCGGGTGTGGATGGCAGCGCATGGTCGGCGCGGTCCGTCGTCCACCCCCATGCTCTTTACCACGTCGAAGGCGAGGCCGCGCGCCGCGGTGACGGCCTTTACGACCGCATGGGATCGGTCGGAGCCCATGAAGTTTTGCTCGAAAATCCACGTCACGACGCTCAGATGTGGACTGCAAGCGATGTCGAAGTCGAACAGTTCCTGCGTCTGGCTGCGCTTCGCCTGCAGGATTTGAAGCGCGACAGCCGCTTCAAGTACATCAGCATTTTTAAGAATCATGGTGCCGGTGCCGGGCAGGAATTCGAGCACCCCACTTCCCAGTTGACCGCCACCACATTTGTGCCGCGGCGAGTGCTCTACGAACTGCGCGCCGGCCGCGAATATTTTGAAAGTAAAGAGCGCTGCGTCTTCTGCGACATTCTCGCGCAGGAGGAGCGGCAGAATCTGCGCATTGTCGAAGTTCGAGGAGACTATGTGGCCTTCTGCCCGTATGCTCCGCGCACCCCATATGAAACCTGGATCATGCCCCGCAGCCATGAATCCTCCTTCGAACGCACCGGCTCATCGCGCGTGGGCACGGTTACCGATCTGGCTGCGCTCCTGCGGCGCACGCTACAACGAATCCGCACCGTCACCGAAGCTTTTCACCTCGTGCTGCATACTTCGCCCAACAGCCAGCATCCTTCGGCAACCCTCGGGTACTGGAAAACCCTCGACGACGACTACCACTGGCACATCGAGATTCTGCCCATCATCGAGGCCAAGGCGAGATCGTACACGTTCAAGGAGATCTACTATTCTCCGGTGACGTCGGAGACGGCCGTGAAGCGGTTGCGCGAAGCGAAGATCTAAGGGCGCGTTGGCGTTCGTGTTTCCCAGGTTGTCCCGCACAACGAACAGCGAGCAGCGAACGACGAAAAGCGAAGACCCTGATGACCATCCGTCGCCTGAAAACCTACACCGGATCCCATGGCTACGTTTACCAGTACTACTTCGTCGGAAAACGTCTCGTGCGGACAGCCGGTGCTCATGATTCGGCGGTTGAGGAATTTGACGCGCAGGAGTACATCTTCGATGTCACGTCCGACCGCAAGCTGACTTACGCGGTCAGTATTTTTCTGCCCCATCGGGTCGGCGTCGCCTGGGCTGAGTCGCACCGACGGACGCTCTCCGACTCCGAGCAGTACGCCGCCGTGAAGATGCGCCTGTTCCGCGCTTTCGACGAACTGGTGGAGATGCAGGCCCACGGCCGAAAACTGCAAATCGACCCGCAATCTCTGGAAGAATCGTTGGCGGCGCTGGGTGTGGAGTGAGCTCAGCGGCATGCTAAAAGCTCATCTCTGAACTCCAGGAGTTTTTACAAGGTCGTGACAATCTGATGACACCCGTTCGCATTTGAAGTGATAACCTCGCCATCGGCCTGATGATTCAGGCCGCAATTCAGTGCATCCAGGAGGGAATCATATGGGCTCCGGCACGACTTCACAGCGCGCTCGTTTGCTGGTTCTCGGTATCCTGCTCATTGCCTCGGCACATGCTGTTGCACAGGCGGGCCAACTCGATCCTGATTTTGGCCAAGGCGGCATCGTCACCACCGACTTCGGAATTCTGCCGAACGGCACTGCCTCGGCCGCCGCCGTGACAATTCAGCCCGACGGAAAGATTATCGTCTTCGGCGGAGTCACAAGCAGTAGCGGTACCAGCGTAGCGGCGGTTCGCTACAACACTAACGGCAGCTTGGACACGGGATTCGGAACGGCTGGGGTGGCCACTGTCGCCGGACTGACCTTCCCTTCGGCCCTCGCTCTGCAACCCGACGGCAAAATTGTGGGCGTTGCTTTTAACATCGGCGGTTATGGCGGCGCCTTCGGAATCAACATCGTCCGATTTTCCTCCACCGGCGTGCTTGACCCTGCATTCGGGACCGGCGGCGTGGTGGGAACCGGGATCTTCAGCGCCCAAGTGCCCAGCGGCGTCGTCATCCAACCGAACGGCAACATCCTGATTGCCGAGGGCGAGTTGCTG
This sequence comes from Acidobacteriaceae bacterium, assembly GCA_003134435.1. Lineage (GTDB taxonomy): Bacteria > Acidobacteriota > Terriglobia > Terriglobales > Acidobacteriaceae > Acidiflorens. The sequence goes on from PLBE01000251.1 coordinate 9,141, forward strand.
CGTCTTCTGCCCGACGGCCAGTTCGACACGAGCTTTGGGACTGGCGGGCAGGCGCACGTTCTGGGCGGAGACTAAGCTAACGGCCTGGCACTGCTCTCGAACGGGAAAATACTAGTGACGTCCGCGACTTCCTTCTCAGCCGGGGGCTTAGTCACTCGTTATAACTCCAACGGAAACTTGGATTCCAGTTTCGCCATTGGCGGCCAGTTGGGCGCCACCGGGCCTTCGAACGCCCTGCTCCTTCTGAGCAATGGAGAGTTCCTAGTTGGCGGTGACTTGGCCAGCAGCGTCAACGGACCAGTTGGATTCGCGGTGTCCCGCTATCAGGCTGTGGGCGCCACCGATCCGAAATTCGGAGCGCATGGCGGCGTGGTGACACCGCTGGCGGGCTTTCCCACCATCGCAACCTCCGGGTTGGGCGTTCAAGCGAATGGAGATATTGTGGCCCTGGGAACCGCATCGGCGAGCAAAACTTCGCAGGCGTTCGCCTTGGCCCGTTACACTCCTACTGGTCAACTCGACACCACCTTCGGAACCAGCGGCAGCGTGACAACTGCCTTCGGAACCACCACCGTCGCCGCCAGCGGCCTCGCGATTCAGGCGGACAGCAACATCGTTGCGGTGGGCGGCTACTCGACGACGAAGCCGAATGGAACGGACGTCGGCTTTAAACTCGCCCGCTACCTGGGCCAATAAGAGGTAGACATCTTGCTGGCAGGGGACATCCTCGGCCCCTGCCGGTCTGCCTTTACCAGCAATCCGCCCGAGCGATCGTCGATGGGCGATGGTGCCCTACGGGAGGTAAAATGAGCCTTCCGCTGGTTGGCATAGCGCTGGAAGGAGGCCCGAATGTCGCTCGTCGCCGCGACCGGAGACATTCAGCTGAAGTCGGTGCTGATCGCAACCGATTTCTCGGAAGCATCCGAGAAAGCTCTGCGCCACGCCCTGGCCGTCGCCCGCCACTACGAGGCGAAATTCTATCTGGCGCACGTGGTCTCCTCGTCTTCGTTTACTCTCGTGGGTCCCGAGGCCGTAGCTGCAGCAACGGATGCGGCCTACCGGGATATCCGTCAATTGGAGGAACAGCTTGTTCAAAGCGGCGCGCTTGCCGGTCTGCGCCATGAAATCATCGTTCGCCAGGGCAAAGTGTGGGAAGAGTTGGAGAACGTCGTCAGCCAGAAGCATATCGAGATGGTGGTCATCGGGACACACGCCCGGCGAGGTTTCGGCAAGCTCCTGCTTGGGTCCGTAGCCGAACACATTTTTCGCCATTCCGATTGCCTGGTTTTAACCGTCGGCCCGGGCTGCTTGCAGGATTCCCCCATCGACGGCAGTAGAGCAGTCCGTCCATTTTTGTTCGCAACCGACTTTAGCGAGCCTTCCTTGCGCGCCCTGCCCTATGCCATCTCATCCGCCAATCATTTCCAGACGAAACTGGTATTGCTCAATGTTCTCCCATCAGTTCCTATGCCGGAGGCGCCGAATCGGCCCACTGCTGGCGATGTCATGCAGGCGCGAGACCAGGCCCGCAGAAGCAGTCTCCAGCGCCTCCAGCAGTTGACGTCGCAGAACCCCAAGCTGGCGGCCCAACCTGAGTTCATAGTGGAGTTCGGTTCACCAAGCGAACAAATTTTGCAGGTCGCTGACACGCTCAAGGTCGATGTCGTTATTTTGGGTTTGCATCGCTCTCGCCATATCGACACTAAGTCTCACATGCCATGGGCTACCGCCTATGAAGTGGTATGCGGCGCGGGTTGCGCGGTCTTAACTGTGCGGGATTGATTTGGCAATGCCCGTGCTCATTTTCCGATTTTGGTGTCAGGTTCGACAGCCTGAACCCCCGGTGTGACTCACATCACAAACCCCTGTGACGGCATACGTTTCCCGTCAAGCCCAGCCCCCGGCACACTATAATCACGCAGGCGGGCGAGATTCGCACTGGCCTGCCGAAGCTCCAGGAAATAAAGCATCAGGAATGTTTAAGAACCAGGAATGATGACCCTGACTTGGCTGCGCGTTGCGCTGGTTTTTTATGCGGCGGGATTACTCTATGCGCTGGTCGCGCTCACCCGCACTTCAGAGATCCTTGGAAAAATTGCGCTCCATGCCTCCTACCTCGGCATGGTGTTCCATTTCGTTTCCTTGACTGAAGCGGTGGTCCAGAGCGGCCAGCTCGCGAGCGCCTCGGTACATAATTCGGAATCGCTGCTGGCTTTCCTGATTATGGTCGTCTTCATGATCGCCTATCTGGTGTACAAAACGACCACTCCGGGCATCGTGATTTTTCCCCTGGTTTTTCTGCTTACGTTTGTCGCTGCCACCGGCCAGCAACCGCTGGTCTTTGCCTCCGTGGCGGTGAAACACGGTTGGCTGGCGGTGCATATCCTGATGATCTTTACCGGATACGCGGCTCTGTTCCTCAGCTTTGGCGCCAGCATCCTCTACCTGATGCAAGAGCGCGCTCTGAAATCGAAGAGTGCGAGCGGAATGTTCTCGCGACTGCCCGCGCTGCAGGTCATTGACGACATTGGTTACCGTTCGCTCATGCTGGGATTCCCCTTTATGACCTTGGGCCTGATCGCGGGCTCGGTGGTGGCCGAGGCCACCTACGGCCGCATTGATTTTTCCGATCCCAAGATTCTGCTTTCGGTTCTGATGTGGGTGGTGTATTTGCTGATGGTGTTTACCCGCCTTAATGCCGGATGGCGCGGACGCCGCGCCGCCATGCTTGCCAGCGTGGCCTTTGTTGCGGCCATCGTGGCCTGGATCGCCAACTACTTCAGCGGAATGCACAGGTTCATCGCATCATGAGATTCCAGCTCATTGGCGTCAATCACAAGACCGCCCCGGTTGAGGTACGCGAGCGCCTCGCCATTCCGGAATCGCGTTTGCCTGAAGCTTGCAAGCGGCTGTCCGAGCACCCCTCGGTTTCCGAAGGCATGATCGTCTCCACCTGCAACCGGGTGGAATTTATCGCCAACATGAAGAATGGCTCGGGTGATCTGCGCGAGTTCCTGCGGGAGTATTTCGAAACCGATCTGGCGCAGTTTGAAGCCCACCTCTACGAATTTCGCGAAGATGAAGCCATCCGGCACATTTTTCGCGTCGCCGCCAGCCTTGACTCCATGGTCGTCGGCGAGCCTCAGATCTTAGGACAGGTCAAGGAAGCCTACGCCACTGCCCGCGCCGTGGGAGCGGTGCGCGCGCAACTCGATCAGTTGCTCACCCGAGCCTTTGCCGTCGCCAAGCGTGTGCGCACCGAAACCGCGGTTGGATCTTCGTCGGTCTCGATCGCTTCAGTGGCCGTCGAACTGGCCAAGAAAATCTTCGGAACACTGAATGGTAAAAGCGTTTACCTGGTGGGTGCGGGCAAGATGAGCGAACTGGCGGCCCGGCATCTACTCGCGCATGGTGCCGGGTCGCTGTTCGTTGCCAACCGAACCTATGATCGCGCCATCCGTCTGGCGCAGAAATTTAACGGACAGGCGATCGAGTTTGGCCGGCTCTACGATACCTGCGATCGCGCCGATATCGTGATTACATCAACCGGCTCTCCTCACTTCATCTTCAAGCCCGAACAAGGCGAAAAGCTCATGGCGCTGCGCAAGAACAAGCCCATGTTCTTTATCGATATTGCCGTGCCCCGCGACGTCGATCCGGAGATGAACAAGATCGATGGCATCTTTGTTTACGACATAGACGATCTCCAGCAAGCCGTCAGTTCGCACGTCTCCGATCGCAAGAAAGAAGCGGAAAAAGCCGAGGGAATCGTCAATGGCGAGGTCCACAAATTCCACGCTCGCCTCCAGACTCTTGACGTCGTGCCCACCATCGTCAGCCTCCAGGACCACCTCGAAACCATTCGCCAGGCCGAGATTGACCGGGTTCGCGGACGTCTGGGGCCCATGACCACCGATCAGGAACTCGCCGTCGAAGCCCTAACTCGTGGCATCGTGAACAAAATCATGCATACTCCAATCAGCACCTTGAAAACGGCGGCGCGCGATCCGGAGTCCACTACCGTCATCGACCTGGTCCGCCGGCTCTTTAATTTGCACGACGATCCGCATGCTTCAGATGAAGCCAGTCACGCCGTGGTTTCAAAATCCGATCGGGGGACCACCTCAGAAAAAAGGAGACAAAACTGATGCCTCGCCTGCGCATCGGATCCCGCGGCTCACAGCTTGCGCTCTGGCAGGCGCATCACATTTCCGGTTTGTTGCGCGCTCAGGGCCACACCGTCGAGCTTGAAATCATCAAGACCACCGGCGATAAAATCACCGACGTGGCGCTGGCGAAGGTCGGCACCAAGGGTATGTTCACCAAGGAAATCGAAGAAGCGCTGGTGGAAAACCGCGTCGACCTCGCGGTCCACAGCCTCAAAGATCTGCCCACGGAGTTGGCCGCCGATTTCGAAATTGCCGCCATTACCACCCGCGAGAATCCGCGCGACGTGTTCTGTTCCGTGAAGTTCGCAAATATCGAAGCGCTGCCGCAGCAGGCAAACGTCGGCACCAGCAGCCTGCGCCGCCAGGCTCAGTTGATGGCCCTGCGCCCCGATCTGAAGATTCATTCGCTCCGCGGTAATGTGGACACGCGTTTGCGCAAGCTCGAGGCGGGCGATTACGATGCCATCATTCTCGCCGCCGCCGGCCTGAATCGTCTGGGCAAAACGCAACTGGTCCGCCAGGTGATCTCCGCCGAAGTTATGACTCCCGCCGCCGGACAAGGCGCCTTGGGAATCGAAATCCGTAACGGCGACACCGCAACCCGCTCCCTCTTGGCATTTCTTGATGACGCTGCCGCCCGCGCCACCACTACCTGTGAACGCGCCCTGCTCAATAAACTCGGCGGCGGCTGTCAGGTTCCCATCGGAGCCTTCGCGGAAGCGGTGGGAGGCCGTATTCGCCTGAACGGTCTCGTAGCCCATCCCGATGGAACCAGGGTTCTGCGCGAAACCCGCGAGGGCGATGATCCCGTGCGCCTCGGCGAAGAAGTCGGCGAAACTCTTCTTCGTCGAGGCGGCGATGTTATTCTCGAAGAAGTTTACGGCGAAGGCTTCGCTCTACCGCAGCAACCATGAAGCATCGACGTTGACTCTGACAACCAAGAGCTGAGAGCTCGCAACCGACTGATGCGCAAGCCCAACGAAAACCGTCCCCTCGCCGGAACCCGGATTCTTGTCGGACGCGCCCGCCACCAGGCTGGCAGCCTTTCCACCAGCCTCCGCAGCCTGGGCGCTTCGGTCATCGAAATACCGTTCATTGAGATTCGCAAGCCGCAATCGTACCAGCCCCTCGACGACGCTCTCAAAAATATCCGGAATTATGACTGGCTCATTCTCACCAGCGCCAATGGCGTCGAAGCCATGTGGGAACGCGTCCGCAAACTTCGCATCACGCGCCGAAATCTCAAGCATCTCCAGATTGCTGCCATCGGGCCCGCGACCAAGAAGGCGATCGTGAAGCATGGCCTCAAAGTGAAGATGGTTCCCGAGGAGTACGTCGCCGAGTCCGTGGTGCAGGGCCTGCGCGATAAGGTCAATGGCAAGCGCGTCGTCCTGATACGGGCCAAGGTCGCCCGCGATGTGATTCCAGCAGAACTGCGCGCCGCCGGAGCCGAAGTCGATGTGATCGAAGCTTACGAAACCGTGGTGCCCGAGAAATCGCGCGCACGCCTGCGTGCATTGATGAGAAATGCGAAACGCCGCCCGCACATCGTGACCTTCACCAGTTCTTCCACCGTGAAGAACTTTGCGGAACTGCTCGGCCAGCAGAAGGCAGGTTCACGCGGCGAGGGCTTGCTCAAAGGCCTCCACTTTGCTTCAATCGGTCCAGTAACCTCGGCGACATTGCGCGAATTGCAGATGCCGGTTGCGATCGAAGCCCGCGAATTCACCATGGGTGGGCTGATTCGAGCCATTGTGCTTGCCCGCTACGCAGAGGCAGAGAAGATCGCAGCGGTGTAGAAACGAAGCTTGCTCTGTTCCTACTCCGGCTTTGACACGCCCATCTGCGGGTCAATCGCGTCCAGATAGGTCTGGAGCCGGTCCTTGAGTTCGGGTTTCATGCCGGTGAATTCGATTCCATTGCCCACCCCCGGATCGCAGGTCCGGATCACCGCCGAAACATGGATGTGCTCCGCATCGAGCCAGAAATCCACACGCAGGACAGTTCCCACGGGCAAAGGTTGCATGCTTTCGACGTAGCATCCACTGCCGCTGACGTCGCTGGCATTAACGCGAATCGGCGCGTTCACGCGTTCGTCGCGCAGTTCCAGCGGAAGCGAGATTTTGTGGCGGTGAAAACGCCGCCGGTTCGAGGCCGAGACCCTTACCGTCGCCCCGTCGAGCGGTAGATAGTTTCTCCACGGGCATTCCTGATCGGCGACTAACTTCACCCCCACTTCATTTTTTTTCACCGTTCCGGTGTTCATCACCCAAATCACCGTGCAGCGGGTTTTTCGATCGTCGCACTGCACCCCGATCACGTCGCCCACCTTCAATTCGCGCTCCACGCCCGCGATCAGCGCGCCCTCGGAACTGATGTTCTGGGCCCGCGCGTGCTGCGAAAAAGGACGACCGTCCGCACTCATCCCCCAGATACGTACAGGGAGATCCACAGTCAAACGGGGCTCGCTTTGCTGTTCGGGCATGCCGCTTCCTCGGTTTACGGCTGTTGCGATGATAACGCCCCCGGACGCCGTGCGGCATGACAAACTTGGGCCGGGGCAGTAACGACCGAAGCACTACCTTCGGTACGCGCAATGGTCACTTGGCGGGCGTTTCCGCGAGCTTTTCGACGAAATCCCGATAGCTGATGACCTGGATCTTCTGCTCCTCCAGGAATTGACGCAGTTCGGGCGAAGTCAGCAGCAACCGCTCCTGCTCGCGCGAATCGAGCAAGCGGGTGCCAGCGGCGCGCAAGTCGGCATCGCTGTAGCCGGGATGGCAGACGAACTCCCAAGTGCCTTCCGGCAGGCCGGCAAGGGTCTGACGCAGCAGGGAACTATAATTGGCGCTCCCGGCGCCGTTGGCGGCCAAACCAGTCTCAATCACTCCCACCACGCCGTCGGGCGTTAGCAGTCCGGCGCGCCTCGTTCGCTGCAGGAATTGCCCCGAGAACGTGTGCAGCATCCGGACCTGGGTGTAGCGCTTCCAGAGATTGCGCTTTCCTTTGAACCACCGGGCGGGCATGGCTTTTACGGGAACGAACGGATTGCGGATGGCTCGCACCCCGCAAATCCGAGCCGCGCGCACCAACGCCTCCAGAATCTCAGGAAAAATGTGGGCGTGCTTGTGACTATCGAGGTGAGTGACGTGCATACCAGTGGCTTGTATCTTTCTGATCTGCCCCGTGATTTCCGCGACCAGTTGATCGCGATCGAAGCCCCCTAGCATGGCGCGCGCCGCGAAGGCCGACAAGCTGGAGTAGAACTTGTCCGGCTCGGCCGAGCGCACCGCCACCATCGTATCCACCGAGGCGGGGGGCAACACAGGCGTGCCGTCCACCAGTACCACGTGGCATCCCACGGAGAGATTTGGCGTAGAGCGCGCCGCCGCCACCGCATCCTCGAAAGCGGCGCCGTTAGCCATCAAAGTGGCCGAAGTCACCACTCCGTGAGCATGAGCCTCGAGGATGGCACGATTCACTCCGGCCGTAAGACCAAAATCATCGGCGTTGACGATGAGCGTGCGCACTCAGAAAGTGTAGCAGCCGCGGCGGCCAGCGCGCCGTTGTTTGACAAGCGGCCAGTCTCAGGGCAGTTCGGGCTGCAAATTTGTCTGCCGGACCGGTTGCTGCAAAGTTTGACCGGCGAGGGAACCGTCCAGTATGCTCGAAGTTTGTGAGTGGTTGTGAAGCGAGTTTCGTTTACGAAAAGTTTCTCCACCGGCGGTCCAGTTCTGCATCATCCGCGCCGCGCGGGCGGTTAGCTCAGCTGGTTAGAGCGCCTGCCTTACAAGCAGGAGGTCGCAGGTTCGAGTCCTGCACTGCCCACCATTATTCAATGACCTGGCGGTTGGATCTCCGTTCTCGATTGAGTCAAACTCGATTCCAGGCAGTGGTTCATAGCATCGCATCGGCGACTTCGGTGACGCGGATGCCATAGTTGCCATCCACTACGACTACTTCTCCGCGGGCGATCAGTTTGTCGCCCAGAAGGAGATCGGCGGGTTCCTGAAGTTTGCGGTCGAGTTCGATCACCGATCCTCGAGTTAGCTCCAGGATCTCGTGCGAGGTCATGATTCTTCGTCCAAAACGAAGAGTGAGACTTAGATCGACACCGACCAAGCGGTCGAGATTGACAGCGGCAGGGCGAGGCTGTTGGGGCGCCGAGTCTGATTCGGTTGCCACCTCAAACGTTGATGGAGTCGGGGCTACGGACGAGAAACAGGCTTCTAGTCCGGGACTGAGGCGGAGCCCCAGCCTCACACTGGCGCCGGAGGCCTCCTTCGCTATTAGTCTTACGGTATTGCCAGTCCATGTAGGCGCTTCCGCCGCATCCAACTGCAGTGTGACATCGCCAAAGTTCGACTTCAGTCGAGTGGTTGCGACTCCGGCAACTTGGCGGAGCAATTTGATCAGTGCTTCCAAGTGATCGACACTCAGATCGGAGGATGGATCGGTCGTTTCTCCCAGAAAATCCTGCGCCAGCCTCACTACATCCGGCCCTTGAAATTCAAAGGCCGCATGGCCCGCGAGTTGGCCGGAGACGGAGAGCTGAAAGTACTGTAGCGGGGCGTCGTCGGCCGCACGGGCATCGGCGGCGGCCAGTTCGACCGTCCATGGAGTGCCGAGCGCCTGGGAGAACACCTCGCTCGCGGCTTGTACAAAGGCATCGAGAAAGTTAAAGAATGGCGTGCCGTCCTTGATGGCTAACATGGGTTTCGCCCTCGTTCCTCTCCGGGAATAGTCAATCGTCGCTCAACCTGGGCGGCGCGATTCCGGCCATGACGGACGGCGTAGGCTTCAAAAGCCTTCCGTCCGGCAATCATCAGGGCAGCCGGCTCCTTGGCGGGAATGCCCAGATTGCATACATCGTTGGGCGAAAGTTTAGCAACGGTCTCAATCGAAAGACGAATACCGGAGATTCCCAGATCGACTGGGAAAGAACAATCGAGCATCTTCTGCTCGAGCCTTTCGTGGGCCCGCCCGACGTTCGGAGTTTTCTTCGAAGTAGTGTTCGTGGACAGCTTTCGCAGCAGGGTGTTCGCGACCGAGATGGGAAGAACGAAATTGAGCATGCCATTGACCTCGGCCAGGCGGGCCTCGAAGCTAAGGCACAGAGTCTTCTCGGTCGGAGCCAGAAAACTTTGCATCTGGGTCGGGCTCTTGCGGCCCTCGATCTGGAGTCTTGCACCCAGGGTGGACCACGCGGTTTCCAAGTCCCGGCAGATAATCCTGGCGATGTCTTCAATAATCGGTTCTTCGATTTCGCTGATTTCGCGCGTAATGGCCGCGCAATGCCCGGTCCCCCCCAGCAATATATCGAGGAGCGGAAACACCAGAGAATGGTCCATCTGGAGAAGAGTCGACGAGCCGGCCATTTGCTCGACTTCGAAACACATGACGTAGGTGTGCTCGGGCAAGCGCGTCAAGAATTCGCTGTATAACAACTGCTCGGCGGAAACAAACTTCACCTCGAATTCGGTGCGAAGATAAGCGCCCATCGACTGGTTCAGGCTACGGGCGAACGCTTCGTGCATGGCATTGATGGCGGCGGCTTTATGACTGCTCAGCAGTCCCGACTGGCCGAACATGCAGGGCACGATGGAGCGGGTTTCAATACGTGTCGCTTCTTCCTTCCTGCCAGCGGTCTTTTTGAGCATGGCGTCCATTTCGGCTTGGGTAAGAACTCTTTCCATTAGATTAGTCCTGGCTGTCTGCCAACTCGAGGCGGGAACTGGCGGGCCCGCGCCCGCCGGCCGGGTTCGAATTGAGCTGATTAGGAATTGATGAGCAAGTGGGCATAATCTGCCTAGCTCAAGTGCACGAATGATGCCAAATAATCGGCCATTTGAGGCACCTCGCCCCCTGGACCGATTCGGCCCTGGATTCAGTCATCGTGTGCCACCGAACGCGTTTCGCGGCGTTCTTGAGCCTCGCCGCTTTGTTGCATTAACTCGGTGACCAGGCCGTTCTATCCGGTCTGATGGCGGGCTCCCAGTCCGCGCCGGAATCTCCGTCGAAGTATTCGTGAAAAAGCAGCAGGTCGCGCCACTGCGGGTCGGTCTGAACCGGCTCGAGATTCCCCATTGCTGGACGGAGTCCCTTTTCATCGCGCAGAAAAATGCTGGTCATGCGTCGCGACAATTGTCCTGCCACCTGCCACAAGGTCATCAGGATTCCTGTGGCACGTTCGAGGACGGGAGAGAAGGGAACGGTGGGCGTTCGTAAAGAGTCGATCATCTCGCTGGGTGGAGGGCCGGGCGTCCCCACCCGGCCTTCCTACAGCTTGACAGGCGAGGCGCCGTCAAGCCTCCTTCCAGCGTGCCAGCGTCTAATCCTCCGTCCCGAATTTCTTCAGGTCGTCCGGTCCATCCGCCAGCGCCACAGCTTCTTTGCCCTGGGCCATTTCCCGAACCTTCTCGACCGCGTCGGGATTGGCCAAAGTCGAGATATCTCCAGTGTTCATGTTATTGGAGACGGCGGCCAGCACCCGGCGCATGAGCTTGCCAGACCGGGTTTTTGGCATATCGGGCACGATCAGGATCCTTCGGGGGCGGGCAATCTTGCCGATCATCGTTTCGATGACCTTGTTGATCTTTTCCACAATCGCGGGGCTGGATTCGATGCCCGGTTGCAGTACGACATAAACTTCGGGTACTCGGCCCTTGATCTCGTCCACTACCGGCACCACCGCTGCCTCGGCCACCTCCGGAACCGTCAGGCAGGCCGATTCGATTTCCTTGGTGCCCAAACGATGGCCCGCTACGTTGATGACATCATCCACCCGGCCGAGAATGCGGAAATACCCATCCACCGCCAGCACGGCTCCGTCCGCCGCGAAATATGGCCAGTCATGCCAGTCTTTGCTGTTGGGATTCTTGCAATATTTCCTGTAGTACTGGGTGACGAAACGTTCGCGATCGCCCCAGATGGTTTGCATGATCCCCGGCCATGGATTGCGGATGCAGATGTTCCCCGCCTTTCCCGATCCGGCCGCAATCGGCTCGTTGTTTTCGTCGTAAATCGCAGGATAAATTCCCGGCATCCCCGGGCCCGCGCTGCCCGGCTTCATGGGATCCAGTGCCGGCTTGGTGCTGCAGAGGAATCCGCCGTTCTCGGTTTGCCACCAGGTATCGACGATCACCGCTTCACCCTTGCCCACAATGTCGTGATACCAGCGCCACACTTCTGGTTCGATCGGTTCTCCGACCGTCGTCATGTGTTTGAAATGGTATCTGTACTTGGTAGGTTCATCGTGACCGGATTTCCGCAACATGCGAATGGCGGTCGGCGAGGTATGGAAGATGTTGACATCCAGGCGCTCAGCAATTCTCCAAACCCTGCCCGCGTCCGGATAAGTCGGCACCCCTTCATAGAGCACGCTGGTCGCCGCCAGAGCCAGCGGACCATACACGATATAGGAGTGGCCGGTGATCCAGCCGATGTCGGCCATGCACCAGTAAACGTCCTCAGGATGAATGTCCTGGATATACTTCGAAGTGCCGGCTACGTAAGAGAGATACCCGCCGGTGCGATGTTGACAGCCTTTCGGTTTCCCGGTGCTGCCGCTGGTGTACATGAGAAAGAGCGGAGCTTCCGCATCCATGGGGACGGGATCAACCAATTGGCCCGCATAATTGGGCAGCACCTCGTCAACCCAGACATCGCGTCCTTTCACAAACGGCGAAGCTGAGGCATTCTTGCCGGTGTGGCGTCGCCAGACCAGAACCTTGTCCACCACCTGGCCTTCCTGCTTGGCAAAATTCAGCGCCACATCGGCGCCCGCTTTGTGGTCGAGAAGTTTGCCATTGCGATAGTAACCGTCCATGGTGATCAGGACGCGGCTCCCCGAATCGGCGGCGCGCAGCCCGCAAGCCTCGCCGCTAAAGCCGCCAAAAACTACCGAGTGAATGACTCCCAGGCGGGCGCATGCCAGCATGGTGATCGGCAGTTCAGGAACCATCGGCATATGAATCGTGACTCGATCTCCGCTCTTCAGGCCGCAGTAGTCGCGAAGCAGTGCCGCGAATTCGTTCACCCTTACGTAGAGTTCGCGGTAGGTGACCGAAACGGGCGCTTCGGATTCCGGCTCCGGGACAAAAATCAGCGCCGCTTTGTTCTTGTACTTGGCGAGGTGCCGGTCCACGCAGTTATAGGAGGCGTTGATCTTGCCGCCCACAAACCATTTCCAAAACGGCGGATCGCTGGTGTCAAGCGTCGTGTGCCAGTACTGGTCCCAACTCAGAAGGTCAGCGTACTCCCGAAAGCATTCCGGGAAATTCTTTTCACTGAAGCGCTCGGTCACACTGGGATCGGTCAGATTGGCCTGGCCGACAAACTTCGCCGGAGGATAATAATATTCTTCCTCGCGCCAATGGACTGCTATCTGAGCCTCGCTCGTTTCAATCACCGCCTGCGGCTTGGGACGTATTTCCGCCATATCAATTACTCCTTAAGAATTTGCTGAATGGGATTGCTGAAGAGAATCGTCGCACAAGATTGCCAAGAGATCTCTGAATTCGTAAGTACGGACACACGCCAGCCAGCGCCGATTCCGCTGGGAATAAGCGCTGGCGTGGCGCCACCCGGAAGTCTGCAAATCATTCATCTTACTGCCCGGCTGCCACCTGGCCCTCCCAGAAAACAAATCAAAAAACTGCCGGCGAATCAGCCTAGTGAGAGCCAGCCCTTTCCGCGCCCAGTCCGGTGTTCGAGCGGACCAGCAACTCGTTGAACTTCTCTTGGGAGCTCGGTTCGTTGCTCAGCAGCGTGCCGACGATCGCTCCGATGAAACCCAGCGGAATACTTAGAATGCCGGGATTTTCCAGTGGGAACAATGCCTTGGCCTGGATCAGATGCCGGGCAGTGCCGACCACCGTGGGTGGATCGATCGCCATCAGACTGGGACTGACAATGATCAGCCCGATCGATGCCAGCAAGCCCACTCCCAGGCCAGTCACTGCGCCCGCGGTATTGAACCTCCGCCAGAAGATCGACAGCACAATCACGGGAAGGTTGGCCGATGCCGCCACCGCAAACGCCAGGGCCACCAGGAACGCCACGTTCGCCGTTGGCCCGAGCAGAATCGCAATTCCGATGGCTACCGCCCCCACCACGAAAGCGGAGATGCGCGCGACCATTACTTCTTCTCCAGGCTTGCGCTCTACGCCGCTATGGATGACGTTGGTCCAGAAGTCATGCGAAAAAGATGTTGTCGCGCTGATCGTGAGCCCCGCAACCACCGCCAGGATCGTGGCAAAGGCAATGGCCGAGATGAACGCGAAGAAGATGTTTCCAGCCAGCGCTTGCGCCAGCAACGGCGCGCTCATGTTCGTTCCCCCATGCGTCTTGATGAAGTCGGGACCAACGATGGTCGCGGCTCCGAAGCCGAGGAAGGTGGTCATAATGTAGAAGGTGCCGATCAATACCATCGCCCAAACCACGCTGTTGCGCGCCGTTTTCGCGTCCGGCACGGTATAGAACCGCACCAGGATGTGGGGCAATCCCGCGGTGCCGAAGATCAGCGCCAGACCCAGCGAAACTAAATCCAGCGGACCGTACGGTGGTTTGTAGCGCAGCCCCGGCGTCATGAAATCCTTGACCACCTCCGCGCCTTTGGCATCGTGATACGTTACATGCCCGATGGCCGAGAAGAAGTCGCCGAAACTGAAGTGGAAGTGAGCCATGACCAGAATGCTCAGCAGGAAAGTTCCCGCCATGAGCAGAATAGCCTTGATGATCTGCACCCAAGTGGTCGCCAGCATGCCGCCGAAAACCACGTAGACGATCATCAGAATGCCCACGCCGGTGACCGCCTGGTTATAGTTGACGTAGCCGCCGAGCAGCAGTTTTACCAACGCGCCCGCACCCACCATCTGCGCGATCATGTAAAAAGTGCTGACCGTGAGCGTGCTGAGCGCGGCCATCGCCCGCACCGGCCGCGGCTTCAGGCGATAGGCGAGCACGTCCGCCATGGTGTACTTGCCGGCGTTACGCAGTGGTTCCGCAATCACCAGCAGGACCGTCAGGTATGCGACCAGCCAGCCCACCGAAAACAGGAATCCGTCATAGCCCTGGAAAGCGATGATGCCGGCAATACCCAGGAACGACGCGGCGCTCATATAATCGCCGGCAACTGCGATTCCATTCTGCCAGCCTTTGATCTGGCGGCTGGCGGCAAAGTAGGCGCCGGCGCCCTGAGATCGTTTGGATGCCCAGAACGTGATGCCGAGAGTAATGGCGATGAAGAGCAGGAACATGAAAAGCGGCACGCTCACCATAATCTACTTGCCTCCTTTGAGGGTCTCGGCCTTGGCCACAATATCTTTCGCCAGCCGATCAAAGTTGTTGGCGGCTTTGACGTAGAGGCCGGCAATGATCCACGCCATGAAAAACTGAGACAGGGCGAACAGGTAAGCGAGGTTGACGTTTCCGATCACCTTGGTAGCCATAAACTGCGGCGCGTATCCGTCGAGCACCGGCAACGCAAAGTAGTACAGCACAAAAAAAATAAACGCGGGCACGATGAAGGTTCTCTTCGTGGCCATCAGATCCTTAAACTCCTGGCTGTTTGCCATCTTGTCCCAGATCGCCTGGGATGTTTGGTAGCGCTCTTCTGCCATGGGGCTCCTCCTGGTTAGGACTCGCTGCTGAACTGCGTTCACTCGGAACCGACCCCAATCGAGAGGAGGCCTGGCCGGAAACGGAACCGTCTTCCCTACCGCGGCGACGATTCCATTTCCGAAAGTTCCGCTATTGCGGCAAGCATTGTAACCCTACCGCAGCCAAGTGGCTGAACTAATTTAGAAAGTAAAGATCGGGCCAAACTCGGTCCGGTTATCCTTCCACTTGTCAGAGGGTCGGCCAGCGATCAAGTAGGCGTTGCCGATGTCGGGCAGCAAGCTGGTCTGATATTGCGACTGTTCGAACGCGAATGTGGTCCATGCGTTCAGCTTGTAGTAGACCGTCGCCGCCAGCAGTCTGGACTGCGAGAGCGGGATCCCGCCGTTGCAACCCAGGCTGCCATCCGCGCTGCCGCAGCCAATGCCCGAGGCGTGCTGCAGGTCGTGGTGTACCACCTGGTCCTTCCCCGCGTGCAGATAAAGCTGCCACCCAGCGTTCCGGCCCTTGGGATCGGCATTGAACAATCGGGACAAAGGCAAGCCCAGATTGATAAAGCCGCCAAAAGCCCCTATCGGATGCTCCGGGGCAATCTTCCACGTGCCGCCGGAAGCAGTACAGGTGCTGTCGGTCACGATGGCCACCGAGCAGCCAATGTCCATGCCTCCGGTTGCGGCTTGCACATTGTCAACCGTCGGGACATCGGTCACATTGAAGAGCCCTCGGGTATCGGTGAAGAAGGTATTCAACTGGCCGCCCAGCATGAAGCGCATGTCGCCCCCGCGCCAGGCGCTGGCTACCAGAGTAAACCAGCGAGTGGGCAGCTGTACGGCGAGCTGATTGCCGAACATATGGCTACTGTTGGTAAAACCGGAAGGGAAGGTATTCAACGCATCTGGAACACCAGCAAGATTGCTCCTGGTGGTGATGGAGGTGCGCTTGCCCTGGAATCCGCTCCAGAATATCTGTGCCGGCGCAACCGCTGGCGCTTTGTCGAGTTGAAACTGGAAGGCAATCTTGCCTTCGATTTCGGGACGGCCAGAATCGGCTCCCTCGCGCTCGCCTTCTCCAATCTGCGCTTCAAAACCTCCCAGAGCGTTGGGGACGTTTTGAAGTTTGTAGATTTCGCCGGAACTCGGCATCATGATGGCAAACTCAGGAGCGAACTTCAAATTGCGGTCGCCACCCAGTTTCTGCACCAATCCAAAGCGGAATTGGGGAGAGCGCTCATAGATGTCTCCGGAGAAAGCCCCGAGGAATGTGGTTTCGAGAATGTTGGGGAGGGCGTTGGATCCGAACAGGGTCCAGTCCTGCCCAGCTTCGAAGAATACGTCCGAGGTCTCGCTCGCCGCGTAATCCAGCCGCGCGTAAGCCAAGCGAAGCCGCGGTTGCGGATTGCGAATCGACGAGACGTCCGCGTTGTCTACTTCCGTGAACCCGCCCTCGAAATCGCCTTCTACTTTACCGGTCAAGGTCAGGCTCTTCGACATATCAGGCCACTCGAAGTTGGCTCCAAAACGAGAGGAGCGCGCCTTTAAGTGGAATGAAGGGTCCTGGGTGGGACCGGTGCTGAGGACGTCACTGGAGTTTAGAAATATTCCCGGGAATGGGAAATCGTCACCATTGGGGGCGCTGGTGTCGTGCACCGCAGTCACCTTGACGAAACCGTAGGGAGTGACGCGCACCGCTCCCGCCTTGAAGCTGGGAATCAAGCCGTCCTTGACCGGGGGATCAACCGCAAGCACCCGCAAGGGCGCGACCGCTGGAACCACCGTGGGTCCCTCGGGCTTTGCTGGCGCCGGAGCCGCCGGGGCGGCTTGGGTTTCCAGGTTGGCGACCGATGACGAGACCGCTGAGGTTGCCGCGACCGGTGCGGCCACAAGAGTCGGGGAGGGGGCGGCTGGTTTCGTGGCTGCGCTCAAATCCGCCGCGCTCAACACGCCTTTGCGGTTGAGCACATCGACCAGAGCCTGGAATTGAGCCGTGGGTGAGGCATTTCGAATCGCATTCGCTTCGGTTGGAGCCAACACCCCTTTCATGACGAGTACGCCGAGCAATGCCGTGACGTTCGCATCCGTGGTTGAAACACTCGGGCTCAGACTTGGGGCCGGGGTTGGACTTGGCGCTGGACTTGGACTTGGCGCACCAGAGTTTCCTTCTGCGCTGGTCGCGTTGGCTGTATTTTCGTTTGCGGTTTTTGCGTCACTGTTACCCGCCATGACGGGCGCGGCCGTGATGGCTAGTACTAGAAAAGCGGACAACCATTTCTTCACATCGAACATGGACGGTGTCTCCTCATTTCGAGCAGCCTCGTGGCTTGGCTCGGCACATGGGCCGCGATTGTATCCCCTTTTCTCAAACCGTCAAGTGATTTGTGTCACGTCCCTTCATAATTCCAAAAATAAAATTCTGGAGAAGCCGCTGGCGTGCCCACTGCGCTCGCGCTCATCGGGTAAGCACTCGCGAAGAGATGCGTCCTGGTCCGATGGCGGAGTCGCATTCGCCCCAGCAGAAGCTCAGAATTTTCCTGAAATCGGGAGATTATTTGAAAACGTATTCCAATAACCATAGCCCCGCGTTGTTAGTTTCTATTTGCAGGCTAACTGGCCAGCGCGGTTCGGGCTGCCTCTTCCTTGGCGGCGTCGGAGGCGCGCTCTCTTTCTCCAACTTGATCGAGATGCAGATCCTTGGTCTCGGGAGAATAGAGCAGGCTGACAAATGTCATGACCGATCCGATCGTCAGTATGACGGCCGGAGACAACCACAAGTCCTGTTTTTCAATGGCGGCGATAAACGGAATCTTGTGCGCCCACCACACGTAAGCGCTGAACCATGCGCCCAGCAGAGCGCCCGAAGAATAGCCGAAGCCAACTCCGGCGGCGCGCCGTTTGGTGGGGAAACGTTCGCAAAGATAAGCGGGAACAACTCCCCATGCCAGTTTCAGCATAGCGGCCATGACCGTGCCGAGGACGGCCAACCAGAAATTGCGGGCAATCGCGGCATGATACAGAACGTAGAAGACAGGAATGCCGAATACCACCAGAAAGCCGCAATACCACTGCGTTAAGATTTTCCTTCCGGTTCGATCCGACAGCCATCCGTAAAAGTTGTAGCCCAGAAATGCCATGAAGAGCGCAAACCCGTAAATCAGGCTGTAGGTCGTGGTGTCGAAGCCCCGTCCCTTGAGCGTCAGAATGTTGGGTAGGAATCCATAAACCGAGTAGTCGGTCAGGAACAGCCCGGTCATGAAGAAAAAGACCTGGAGAAAATCGAATAATTGCGGCGGCTTAAACAAACTCAGGAAAGGTGATCTTTCAATCTTGCCCAGCGCTTTCGTCTTCTCGAACTCGGGGGACTCGTGCAGATTATTCCGAATGTAGAGCGCAAAAAATACTGGGATCGCTCCTGTCATGAACACAATCCGCCAGCCATAGGCGAGCATGGTCTCTTTGGTGGTCAGAAAAGAAACCAGCGCAAACACCAGCGAGCCGAAAACATAGCCGAGGGGAAACCCGGATTGAATGAAGCCGCCAATCGTCCCGCGCTTCTTTTGCGGGGCATACTCAATCGCGAAAGTATGACCAACAGCGTATTCGCCGCCAAAGAAAATTCCCATCAGCAAGCGCAGCATACAAAAAACTACGTACGACCAGACGCCAATCTGCGCGTAGGTCGGCAAGAAGCCCCCCAGCAGCGACATTAGGCCGACGCCGCCGATGGTTAACACCAGAAGAAAGCGGCGGCCAATCTTGTCGGCATAGCGTCCGAAGATCGCCGACCCGATCGGCCTCGAAGCCATCGTGATCGAGTACGTAAAAACAATCACAATGTATTGCCAGGCGGCGCTGCCTTTGGGCGAGACAAAAACCTTGACCAGAATTGGCGCCATGACCAGAACCAGCGCCATGTCATAGGCGTCAAGCATGAACCCCAGAAACTGGGAAATCATCGCCATCTTTGCATCTCGGGAAAGTTCTTGGCGCTCCGTCATGGGAACTCCTGGAAGGGATGTCCTCCGCGTCCCGACTTGGCTCGGGACTTGGCTCAGAACATTGCGCGCAACGGTATGTCGTCCTTTACCTGCCGTGCTATGATCCGCGTCACGCGTCATTGTGACGTGCGTCATAACCCGCCCCCCCCTCAGCGACGAAACAATACACCTCATTGTGATTTGCGTCACTGCGGTCGGCCACCAGCGGAGTCACAATCCTCGCCGTCTCTATTTAGCTCGCAGTCCCTTTCTTCGGAGGTTCCCATGAGCGCTCTTACTGCCTCGCAGCCAGAAAATATCTCCAATCTGTTGGTCATGGATCAGGAATATGCCGCGCCTGCCATCGTGGTCCGCGACGCTATCCAGAAAGACTGGCTGGGAGAGTGTGCGCGCTCGCGCAAGGATCCGGAGGGTTTCTGGGCCGACTACGCCGCCACCTTTGCTTGGTCACGCCAGTGGGACCGGGTGCTGGAGTGGGATGGCGTGCATCATCGCTGGTTCACGGGCGCCAAGACCAACATCACCATCAACGCCCTCGATCGTCATGCTGAATCCGATCGTTGCAATCGTGCCGCCTACATTTGGCTGGGCGAGGATGGCAGCGAGCGCATCGTCACCTACGGACAGCTCTACCGGTTGGTCTGCCGTTTTGCCAATGGGCTCAAATCATTGGGCGTGGTCAAAGGCGATCGCGTCATTATTTATATGCCTCTGACCATTGAAGGCGTAGTCGCCATGTTGGCCTGCGCTCGCGTCGGGGCGATTCATTCTGTCGTCTATGCCGGTCTGGGCCACACCGCCTTGCGCGATCGCATTACTGACGCCCAGGCCAAAGTCGTGATCGCCGGCGACGTTGGCTACCGGCGCGGCAAAACGGTCGCCCTCAAAGCCATCGTCGATGAAGCAGTGGATGGCCTGGAGTGCGTGGAGAAAGTCGTAGTGTTCTCGCGGGCCGGCGCCGAATTGACCGCTCCTCGCGAGATCGATTTCAATGAACTCCTGAAGTTTTCACCCCACTGTTCAGCCGAAGAGATGGATGCCGAGGATCCTCTCTTCCTGCTCTACACCTCCGGTTCCACCGGCAAGCCCAAAGGCGTCGTACACGTACATGGCGGTTATATGGTTGGGACCACCTACCACCTGGCGAGCTACTTCGATGTGGGCGAACGCGATGTCTTCTGGTGCACGTCCGACATCGGCTGGGTGGTCGGTCACTCCTACATTACCTATGCTCCGTTGTGTGCAGGCGTAACCACGCTGTTCCGCGAAGGCGCCATCGATTATCCGAATCCTGGAATTGCCTGGGAAATTGTCGAGCGCTACGGCGTCACCAAGATGTTCACTGCTCCCACCGCTCTGAGAATGTTCATGCGCTACGGCGAGAGTTTCCCGGCAGCACACGACCTGTCGACCTTGCGCGTGATTGCTTGTGCCGGGGAACCGCTGAATCCCGAAGCCTGGCGCTGGGCGCAAACCCACCTCGCCGGCGACGGCAAATGGGGATATGTCATCGATAACTGGTGGCAAACAGAATTAGGCGGACCCGCGCTCGGCACGCCGCCGACCATGGCCATGCGTCCGGGAAGAGTCGGCGTGGCCGTGCCTGGAGCCGAGGCCGATGTCCTCGACGAAAACGGCAAGTCAGCCCCCGCTGGAGTCGGAGGACGCCTTGTGCTGAAGCGCCCCTTCCCCCACATGCTCCGCACCGTGTGGCGCGACCCGGCCCGCTACGAACGAGACTGGCAGATCATTCCCGGTTGCTACGTGACCGGCGATGTCGCGACCCGAGACAAAGACGGATATATCGCCGTGCTCGGCCGCTACGATGACGTGCTCAACGTGGCCGGACACCGCATTGGCACCGCCGAGGTTGAAAGCGCGCTCGTGTCGCATCCGGCCGTGGCCGAGGCGGCAGCCATCGGCGTTCCCGACCCCATGAAAGGCGAGACCATCAAGGTATTCGTGCAGGTTCGTGCCGATCATGTCGCCTCCGACTCTCTCGCCGCCGCGCTGATCGAGCATGTGCGCCGGGAACTGGGGCCGATTGCGACTCCATCTTCTCTCGAGTTTGTCGCCGCGTTGCCCAAGACCAGATCCGGGAAAATACTGCGACGTATTCTCAAGGCGAAAGAGGCTGGGGTGGACGCGGGCGATGTCTCCACCATGGAAGGCTGATCGTCGGAAGGCTGATCGTCCGCTGGATAGCCTCGCTCGAAGCTGAGGGATATCCCTCACGCTGCAGGCTAAACGGACAAAGCGCATAGACTCCAATATCGTCGCCGCAAAAATCTTCACAGTCCTATAACATAATGCTTTGAAAGGACACGGCTTCACACTCACGGAAAAATCGTGTGGGGCGGGCCTTTGCCTCTTCTGGAAGTACCCAGGAAATCCGAGACGTTGTCTTGACAAGGCACAGCTTCGGCCGCCGCCTGCCAACAGTAGGCGGTTAAGATAACGAAGATAATAATAATGATAGTCAATGAAAATTGTAACAAGCCGTGAAACGAAAAAGCTTGCTCAACCAGGATCGAGCGCGCATCCAAGAAAATTAGGATGGTCCTCTACACTGTATTGGACACCGGCACGAGTTGGCGCCTTGTTCGAGTTTAGCTCGGCGCCCAGATTCTCGTCGGAACGCATTTCGGATGAACACAGACTTGATCTTTCAGAGGTGAAGCGCTGGATATGAGTAGACTTCGCGTCTTGCTATTCGCAATCGTGATCTTAACCGTCGGAGCCACGCTGCTCAGCCTCAATGGCTGCGGCGGCGCCGGCAGCTCTACCACTCCACCGCCGCCAGGAAAGATTCAGCACGTGGTGATCATCTTCCAGGAGAACCGCACTCCGGATAATCTTTTCCAGGATCCAGTGCTGATCAACGCGGGCGCTGCCATTGCGCAAAGCGGAAAAGACTCGACCGGCCACACCGTCCAACTCAAGAAAGTCCCACTGGTCGTCGACTACAATCCCGGCCACGGTCACCCCGCCTTTCTCGATATGTGCGATCTGAACTCCGGGACGGGGCAATGTCAGATGGATGGGGCCGACCTGGTTCCGATTTCCTGTGATCCGGGAGCAACGGATTGCCCCGCCCCCAACCTGGCGTTTGGCTATGTTGACCCGAACGACGTGCAGCCCTACTTCCAACTGGCCGAGCAGTATACGTTCGCCGACCATATGTTTCAGACCAACCAGGGGCCCAGTATGCCGGCCCACCAGTTCATCATTTCCGGAACCTCGGCTCCATCGACGGGCAGTAATCTGTTTGCGGCCGAGAACCCGACCGGGAACGGACCGCCCGATGCCGGATGCGACGCGCCCGCGGGTGCAACCGTCCAGCTAATCGATCCCACCGGCAACGAAAATTCCAATTCTCCAATCTTCCCGTGTTTTGAACACCAAACGCTGACCGACCTCCTGGAGGCCAAAAGCCTTAGTTGGCGGTATTACGCGCCCGGCAGTTCACCGGAGCCCGCGGTCCACGGAATGCCGGCCATCTGGAACGGACCGGAATCCATCAGGCATATTTGCGGTCCGCAGACCGGTCCCAACGGCACCACTTGTGAAGGAGCGGATTGGATCAACCATGTGGTTCTCAATCAAACTCAGATCCTCACCGACATTACCAGTAACCAGTTGCAGGATGTGAGCTGGGTGATCCCGACTGGCGATGCATCCGACCATGCCGGGATCGACGAACTCGGAGGCGGCCCTTCATGGGTGGCGTCCATCGTGAATGCGATCGGCCATAGTTCTTATTGGGCGAACACGGCCATCTTCATCGCGTGGGACGACTGGGGAGGCTGGTACGACCATGTTCCGCCGCCGCAGGTACTGGTGAACTGCGAGCAGTGGGGATGCGGTTACGTTTACGGCTTCCGCGTTCCCCTGATCGTGGTTTCTCCGTACGCCAAGGCGCAGTACATTTCGCACCAGCAGCATGATTTCGGCAGCATACTGAAGTTCATTGAGACCACCTTCAGCCTGCCTTCGCTCGGCTACGCGGATGCGGCGGCCGATGATCTCTCCGATTGCTTCGACTACAACCAGACGCCTCTACAGTTTCAGACGATCCCCTCAGCCCTCGATGCGCAGTACTTTCTAAACGACAAATCGCCGCCGACGGCGCCGGACGAGGAGTGAAGGTACTGGCGCTGAGGTTGGGGTGGCGCTGCTCCACGCTCGCTTTCCCCCGTGGTTCTCGGTGTCCTCAGTAGTGGTGATTTTGACTTGCTTCGACCAGCCGAGGAAATCCGCAGAACAAGCATCCGCCGAATGAACCAAGGGCGCGGAACCTGTCCGCGCCCCAAAGTAAGTAGCAGCGATCTTCGGCTGCCGCTAATTCACCGTGAGCGTTACCGTTGCCGCGGTTCCCGCAACCGTTCCCGTAGTAGCATTCACGTTTACGGTATAAGTGCCTTGCGGCGTTCCCGGGTTCGACGAACCGCCTCCCGAACTGCCTCCGCAGGATGCCAGGAACATGGTGGTAGCGCCCAGCACTACGATCAAGCTTAATACTCGCAGACCGCGCGTCCCGTTCTTCCTGGATCCCATCGTAAAGACAATCCCGAACAGTCCCGGAATCAGCAACGCATAGAGATAGCCTGGGCCGCTTCCGTGGTTGAGCGGTTTGCGCAGTTGGCTGGTACTCGGCGCGGTGGTTTTGATGCTGACCGTCACCGTCGCTGAAGTGGTGGCCGTCGCGGGGTTAAAGATGCAAGTGGACTCGGAAGGCAACCCCGAGCAGCTATAGGTTAAGGGTATAGCGGTCGTTGCGTTGGTAACAAAACCGTTGCTGCTGGTGACCGTGATCGTATCCGGCCCCGCCGTCGCGCCCTGTGCCACCGTCAGTGTCGGAGTAGTCGCCGCGAGGGTGAAGCTGGGAGCGATCACGTTGACGACGACCGGGGTCGCACTCGTGGATGGCGAGTAATTCCCGGCGTAGGCAGCCGTAAGGCTGTTTGATCCCACCGGAAGCTGAGTGGTGGTAAGGGACGCAACCCCCGCGGCGACCTGCTTGGTCGTCGATCCGAACACCGAGCCGTTATTGTAGAAAGTCACGGCCCCGGTCGCGGTGTTGGGTTTTGACGGCGACGCGACCGTAACGTTGAGGGTCACGCTCTGGCCCTCAAAGACTGGCGGCGTTGCCGTGGTCGCGATCGAAGTCGTAGTCGTGACGTAGGTATCGCCAAATGCGATCGCCAGGTTATTTGCATCCACCGATCCGAGTCCGGTCACCAGGTTATAGCCCGTGATGGCATCCGAAGCGGAAGAAAGGTAGCCGAAGATTCCTTCCGTTGCCGGTGAGACCGCTGCCGGACAAACCTGCGCCGCTGGCTGGCCGGAGGGTGTTGCGGGATCGCAGTAGATCTGGTTGCTGCCAGGGGCCGTGGCGTAATCGCTGGTGGTTGCTTTGTGGAACGCAAGCGCCCCTTGATTATAAGTTGCGATCTGGTAAAGGCTCTGGTTGATGTTGCCCAGCCCCGGACTTCCTTGCAGTCCGTTCGTGACAACATACTGATTCAGCAGCGTCACCATGCCGGCGAACACCGGGGAAGAAGCCGACGTTCCCCCGACAATGGAGTTATTCGCGACCGCCGAAAGGATGCCACCGGAGCAACTCGCGTCCGAGCACCATATGTATCCCGGCAGGTTTGGGGAAGCCAGCAGAGCCACGTCGGGCGTGAACCGCACGTGCGTCGACTGGCCGATGCTCAGGCCCTGCTGCCAGACCGGTTGCGGAAAGCCGCCGGTGCACTCCGTGCCATTGACGGTGTAGCAGTTGCTCGGGCCACCTCCGCTCGCAGACCTCAGGCCGATGGCGACCTGCGCTGTCTGGGCGTTCGTGATCCCGGTACAGTCACGGGGGTTGGCGACGCAGAAGGCGCCGATTTCCTGAATGTCGTTCCACGCGCCTTCGGGAATGCAGGCGCCCAGACCTTCGCCAGCCGCGCACAGAGCCGAGCCGCCGTTGGGCCCGTTCGTGGTACTCCAATACGTGTCAGTGTATTCGCTGAAGGGAACCATCGTGCCACCCACGCCCGTAACTTCCGGACTGCTTGCGGGATAGCTCACCGCCAGGCCGCCGCTGGCATAGATTTCGTTTGGATTGCCCAAAGGCGGATCGCACCCGGCCGCGCCGCTGTCCCCGCTCGAATTCATGAAAGTGATGCCTTGCATGTTTGCCACCTTCAGTTCCGCTTCGTCGGAAACGAAGGTTCCTTCGCCGGTTCCGCTGGTGAGCGCCTCTTCCAGTTCGCACGCGCCATAACTCATAGTGATGACCGGCGCCAAGTTGTGGTTGACGGCGTAGTACCATGCGTCCCAAACACCATTGCCGTTTTGGTCGGGTGCGTTCACATAGATGATTTGCGCGTTGCGAGCCGTCGCTCCCGACCATTCCAGGTCAAGATCGGCCTCGGCCAGATCATCGGGGGAAGTGATTCCACCCGGATCGGCATTCACCAGCACATACTGAAGATTGGTCGTATTGCACGGGGCAACGATGAGGCCACTGACGTTCGTGTCGCAACTGCCGCCGCCGCTGGTCGGGATGGTGGGAAGATTGAAGCCGCTCCGGAAATCGTTCAGGTCCGACAGATACACGTCGGTCTGGCCAATCACCGCCAGCTTCTGCCCCGTGCCGTCGATCCCCGCCGTGTACAGCGCGCCAATATCGTAAATCGTGGCAATGTCATCCGGCGCCAGGTAGAGGTTATATGTTTGCGGGTTCGTGTCCGGGACCGGATACGTGTATTTGGGCAATTTGTGCTGCAGGTAGGATTTCGCGCGGAAATTGCTCAGTCCGCGAACCCCGGTCACGATGCCGGAAAGCGCCGCCGGAATCGATAGCGGAGTGGTGTTGGAGAAATGCGCTTCTCCATTGACGTTGAAATTGTGAATCGAGGTTCGGAAGGCGGATTCGGCCTGCGCCGAAGTTCCGCTGAACACGATGAAGTTGCGCGCCCGCGCCACTTCGACAATGCTGAAGCCCTGCGACTGCAGCCAGGCCGTGAGTTTCTGAATGTCGGCGGGACTGAGCCCAAAGCGGTCGGCATACTGCTCCGGCGTNNAGCCACCGGTGGTACTGCGGAGAGCGCGGGTCCTGCTGCTCGGCCAGAAGGCTGTCAATGGCCTTTTGCTGGCTCGCCGACGGCGCGGTCAGCAGCGTCATGTAGCCCAATTTCAGCCCCGGTTCGACTTCGCCCCGATCAAACTGCGGCTGAGCCCGCAGCGGAACTCCCGCCGAAAGCCGGATGAGTTGCCCAGCCACAATTGGACCATTGATGCGATTCGGCGCCGCTGCAAAGCTGAAGGTGGAGAAGATCAGGATGGAAAGGATGAGCGCGGATAGCTGGCCTGCCAAAAGCCGGGATGGCGACAGCAATGCCGATGGCGAACGTCGCATGGTCACTCCTAACACAGATAGATATTGTGAGGGCTAAGCACATTATCTGTGCTTTCTCGTTATCTGATCAAGATAATCTTCGGCGGGTTGTATGAGTAGGAACGGTTAGTCAGATACTGTGACGAAAGTCACCTTGATTTTTATCGGCCACACGCGGACAACAGACTGCGCCGCACAAGTTCCCCTGTCTCTTTAGCCGTTTCCCGGCTGAAGCCCGGCCAAGCCTCGCCTCTACACCTCGGCCAGTTCTTCTTCCAGCAGCTGTTTGTTGTAGAGATCCGTGTAATAACCGTTGCGGGCAAGGAGCTCGTCGTGCGGGCCGAGTTCGACGATGCGCCCCTGATGCAGAACGGCGATGGCGTCGGCGTTGCGCACCGTGGATACGCGATGGGAGATAAAGATAATGGTGCGCCCGCCCATGATCTCGCGGAGATGGTTGAGAATCTTATCTTCCGTATTGGTGTCGACGCTGGAGAGCGCGTCATCCAGAATCAGAATGCGTGGGCTGCGGAGCAGGGCGCGGGCGATGGCCGTGCGCTGCTTCTGCCCGCCTGACAGCGTGATACCGCGTTCGCCGACCGTCGTGTTGTAGCCCTCCGGGAAGCTCTCGATGTCGTGCGCGATGTTGGCCGCTTCGGCGGCCGCTTTGATGGCATCGAGTTGCGGTTCGCCGTCCTCATGCGACACGCCAAAAGCGATGTTCTCCCGGATGGTGTCGCTGAAGAGAAAGGTTTCTTGGGGAACAAAACCGATGTGCCGTCGCAAAGCCTCAAGAGGGAATTGACGGATGGGCCGGCCGTCGATCAGAACCTCTCCCGGCGCCGCATCGTAGATACGCGGAATCAGATTGACTAGCGTGGTCTTGCCCGACCCCGTCGGTCCCACAATGGCGAGGCTGGAGCCCGCGGGAATCCGCAGGTTGACATCCTTCAGAATGGCTACACCATCATAAGAGAAATTGAGATTGCGGAATTCCACTTCGCCCACGATCCCGATGTCTTTGCTGGAGAGCCGGGCGTCGTCCGCCGGCGGCGCGGGTGAGACCCCCTCCGCTCCCCTGCCTTCATCCGCGATCTCAGGTTGCTGAGAGAGGATCTCTTCGATCCGGATCATCGATGCCGTTCCACGCTGGAAGATGTTGATCACCCAGCCCAGAGCAATCACCGGCCAGGTTAACTGCACCATGTAGGTGTTGAAGGCTACGAAATCGCCAACGTTCATTTTGCCCATTAAGACTTGCCGCCCGCCAATCCATAAGACGATCACAACCGCGGCGCCCAGCATGAGTTCGAGCGTGGGCCAGAGCATGCCCATCAGCCGCACCAGGCCCAGGCTCCGGCGGATGTATTCCTGATTGGCGCTCTCGAAGGCGGCGATCTCCGACTGTTCCTGCACATAGGCGCGGATGACGCGGGCCCCGGAGAAATTTTCCTGGGCCCGGGCCGAGATGTCGGAAAACATCGCCTGAATCCGTTCGAAGCGCTCGTGAATGCGGCGGCCAAAGTACTGGATCACAATGCTGGTGATGGGCAGCGGCAGAAAAGCGTAGACGGTAAGCTTGGGGCTGATGGCAAGCATGAAGCCAAGTGCGCCCGCCGTGAACACCAGCGTGTTGGCCGAATACATGATGGCCGGGCCCAGCAGCATCCGGACGGCATTCAAATCGTTGGTGGCGCGAGCCATGATGTCGCCGGTCCGGTTACGCTGGTAGTAAGAGTAAGAAAGGCGTTCGAGGTGCGCGAAGAGGTCGTTGCGCAGATCGAATTCGATGTCACGCGAGATGCCAATCACTACCCATCGCGTCAGAAACTGGAAGATGCCCTTGATGAGCGCGATGGCGATGATGATCAGCGAGTAGGTGAGAAGCTTCTGGCGGGTTACGCCGGAATGCAGATCGTTCACGGCGCGCCGCAGGACTTGCGGAAAAAGTATCCAGACCCCGTTATTGAATAAGACGCAGAGCCCGCCCCAGAATAGACCGCTGCGGTAACGCTTCAGATATGGACCGAGAGGGCGCAGGCTCTTGGGCAGCATGAGGTCTAGATGAAATTGTAGCAGCGGTAGGTGCTGATTTTCGCAACGAGGGCACGAGCGCTGCGAAGGCTGCGGTGAGCAGCAACGCCGTCCACAGCGACAGCATGCCGGCGGCGAACATCAGTCCCGAATAGAGCAGGTCGGCGCGTTCCATCTTGCGATCCAGTTCCAAAAAACCGGGCGAGGACGGAGGTAGGTGGTGCCGCACCTCGCCCGGATGGAGAGAACCCTAAGGAAAACTACTCCTCCGGAGGCGGAGGCGGTCCGTGCTTGCCCATGTGCGATTCATGTTCCGCCTCGAGCTGAGCCAGTTTGGTCTTCTGATCGGGGGTCAAAATCTGAACGATTTCGGCCCGGATGCGGGCGTGCCCAACCTGTAGTTCGACCATGGTCTGCGAATTTTGGGTGGCCAGGGCGCGCGTCTTGGCTTCATCGAAAGGACCGCTGGCCTCCAGCGCCTTCATGGCGTCATGGTTCTGCTTCATCTGTTGCATCAACGGTTGCATGGCGGGCTTCTCTTTTTCCCAGATCGCCTTGACCTGCGTCTGTTGATCGCTGGTCAAATCGAGTTGCCGGAGCATGTGGTGGAAGTCGGCGCCCGGGCCGCCAAACCCATGCCGCCCCTCCGCGATCGCTGCGGCGGCAACTAACAGTACAGCAACTCCGATAATGAGAATGCGGGTACGAGTCGATTTCATTGGAACTCCTTTTTGAACTAACCTGATTTTGCGACTTCAGGAGGCAGCCCGAATGTCTTTCCCGATAAGAACACTTTTTCCGAAGATCCGAGGTAAAGAGTCGGTCAAGCGCGGTAAAGTTTTGTAAAGCCCCTTCTTCCGGCTAATCACAAATCTTTACCGCCCGGACCAGCGAGGTTGTTAGATGATGAAGAGAATGGATCAAGTACTGGTGGTGGACGATGACGTTGAGCTATGCGGTCTGGTGCAGGAGTACCTGACGGCCGAAGGGTTCAGCCTTAAAGCGGTTCACGACGGCGAACAGGGCCTGCAACAGGCGCTGACCAACGAATATTCGCTGGTGGTGCTCGACGTCATGCTGCCTGGGATCAACGGCTTCGAAGTGCTGCGGCGGATTCGTAGCGTTTCCAAGATTCCGGTCCTGCTGCTGACTGCGCGCGGCGAAGACGTGGATCGCATCGTCGGCTTGGAAATCGGCGCCGACGATTATCTCCCGAAGCCTTTCAACCCGCGTGAACTCGTGGCCAGAATTCGCGCCATTCTCCGTCGCACCAAGCCCGTCCGGCCGGCGGACGCGGTTCCGGAAATCCTGAGCGTGGGCGACGTGGAACTGGATCCGGCAACGCGGAGTGTACTGCGTGCGGGACAACCTGTCGATCTCACCTCCGTCGAGTTCAATCTGCTCGAAGTGCTGCTGCGCGAAGCCGGACGAGTCGTCACCCGCGAACGCCTGGTGAATGCCGTGCTCAGCCGGAAGTTCATGCCATTTGATCGCAGCATCGACATGCACGTCAGCAAGGTGCGGAGGAAGTTGGGCGATTCCGAAGAGGACGGCGACCACATCAAAACGATTCGCGGAGTCGGCTATATGTTCGCCCGGCCGGCGGCGAAAACGAAGAAATAATGAAAAGCCTTTTCCTCAAGATTCTCCTGTCCTTCTGGGCCGCGCTGGCGCTTTCCCTGGTCCTGGCGATTCTGGTGACCATTGCCCTCCATCCGGCGCGCCGCGGAATCGAGAATCAGGCGCCGCAGACCCTGGCCGAGGCAGTGAACGCCTACCAGACTGCCGGACAACACGGCGTTCACGAATACCTGGAGGATCTGTTTCGCACGCAGCACGTGCGCGCTTTTGTCTTTGATTCCGAGGGCCACGAACTCTCCGGCAGGCATGTGCCCCCTTGGATCGAGGATTCCCGGGAGGGCGCGGCTCAGCCCGGTGCCAACCCGCGCGGCGGTTCGCCCTACCACCGTAGTTGGATGGATAACCTCATGCCGGACCGCATTATCCGGCAGGCCCTCACGCTCGATGGAAAGCGCTACACCCTGGTGCTCGAGTTGCCGCCGGGGCCACGCTCGTTTTTCGGCCCCAACGATCTCCATCTGCTGGGCTTCGCGATCATTCTGTCCGGAGTGGTTTGCTACCTGCTGTCGTGGTCAGTGACCAGTCCGGTGAGGCGTTTGCGTGCGGCGGCGCAGAGCCTCGCGGCCGGCGACCTGAGCGCGCGCACCGGAGCGCCCGTCGGTGGGCCGCGTGGTGAGTTGACGGAGTTAATGCGCGACTTCGATCGCATGGCCGAACGAATCGAGGGGTTGGTGGACTCCCAATCGCGGCTACTCAAAGATGTTTCGCATGAACTGCGATCGCCCCTGGCTCGGCTCAGTGTGGCGCTGGGATTGGCGCGGCAACGGGCCGCCTCCGCGGTAGGGGCGGAAAGTGCGCCGGAACTCCAGAATTCGCTGAACCGGATCGAAACCGAGGCCGACCGCTTGAACCAGTTGATTCAGCGATTACTGACGATTTCGCGTCTGGAATCGGGGACTGATGGCCTGCGCAAGACCCGGCTATCCCTTCTCGAGTTAGTGCAACAGGTGGCGCACGACGCCGAATACGAAACTCCGGGCCGGGGCTGCCGCGTGGTCGCGCAGCCGGACACCGCCGACAGGTTTCTGGTGGAAGCCGATCCCGACCTTCTGCGCAGCGCCATCGAGAACGTAGTAAGGAACGCCACGCGCTATACTGCGGAAGGTACAAGTGTTGAGGTGCGACTGGAGCGACAAAGGGCCACGAACGGTCAGGAAGAAGTAATTGTGCGTGTGGCCGACTGCGGTCCCGGCGTTCCGGCGGAAGCCCTGTCCAAGATCTTTGAGCCCTTTTATCGCCTCGACGATGCGCGCAACCGCCAGACTGGCGGGGCTGGTCTGGGTTTGTCGATTGCCGACCGGGCAATCAGGCTGCATGGCGGGCAGCTTCGTGCATCCAACCGCAAAGAAGGTGGGTTAGAGGTTGAAATCCGGATTCCGGGCATTCCGGCGTTTGCTCTTCCCGCTCATTCCTGATAAAAAAATTGATTCAGCCAAAAGCTTCAGTCGCCGTGACGGCTGGCAAAGCATTGCCCGCGGACGGGAAGCGGCTGGGAGAACAGATGTCGAAGAAGATAAGCCTTACCGTCGTGTTCGTGAGCATGTGCGTTCTGAGTTCCTTCCTGCTCAGTTGTGGCAGCACCTCGTCCCGGCCCTCGGGTCTCTTATATGTGCTGACTCAGGGGATCAACGGCGCCGGGAACAACATCAGTTCGTTCTCCCTCGATTTGAGCAGCGGCAGCCTGTCGCTATTGAATGACACGACGAATACATGTTCGACGTCGAACTCGTGCGGCCTGCCTTTGGACATTGTTCTCGATCCCACCGCCGCCGTGGCGTTCGTGCTGAATCAGGGCGTGCCCGCGTCCAGCGTGGCGCCTACCATCTACGCCTACAGCATCAATTCGGATGGAAGCCTGGGAGCGACGCCATCGTCGGCCGCGGCGACGCTGACGCTCGGAGATACCCCGGTTGCCATGACACGCGATGCCGCCGGGCAATACCTGTTCGTCATCGATGTGGGGGCGGATCCTTCGGCGGCCAACTGTCAGTACCAGCCCCAGAACAATTTGCCAAACATACAGTGCGCGTCCGTGTCGGTGTTCAGCATGCAATCCGGATCGCCGACTTTAACGCCGGTAAGCGGCAGCCCGTTCCCCCTCGGCCGAGTTCCTAGCGCGGTATCCGCGTTGACCTTCCCGGTGCCGAATGGCAATCCACCTCCGCCGGCTTGTCCCGCGTCTACGTCTTCCGAGGAGTTTCTCTATATCACCTTCAACTCGGACCCTGCTCTGCACAATGACAGCACGCTCAGCACCTACTGCATCGACTCCTCGGGCGCGCCTCACGACATCACGCCAAATGTGCCTTACAACACTCAGACCGACCCCATCTCCGTGCTGGCGGTCGATACCAATCCGGTGGGCCAACCGACATCGGGCGGTATCTTTGTCTACGTGGGAAGTCAGCCGACCGCGTCCGGCGCGCTCGGCGTATTCAAACAGGATACGACCACTTCGCTCTTGGTTCCGGTGGTGGGAAACACGACGCCCGCAACCGGACAAAATCCGATTCGTCTGATCGTCGATCCCACGAACAATTTTCTCTACGTTGCCTGCCAGCAGTCGAACCAGATTTTTGGATATCGCATCAACACCGCGGCCGGCACCTTAGCGGCGCTCAACCCGCCCTACCAACCCACCGGATCCGGCCCGGTGTCGATGGCCATGCACCCCAGCACAAACTCCTCCGGCGAGTTCCTCTACACGTCAAATAACGCGGCCGATAGCATCTCGGTATTTTCCGTGAGTACGACCAGTGGCGCCATGAGCAGTCAGGCGCCCGTGATTGCCCCGGCTGCTCCCAGTGGAATGGCAGCCCGGTAACTCCTGGCGAGTCACCCACGTAGCGAGGCGCGGACACTCTTGTCCGCGCAAGGCCTGCGCACTGCTACCGCTGCTGTCGCACCACTCGCGGGTCAGGTCGCTCGCTGACTGCACCTTTACGTGGGCATCCGCAGAATCAGATAGCCTCCGATGCAGCCGAAGACCAGGTCTGGAGACCAGGCGGCGAGCGCTGGCGGCAGTTGGCTGAAGTTGCCCATCTGTTCGAACAGGCCCGCAATCAGCCAATACACCACTCCAATTCCGATCGCGGTTGCCACGCCTGTGAGCGCGGATCGTTTCCCCGTCGAGAGCGCGAAGGGAATGGCGAGGACCGCCATCACGAAGGTGATCAGTGGATAGGCAATCTTCTTTTGCAGTTGCACCCGCAGGCGCACCACATCAAAGCCGCTTTGCTCGAGATCGTGAATATACCGGCCCAGTTCGTCATAACTCATTTCCGACGATTGCTTGATTTCCTTCTTGAAGTAGTTGGGCGCTTCCGCCAGTTCGGGATCGGTGGTGGCGTCGAACTTGCGATAGTTCTCGATCGCGGAGTTTTTCATGCTGCGCTCCCAACCCTGCTCATAGACCCAGCGGCCCATGGGGCTTGACCAGTGGGCGTGGTCGGCGGTGATGCGGTGCGTGATCTGGAACGTGTGCGGATCGAACTGGAAAACGGAGATGCCGCCGAAAACATCGCGGTCGGGATCGAAAAATTGATAGTAATAAATGTCTGAGTGCTGCCCGAAAATCCACTTGCGTTCCGGGCGCAGGTAGGTTTGGGCCGGCTTCCCCTTGATCTGGTTGCGCAGCGCATCCTGCCGTTTGTTGGTGTAGGGCAGATAGAATTGATCCGAGAGAAAGAGAACGCCGGCAATCAGCGTGGAAGCCGCCAGGACGGGGACAATGATGCGATAAACGCTGATGCCAGTGGCCTTGATGGCGGTGATCTCGTTCGAACGCTGCAGCAATCCAAACGTGACCAGCACCGCCAGCAACATGCTCAGAGGAGTGGTGTTGTAAAGAAAATAGGGCACCACGTTGAGCAGATACTCGCCGACGGTTAGGGGCGACACCTGATTCCGCAGAATATCGCCCAGCAGTTCGAAGAGCGTGAACACCAGCAGCAGCGTCAGAAAGGCCGCAATGATCATCGTCAGGTAGAGGGCAAAGTCACGCAATACATAATCGTCCAGCAAGGTCGGGAAGCGAAGATTGAACAACCGCCAACGCCGGGGCCAGCGGGTGAGCGCGCTTTCGCGCCGGGATGACTCACCGTTTCGCACGAGAACCGGATTGGGCTGGCTGGATGCGGGACTCGGCGGCGTGGCTTTCCACCACCCCGTCTTAAACCAGGAGCGGAAGTTCGCCAGTTCAATGGCGCGGCGCTCCGATTGCCAAAGCAAGAAAATGCCTGCGGCCAGAAACACAAAGTCGGCGAGCCACACTCCCGACGCGGGCGAGAGCCGTCCCTGTTTCGCGAAAGATACGCCAATCAAAGAAATCGAATAGTAGACAAAGACCAGCAGCAGAGCGAGTACGACCCCGCTGGACTTCCCGCCTTTCTTGGACGAAAGCCCGATCGGGATGCCAACCATCGCGAGGACGATGCAGGCGCTCGGAAGCGCCAGTCGGCGGTGATATTCGATCAGATGCCAGCGCCGAGTGACTGGGTCCGCGGCGCGCGCCACCCGAAGCAGGTCGGTAACTCTGAGTTCGCTCAACGATGTAGGCTCGTGTTCCTGAGGATTCTGGGTTGCGGGGATCTGAATAGGAATGTCGGTGGTCTGGAAAGTCGAAATCTGGTACTGGTCCGGATTCCTGGGGTCGGTTTCGTGGGTGGACCCGTTGACGAGATGCAGGTCCAGGCGATCGCTTCCCTGGCTGACGAGCAGACCCTCACGCGCCAGGCTGACGCGCGGCGCGGATGGATCCGTCAAATCAGCGAGGAACACGCCTTTCCAGACAGATCCGCCAGCCATCGCCTTGATGTCTTGTACGTACAAAACAATTTTTGGAAAGCCTTCGTAAAATACCCGGGGTTGGACCTCAAAAGAGGCCTGCGACGACTTGAGATTGTCTTCGAGGCGTCCCAGGGCGGCGAGCGATCGGGGCGCCAGATAGACGCTATTGCCGAGCGCAAGCAGCCACGCCACCATCACGAAGATGGAGATCACGCGCAAGAACGTCCACACGCCCAAACCGCTGGCGCGCATTGCCGTGATTTCGCTGTCCGCGGCCAGGCGACTGAGCCCGATCAGGATGCCGACCAGCACGCCCATGGGGATGGTGTAGGTGAGGGCGACCGGGATGGTGAAGAAAAATACTTCCGCCACGCTGGGGAGCGGGGCGCTGTTGCGCACGACAAGTTCCAGAATGCGGCCGAGGTCGTGGGTGAAAAGAACGAAGGTTAAAACCGCCGCGCCGATCAGGGCGTGGGAGATGACTTCTCCCAGAATGTAGCGGGTGAGGATGCGCATCCGCAAGGTTTGGTGGACTCATTGCGAGTCTAGCATGAGAGCCGACTCAGTAGCCAAGATGGCAGATCGGAATCAAGGCTCCCCGGTGGCGCGATCCCACCGCCTGACAGATTAAGCCCTCTGTTAGGATTTCCCGCATTTGCAAAGCGACCGGTCTTCGGAGAGAATGCCCATTCGTTTGTTGAGTGCCGCGAGTCTGAACCGGAGGAAGAATGTCTTTACATCGTGCCATCGCATTGACAGTTTGGTGGGTGATCCCCGTACTGGCATCGGCCCAGTCGCCGTCCGAAATGAAGCCAGTGGCCGACCAAATAGCGGGGTCCATTTACAGCGGGCCTTCGATGACAACTCTCGGTGAACTTGCGGATGGCATCGGCGGCCGCCTGACGGGCTCCCCGGCCTACGTCCGCGCCACCGAATGGGCGGTGGCTAAGTTTCGCAGTTACGGCATCCAGAACGTGAAGCTGGATCCCTTCACCATTCCAGCCGGTTGGCAGCGTGGCCCAGCAACTGGAGCCATGCTGGCGCCTTTGTCGCGGCCTCTGTACGTGGCATCGCTCGGCTGGTCGCCGTCAACTCCCGTAGGTGGCGTCCAAGGCCCTGTCGTCCTGATCGCGGATGTGGCTCCTGAGGCCTTGAAGGCTCGTGAAGCCGAGCTGCATGGAAAGATTGTTCTGCTCGATACCAGCAAGATTTATGCCGAAGGCTATGGCAAGGCTATGGCCAAAATGGAGGTAGCTTGGTCCGCCTTTCAGAAGGCGGGCGTGCTGGCCGTGCTCTCGCCCGATCGCGAGAAAAACAACGTATTGAACGCCCATGGCGTTGGCTGGGGGGCGAAGCTGTTGCCCCTGCCCGGCGCCGAAATCGGCATGGAAGACGCGAAGCTGATCCAACGTGAACTGGAGCGGGGCCCGGTCAGTCTCCAATTATCGCTGGAAAATAAGACCTCTGGCGAAATAACCGTCAACAATGTGATTGCCGAGATTCGCGGCAGTGAACGTCCCGACGAATGGATTCTGATCGGCGCGCACCTCGATTCGTGGGATTTCGGCACCGGCGCACAGGACAACGGCACCGGCACGGCCAGTGTCCTCGAAATCGGTCGTGCCCTGATGTCCTTGGGCAAGCCGCCGCGTCGCAGTATTCGGCTGGCACTCTGGGGCGGAGAAGAAGAGGGCTTGCTCGGATCGTACGCCTACACCCAGTCGCACCTCGCCGAGTTGAACCAGTGCGTCGCCGTTCTCAACACGGATAACGGCGCCGGCCATCCCAAGGGCTGGAAAACCGAAGGCCGCGAGGATCTGAAGAAGGCAATGCAGCCTTGGAGCGACGGCCTGCTTAAGAACATTGGCGGCGGCGATCTCTCGACCGAGACCACCTACGATACCGATCACGGACCGTTCATGCTGGAGGGAATTCCGGTGCTGGATCTGTGGGTGGATATGACGCACTATTTCGAGGTCCATCACAAGTCCAGCGACACGCTCGACAAAGTCGATTCGCTCGACTTCAAGGGAGGCGAAGCGATTGTGGCCGTAACGGCGTACGCCATCGCGCAAACCGACACGCCGATCGCTCCCCACATCGATCACGCCGCGGTGGCGGAAATCTTGAAGAAGGCGAAATTGGATGAAATGTTAGAGCACATAGGAGTGTGGAAACCCTGAGCGGCAGGCTCACCATCCGCACCCGTCCGGACGCCCGGTGTCGATATGCCCATTTGTGCGATATGTTCGTTGCGACGCGTCGATATCTGAGAAGCAAGCGTGTCCTCCTCGCTCTGCTACTCGTTGGTGTGGGATGGCTGGACACTCCGCCTGCGCGGGCGGCGGCCAAAGATGCCTGCAGTTTGATCACTTCCGCCGATGCCAGCGCGGCGCTCGGTTCGCCGGTCGCGCGCCAGCAGAGAGACTCGGATTCAATTGAAGCCGAAATCACCAACTGCAAGTTCAACGGTGTCGGGGTACGAGCCGAGAGCGTGACTCTGACCGCCGATTACCGTAGCGCCGACGTGAACGCAGATCTGAACGGAGTAGTAGAGAAGCTTAAATCGGAGGGTTTCAAGGCCGAGCGTGAAATCGAAGGAGTCGGGGACTCCGCAATCTGGGCCGCCAACTTCGGTGCGGGCAGCTCTGTGGGCGAGCTCTATGTGCGGCGGGACGGGTGCGGCGGCACGGGCGTCGAACGAAGCCCGTTGTGCTGATCATCCGTATCGCTGGCGTGCTCGATGAGGCCAAAGCCCTTGCGCGCGTCGAAGTCCTCGCCGCCAGAATTCTCCCCAGAGCCTGAGCGTTACAGAATGCGCGGCTACGCTTTTCGCAGAAACAGGGCCCCCAGCGGCGGCAGCGTCAGTCGCACTGAATACGGCCGGCCATGGGTTTTGTCGGGCAAGGCTTCGACACCTCCCATGTTGCCCATGCCGCTGCCTCCGTATTCGCGGGCATCGCTGTTGAGAATTTCTTTCCAGTAACCGCCTTCCGGCACACCCACCAGGTATCCCACTCTGGGGACGGGCGTAAAATTACAAGCCACCAGGATCGGACTCTCTCCCTCTCTGCCCTTGCGCAACAGCGAAATGACGCTCATCGGCGCATCATTGCAGTCGACCCACTCAAAGCCGGCGGGATCGTTATCGAACCAATGCAGCGGAGATTCGCTGCGATACACGCGGTTCAGTTGTTCGACCCAGTTCATGAGTCCGCGATGCAGCGGATACTCCAGCACATTCCAGTCCAGGCTGCGATCGTGCGACCATTCGCTCACCTGTCCAAACTCGCACCCCATAAACAGCAATTTCTTGCCCGGTTGACCAAACATGTAGGCGTAGAGCAACCGCAGGTTGGCGAATCTTTGCCACTCATCTCCCGGCATCTTGCCGATCAGAGAACCTTTTCCGTGCACCACCTCGTCGTGGCTGAGCGGCAGCACGAAGTTTTCATGGAACGAATAGAGCATGCGAAAAGTCAATTTGCTGTGATGGTACTGCCGATAAATTGGATCCTGGCTGAAATACTGCAACGTATCGTGCATCCAGCCCATGTCCCACTTCAGTCCAAAACCAAGTCCGCCAAGATGGGTGGGCCGCGAAACCATCGGGTACGACGTCGACTCTTCCGCGTAGGTCTGGATATCAGGATGCTCCTTGTAGGCCTCGGTGTTGAATTGGCGCAGAAAATCGATGGCTTCCAGATTCTCGCGTCCGCCGAACTTGTTCGGAATCCACTCCCCTTGCTGCCGCGAGTAATCGAGATACAGCATGGATGCAACCGCATCCACGCGCAGTCCGTCGATATGATATTTATCCAGCCAGAACATGGCGCTCGACAACAGAAAGCTGCGCACCTCAGTGCGCCCGTAATTGAAGATGAACGTCTTCCAATCGGGATGGAAACCTTGCCGCGAGTCGGAGTGTTCGAACAAGTGCGTGCCGTCGAAAAAAGCGAGGCCGTGTCCGTCGGAAGGGAAGTGCGACGGAACCCAGTCGAGAATGACCGCGATGCCGTGCTGGTGCAGGTAGTCCACCAGGTACATGAAATCCTGCGGCGTGCCGTACCGCGACGTCGGCGAGAAGTAGCCCGTCGTCTGATACCCCCAGGAACCGTAGAAAGGATGCTCCATGATGGGGAGCAGTTCGACATGCGTGAATCCTAGTTGATTCACGTGCTCAGCCAGGCGCGGTGCGATCTCCCGATAGCTCAGCGAACGATTTTGCTCCGCCGGGACCCGCATCCACGAGCCCAGATGAACCTCGTAGATCGACATCGGAGCATGCAGCGAGTTGATGGAGCCGCGTTTCTCTAGAAATGCTCCGTCGTTCCAGTTGTAGCCGAGATCCCATACCACGGAGGCCGTGCGCGGCGGCTTCTCCGTGAACATTCCCACCGGATCGGTCTTTTCAATCTGGTAGCCGAGTTGGGTCGAGTCGATATGGAACTTGTACAGCGTCCCCTGCTCGATGCCAGGGATAAAGCCTTCCCAGATTCCCGACGAGCCCCGGGGCTGAAGCTGATGAGACCGTGGATTCCATCCGTTGAAGTCGCCGATCACCGAGACCGTGCGGGCGTTCGGAGCCCATACGCTGAAGACCGTCCCCTTCGTTCCCTTGAATTCCACCACGTGCGCGCCCATCTTCTCGTAAATCCGGTAGTGGGTGCCTTCGTTGAAGAGATAAAAATCCTCCGAGGTGAGCAGGGAAACGTCGTAACGGACGGGAGAAAGTTCCTGAGTCGTAGGTGTCTGGGTCATGGCTTTTCTTCCGGACTAGTGTATTACGGTGGAGGGACAGGCGTCTTGCCCGCGCACCAGTGCCCGTTCGGGGCGCCGGTTTTCTATGAGCTCTTTGCTTTTTCTTTCTTCTGCGCTTCCCGTTTGGCGCGAGCCCATCCTTCCTTAACGCTCTGCCGCGCCCGCCCCAGCGCCAGGGCATCCTCCGGAACGTCCTCCGTGATGCAGCTTGCCGCCGCGACGTAGGCGCCGCGTCCAATCTTTACCGGAGCCACCAGCGTCGAATCACTGCCGACAAACACGCCATCTTCGATCGTCGTCTTGTGCTTATTCACGCCGTCGTAATTGCAAGTGATGGTGCCCGCGCCAATATTCACGCCTTCGCCAATTTCCGCGTCGCCCAGATACGAAAGGTGATTCGCCTTCGAACCTCTGCCCAGTTTGATCTTCTTGGTCTCCACGAAATTCCCCACGTGCGCGCCTTCGCCAATCTCGCTTCCCGGACGCAGATGAGAATAGGGTCCCAGCACGGCATCCGCGCCTACGCTCGAATCCTCCATGATGGTTCCATGCCGCACCGTGACGCGGTCGCCAACCAGCGAGTTTCCGATCACGCTATAGGAGCGGATGCGGCAGTCCGCACCGATCTTGGTTTTGCCCAGCAACTGCACAAAAGGTTCAATCACCGTGTCGGCGCCCACTTCCACGTCGCTGTCAATGACGCAAGTGTGCGGATAAAAAATCGTAACTCCCTGGTCCAGCAGTTCGCGGCACTTCGCCAGCCGCATTCGAGCGTCCAGCATCATCATCTCCGCCCGCGTGTTGCTGCCCAGCACTTCGCCCGCATCCGCCGTCCTGATCGTCACCACTTTCTTCCGCGCCCGGTGGAATACTCCCGCCATGTCGGTCAGATAGTACTCGCCGTGCGGGTTCGCGGTCGAAAGACGGTCGATATGCTCGTACAGGGCTGGCGCGGCAAAGGCATAGAAGCCAGAGTTGATCTCACGTATCTTCCTCTGCCGCGGGGTTGCTGATTTCTCTTCCACAATCGCCTGCACTTCTGCCCCTTTGCCTTTGCGGATCACCCGCCCATACCCGTACGGATTGTCGAGATCCGCGCTCAGCAAAGTCATACTGGCTTTCTGTGCGCTGTGAAAGTCGCTGACTTTCTGAATCGTCTCGGCCGTAATCAGCGGAGCGTCGCCCGAGAGCACGATGACCTGGTCATACTTTTGTCTCGCGCCGCTTAAAAGCGCCTCCCGCGCGACCATCAGCGCGTGTCCGGTGCCGCGCTGATCGGCCTGCAACACGAAGTTAACGCCCGTGTCAGCCACCGCTTTCCGCACCCGTTCTGCTTCATGGCCTACGATCACGAAGATATCGTCGGCGGGCACCACTTTTTTCGCTGTGGCAATCACGTGCGCGAGTATCGGCTTGCCGCCGATGTCATGCAGGACTTTGGGATGTTTCGACTTGAGTCTCGTGCCCTTGCCCGCCGCCATAATGACCACCGCAATGGCCGGACGCGAGCGCAGTGGCCTCGATAGGGAAGATTTCGCTCTGGTTTGTGAGGATTTTGCCATGCTTAGTCAATATAGCCCGTCACTCGACACATCAACTGCGGATCGTCTGCCGAGTCGGCGCCTGCGCCATCAGCGCCATTAGGTCGTGCGCCACCTGGTCCGTCGCATGCCGCGCCACCGTGCCTTCCTCCAGG
Organism: Acidobacteriaceae bacterium; assembly: GCA_003134435.1. Taxonomy (GTDB): domain Bacteria; phylum Acidobacteriota; class Terriglobia; order Terriglobales; family Acidobacteriaceae; genus Acidiflorens. The sequence continues at coordinate 50,231 of PLBE01000251.1, forward strand.
TAATCGCCCAGCACCGGACACACCCCGAGCCCCTCGATCGCTTCGATATCCGCCACAATCTGCGAAGCTCCTTCCAATGCGTACTTGGCTTTTAACTCCGGCGATGCGACCTTGCGATTGATTAAGGCGTAATCGAAAAACTGGACTCCGGCGTGATTGTTGAGCGCGCGAATATGATCCGCTGCAGTTAAACTTAGACTTTCATTTGCCTGCGTCATGAGATTACAAACAAATACTTTAACCGCTGGCGATTCTAGAATTGCCTCGGAAATCCCGCGTACCAGCAGATTCGGAGTGAGACTCGTGAACAGCGAGCCCGGCCCCACCGTGATCAGGTCGGCGTGCGCGATTGCCTCCAGCGTCTGCGGCAGCGGCTCGACATCGGGAGGCACGAGGCGGAGTTCCCGAATCTTACCTTTACTCGCCGTGATGTGGGTTTCGCCGAGCACTCTCGTGCCATCTTCCATCAACGCTTCCAGTTCCACGCTGGAAGTAGTGGCAGGGTAGATGTGTCCCCGGGTGAGTAGGATTTCCGACGACAACCGGACGGCCTCGCCGAAATCGCCGGTGATCGAAGTAAGTGCCGCCAGAAACAGATTGCCGAAGCTGTGGCCCTCCAGTCCAGATCCCTTCTGAAATCGATGCTGAAAGAGTCGAGAGAGCAGGGCTTCGTCTTCGGACAGGGCAACAATGCAATTACGAACGTCCCCCGGCGCCAGCATGTTGAACTCTTTGCGCAGCCGCCCGCTCGACCCGCCATCGTCGCTGACCGTGACCACTCCGCACAACTCGCGGATCGTAGGCTGACCCGGGCCAGCCAGCGTCGGCGTCGTGACATAGCGCTTCAGCCCCTTCAGCAGCGTGGAGAGGCCGGTGCCGCCGCCGATTGCGACCACGCGCAGATCGGGGCCGGCCTTGCCGGTTTCAGATGAGTTCGTACGCAACTGGGGAAGCATGCCGCCTTGATACAACCTATCGCTTCTGGCCGCTGGCTCACGACTGGAAGCCAGTCGCCTGGAGCAAGCCGCATTCATTCACTCGGCTAGTAGGCGCTCGCTTCTTCTTCCTGCGGCTCAGATTCTTCCGTGCCAGGATCCGGATACAGCAATTCAGTGAAGCGCGGATCCTCCGCCAGATTCTGGAAATCGGTATCGTTTCGAGCCTGGAAGCGTAGCGCAGGTTTCACCTGAATCGCCTCGTCCAGCGTCCTGAGCGATTCCTCGACGTGTCCGGTCAGGCAATGCAGCGCCGCCAGTCCGTACAGCACGTATTCTGCCTTCGGATTCTGCTTCAAAAGTTTGTCGAGTTGCTCGCGCGCCGTCACGTAGTCGCCCGAATTGATCAGCGATACCGCGTAGTCGTAATGCTCTTCCGTCGTCTTGAACTGCAACGCGGGCGCGTCCAGATGCTTGTCGCAGGTCAGAATATGTACCTGCGCCCTGTCCACCAGGGACTTGTTGGGCCCGGCCAGCACTTTTTGCAGGTGGCCTTTGGCCTTTTCGAACTTATGCTCCTGCAAGGCGCGAAGCCCTGATTCGTAACTCTGCACTGCCTGAGTGTGCCGTGGATCCTCCGTCGCTTGTTTCTTTGGGGTTACCTTCAGTGCCATCAAGCCGCCTCTTTTTCGGAATCTAGTCCGGAATTTGGTTCTAAATTCGGTTCAAAATCGAAATCTCACACTCTCACCGCCGAGACGCAGTGCACGCCGGGAACACGGTTAGTCCTTGGCCCTCTGTGTACCCGTGGTTTCGGGTTCTTGCTTTAATTAATACTGGCCGCCGTGCTCAAATCGACCGACTTCCACTCGCCCTTGATAATTCCTGCTCGAATCTCTTTCGCCGACTTGCCCTGCTTGTTCATGGTGTAAGTGTAATAAAGCTCCTTGAGGCAGGTCCCGCACTCCGCGCCGTGGGTGCTCGAAAAGCAGCTATGCAGGCTTTTGTGTCCCATGCTGCGGTCGCAAAAGCAATAGCACGGCTGTTGGTAAATCACCTTCGGAATCTTCGCCGCCAGTTCGTAAGCATGGGTCTGATACGAGAACTGCGCATTGTTGCCGAAAAGCTGATCCTGGGTCAGAATCGGCGGCAACTCGGTGCCCGCCGCCGGCGGACCCGCGTTGAAATGCGGAATCCCTTGCTCGGCCTCGGATTGAAGCCACGGCGCCGACACCACCGTCACCATCAGAAACAGCACAACCGACCCGAAAACCCGTGTACGCATGACGACCAGCCTCAAACTCCCATTTTACCTGAAGGGGCGGCATTCGGGATTACCGGGCGGGTTCGGGCGAGCCCGGCTCGCACGTTTATGGGCCGAAAAAACGCCTGGCTGATAATTAGCGCTCCGAACGAGTTCATCCGCCGACAACGATACAGAGCGCAGAATCGAGCAAATAAAGACCCTGCCCCACCGTCTCTCCAGCATGCACTGGCACTTGGTTACTCTCCCCTCGGGCTGCCGCAGAAATAATTGGCTGCCGCGTGTCCGCGCGATCTCAAATCCAAGCTTCTCGACGAGACGCACCAATCCCTCGCTTTCAAGCGGGGAAGGCGAGTCAGTTCACTTAAGCCGGAGTCTTTACCCCAGCTTCTCAAAAAACAAACAGATCGTTTCAATCCCGCGATAAAAATTCGGGATGTGAAACTTCTCGTTTGGAGCATGCAGATTATCGTCGGGAAGCCCAAAGCCCATCATCACCGACGGAATCTTCAGCACGTCCTGGAAATCGGTCACGATTGGAATCGATCCGCCGGAGCGAATGAACACCGTGTCTTTCTTGAATGTGTCATGCAGAGCCTGGGTGGCCGCTTCAATGTACCGGTTGTCGGTCCCGACCACAGATGCCGGACCCTTGCTCCAGACTTTGATCTTCGTATCAATCCCCTTCGGCGTGAGTTTCTTCACGTACGCGGTAAAGCGCTTCAGGATGTCGTCCGGGTCCTGGTTCGGCACCATGCGCATCGAAACCTTGGCCGACGCCTTTGCCGGTATCACCGTCTTCGCTCCCGGAGCCACGAACCCGCCCGGCATGCCGTGCACTTCCAGCGTGGGACGAGCCCACGTCCGATAGAGCACCGAATATCCCGGCTCACCCGTCAGCACCTTCGATCCGACCTCCGTCTTGCGATAATGCTCTTCATTGAACGGCAGCCGCTTCCAGGCCTTCAGTTCATCTTTGCTGGGAGCTTTCACGTTCTTATAAAAGCCCGGGATCAGCACCTTGCCCTTCGAATCCTTCAACTTGCTGATGATCTCGATCAGCGCGAAAAACGGATTCGGCGCCGCGCCCCCGTACATGCCCGAGTGCAGATCGGTCTTGGCTCCGAACGCCTCAATCTCCGTATAGACCAGTCCGCGCAGGCCGACGCAGAGCGTAGGAAGGTTGGGCGCAAAAAGTTCCGTATCGCAGACCAGCGCAAAATCCGCTTTCAATTTTGCCTTCTGTTTGCGCACATACTCGGCAATCGATTCGCCGCCCACTTCTTCTTCGCCTTCAAAAATAATCTTGACGTTGATCGGCAGCTTCCCCCCATGGGCCTGCATCAGGCATTCGAGCGCCTTTACTTCCATCCAAAGCTGCCCTTTGTCGTCAACCGCGCCGCGAGCGTAAATGTTGTTGTTGCGCTCGGTTGGCTCAAACGGCGGCGTGTGCCATTCGTCCAGCGGATCCGGCGGTTGCACATCATAGTGCGCATACATCAATACTGTCGGCTTGCCATGCGCGTGCAGCCAGTCGGCGTAGAGCAGCGGATGTCCCTTGGTCGGAATGATCTCGACATTTTCCATCCCGATGCGGCGCAGTTCAGCCGCCACAAATTCCGCCGCTTTCTGCACGTCGCCTTTATGTTCATCGAGCGTGCTGACACTCGGGATGCGGAGAAGAGTCTTCAGTTCGTCAAGAAAACGCGGCTGGTTATTGCGGGCAAAATCGACCGCCGGAGAAGCCATAGTTTTGTTGCCTTTCTGGCGCGCTGGGCGCACATAATCAAATGATTGCCGAAAACCACTCAGTATATACCTGTCCTGTTCAGCCTGGGTGAGACGCAGATGGCCTTCGCTCAGTCGCCAAAACGGCCAGCCGAGAAATTCGACAGATCAATCTGTGGTTTCTTCGCGGTCATCACTTGTCCCATCACCCGCGCCGTCGCCGGCGCCAGCAGGATTCCATCCCGAAAATGTCCGGTCGCCACAAAAGACCCACGCGTCGCTGTCGCGCCCAGAATTGGCAACCCGTCGGGCGTTCCCGGACGCAGCCCCGTCCACGTTTCCAGAACGCGGGCGTCGGCCAATCCTGGAACCAGCCCGACCGCGGCCCGGCGCAATTTCTGAATCGTCTCGGGCAACGTCCGCTTGTCAAATCCCGCTTCCTCCACGGTCGCGCCGATCACCATCCGGCCGTCGCTGCGCGGGATCAGGTACACGTCCGGTGTCCGCACCACATGCCGCACCACCTCGTTTTCCGGCATCGCAACGCACAGCATGTGCCCCTTTACGGGCCGGGTAGGGAACCGGTGCGGTCCAATCTGCCCCGCCCAGGCTCCGGCGCAATTCACTACCATGCCCGCGGCAATCTGCGCCTTGCCGGTGCGGACGCCGCAAGCCTTGCCATCTGCCACTTCTACGGCCAGAACATCGTCGCCGCACGAGAAGTCAATGCCGCGATGCCGCGCGGCCGCAATCGCGGCAGCCGTCAACTGTCGAGGATCGACGCAGCCCTCGTCCACAAAAAGAGCGTTCGAGTCCTGAACCCGAAGCCCCGGCTCCAGTTCCGCCAGGGGCTGTGGCACAGCATAACGTCGTAGAGCGGCTTTCAGTCCCGGCTCCAACCGACTCAGAATAATCGTCCCCACCGACCGCAAATCGATCTTCACTCCCGACTCATCTTCAAGTTCGCGCACGAACTCGGCGTACATCCGTGCGCTTGCAGTCGCCAGTTCCTGCAATGGAGGCTGCGTTTCGCCCGGGAAGTCGCACAACATGCCGCCAGCGGCCCATGACGCCTCTCGCCCCGGCTCACCTTTCTCCACCACTAATACCTTCAGCCCTTGCTTGTTCAGTTCAAGGGCGAGCGCTAGCCCGATGATGCCCGCCCCGACCACGATCGCGTCCCAACTCTTCACCCCTTCATTCTAGCCGCAAGTTACCTGAGGCCAAGAACCTGAAACGCAATTGACAGCAATCCATATCTCACAAACAATAGGCTCTACAATTCACTTCCAACGGAGACCCCATATGTCTGAAGCCGAGCAACCGACGGTTTACCATCCTGAGCCGCAGAGCAATGTCGGCAAGTGGATTCTCATCATTCTGGCCGTTGCCTATGCCGGAGCGTCGTCGTTCTTTATTTACGACCAGCATGGCAAGCTCGACAAGGTCACGCAGGACCAGGCCGCCAGCCAGAAGCAAATCGGCGACTTGACCAAGCGTATGCAGGCCGCCGAAGCCGACTCCGAGACCCTGGGCCAGCAGTTGGGCATGACCAAGACTCAATTGGCGGCGCGGGCGGACGAATTACAGCGCCAGCAGCAGGCCGCATCGGCGCGCATCGCGGCTCAGGCAGCGGAAGAGAAAAAGGACGTGAGCGCCGTTTCGGGAGAAGTGGGATCGGTGAAGACCGACGTGGGCGGCGTGAAGACCGATGTCGCCGCCACCAAGGCGTCGCTCGAAGCGACTATCGCGAAACTGCAGGGGACCATCGGCGATCTCGGCGTGCAGAGCGGACTCATCGCCAACACCCGCAGCGACCTGGAAGCTCTGAAACACAAGGGCGACCGCCAGTATTACGAATTTGCTTTGTTGAAGGGCGCCAAGCCGCAAGCCTTCTCAACCGTGGCCTTGCAACTCAAGAAGACCGATCCAAAACGCGGTAAATACACGCTCAACGTAACCGCCGACGACAAGACCATCGAGAAAAAGGACAAGAATCAGAGCGAACCCGTGCAGTTCTATACTGGACGTGACCACATGCTCTACGAACTGGTGGTTTGGACCGTGGACAAGAATAAAATTACCGGCTACCTGAGCACGCCGAAGAACGCTCCCATACCCATCACGGCGACGCCGCAATAGCGGCCGCTGGAGCCATGTGGTCAGAAGTAGAGGTGGGATTGCAGAAGCTTAAGACGCCATGGCACCGGCGATGGTCGGCGATCCCGCGATTTCACCTCCGCAATCTGACCTCTAAACTCTGACCTTTCCATGCTGCCGGCGAACGCGCACACGCTGCTTGAAATCGCACTCCGCACGGGAGTCATCTACTGTCTCGTGCTGCTCGGAATTCGCCTCAGCGGCAAACGGGAAGTCGGACAGATGACTCCGTTCGATCTCACGCTCCTGCTCTTGCTTTCGAACTCCGTCCAGAATGCGATGACCGGCCCTGACACCTCGCTGGCCGGAGGCGCCGTGGCTGCCACCACCCTGCTTGTCCTTAACTATCTGGTGGCGGAGCTTTCCGGCGGCAATCGCCGCTTCCGCAAATATATTCAGGGACAGCCCAGCCTGCTCGTTCACGACGGCCAGGTCATCGAATCGCATATGGCCAAAGAGCATGTCAGCATGGACGAACTCGAACGCGCCCTCCGCGAGCACGGCGTCGCTACCTGCAAAGAAGCCGCCCTCGCCGTGCTGGAAGTAGACGGATCCATCAGCGTCCTTAAATACGAAGACATTGAGCCGACCGCCTCGACCCATCTAAACCGGCGGCGCTTCCTCAAGAAAAACTGACCATTATTCAGCGGGGTTGCGCGGCGATGGCACTGCCGGTTCGCTTTTTCCACCCATCCGCAGCCGGGCCGTTTCCCGATTGCCCACGGCCGCAACATGTTCCCCAGCATTTGCCAGACCGAAACGCGGCATGTTGCCATAGACGCATTCGTATTGCTTGGCGCCCACCAGATAAGTCTCGTGCCAGATTCCTACGCTTCCGTCTGCGCCCACGCGCTGGTTGAAGGCCTTCCACGCCGGCAGATGTGGTTCGGAAGCCGCGCGGGCAAACGTTTCAAGGGCGTCGAATGACTTCCAATATTGCACCACCATCACTTCCCGCCAACCGACCCAAGTGTGCGCCCCCAGCATTCCTTTGCCTGGATTCTTAAACAGAGTCGACAGCATCGGGGTCATCGCAAGTAGTGTCGGTATCCACTTATGCAGCGCCCAGAGTTGATTGATCCGCATTCCGATCAGAAACACGGCGAAAGGTTCTTCGAGGTTGGCGGTGTATCGTCCGGCAAATATCCGCGGCATGATGACGAATATACACGCCACTTCAGTCTCGGATCGACGCTTGGTTCGGTGGATCGGCCGATCAATCCGAGGCGCACCCAAGCGGTCTGGCAAGAAATTTGTAACCTGACCACTCTCCTCTCCGTAAGCGTATACAGAAAGGAGGAGAAGATGCTGGTGCTGGAATCGCCCTCGGACATACTCAGGCAGTTCTGTCACGGCGACCTCGGAGCCTTCGAGGCGCTGTTTCGCCAGCATCAGCGCCAGGTCTATGGCTGGATCGTTCGTATCGTTCGCGATCCTGCCGCCGCCGAGGACGTCACCATCGAAACCTTCTGGCGTATTCACCGCGCTCACGCCCGCTTCGATCCGGATCGCAGTTTCGAGGCCTGGGCGCGTCGCATCGCCACCAATGCCGCGCTCGATCATCTGCGGACGGTGCGTCGCGATGCCCCCTTGCCCGATCATCTGGCGTCGCCGTCGGTGCCGAATCCCGGTGTCTCCGAGGAGGTGCGGCAGAAAACGGCGCGCGCGTTCCGGCGCCTTCCGCCCAAGCTCCAAGTCGCGGCCACCCTCGCGCTGATTGAGGAGCAACCCTATCAGGAAATCGCCGGGGCGTTGGGCATTTCCGTCGGAGCGGTCAAATTGCGCGTGTTCCGTTCCCTCCGCCTTCTGCGAAAAGAATTGAAACGACAAGGAATCGAACCATGAATCGAACGATGCACCAACCAGAGCAGAAACGAATCGAGCAATTACTGAAACGATCGCTGCCACCAGCGGGCGGCCAGACTAGCGCGGAACTGCGGCGCGATCTCTGGCCCGCAATGCTGAAACGACTCGATCGTCACCCAACCTCGGTGCCCTGGTTTGACTGGGCTCTGCTCGCCACGCTGGCGGCTTTGCTGGCATTCTTTCCGGGAGCGATTCCGGTGTTGCTCTATCACTTGTAAATGGCGTTTTGAATCGCATCTGTAACTTTGGAACTCAGCATCTGGAGGTGAACTATGAACACGCATCCTTACCTGCGCGCCTACATGGCCGGAATCTTCCCGCCCAACCTCGGTTTGCTGGTTGTGCTGACCATTTTCATCCTGGCGCGCCTCGTTCTCCAAATACCCGTTCCGGTTGAACGAGTCATCATATTCCCGATGGCGCTTGTCCCCAATCTCTTTGGCCTCTGGAACATGGTTTACCTGTGGTCCGGGCCGCACCGCCATCTGCCCATCGGCTTCCATGGCGCGCTGCTCCCCCTGATCATGATGCCCGTAGGAGCCGTTGCCGCCGTCTGTGGCGGCTTCTTGCACATCGGAACCCACGGCGTCACCTGGTTCCAGACCATCAGCTTCCCCTACTTTTTGATCGCGCCCTGGTTCCTCGCCGCGGTCGCGATCTATTACCTCATTTGGAAGTATCTGGTGGGTTTCCTCAATCAGATGCTGGGCATCGCGTGAATTACAACCAGTAAGCTCGTTGTCATCCTGAGCGCAGCGAGGGTCCCGCGCATTTCGCGCCCCAATGCCGAGGTCCCTCGCCGCCGCTGAATAAACCAATTCCCCGCGCTCAGGATGACACCTACGGATGCGTCATTTTCTCCGGCTTCACCAGCGCATCAAAGTCCTCGCTCGTAAGATATCCCAGCTTCAACGCCGCTTCGCGCAGGCTCGAGTGCTCGACGTGCGCCGTATGCGCAATCTGTGCCGCCTTGTCATATCCCACCTTCGGAGCCAGCGCCGTCACCAGCATCAGCGAATTCTTCACATACCAATCCACCTTGGCGCGATCCACTTCGATGCCCTTGACCATGTATTCCACATAGCCATGACAGGCGTCGGTGATCAGCGTCACCGAGTGCAGAAAGTTGTAAATGATCACCGGCTTAAAAACGTTGAGCTCGAAGTTGCCCTGCGATCCCGCGAATCCCACCGCCGCCGTCGCGCCCAGCACCTGCACGCAGACCATCGTCATCGCTTCGCATTGCGTGGGATTGACCTTGCCCGGCATGATCGACGATCCCGGTTCATTCTCCGGAATCGATAACTCGCCAAGTCCGCACCGCGGCCCCGAAGCCAGCCACCTTATATCGTTCGAAATCTTCATCAGCGATGCAGCCAGCGTCTGCATCGCTCCTTGCGCAAACACGATCTCATCGTGCGCCGATAACGCCGCGAACTTGTTCGGATGCGACCGGAAGGGAAGCCCGGTCAACTCGGCAATCTTCTTCGCGGCACGCTCGGCAAACTCCGGATGCGTATTCAGCCCTGTCCCCACCGCCGTCCCGCCAATCGCCAGATCGTACAGCCCGTCAAGCACTTGCTCCAGTCTCTTGATATCCCGGTCCAGCAGACTCGCCCACCCGCCAAACTCCTGTCCAATGGTCAAAGGCACTGCGTCTTGTAAATGCGTCCGCCCAATCTTCACCACGTTCTCAAATTCCTTCGCCTTGGCCGCAATCGCATCCCGCACCGTCTTGATCGCCGGAATCAAGTCGTTATTCACCCGCGCCGCCGCCGCAATATGCATCGCCGCCGGAAACGTATCATTCGACGATTGCGACATATTCACGTGATCGTTCGGATGCACTGGCTTTTTCGATCCGATTTGGCCGCCGGCCATCGCAATCGCGCGATTGGAGATGACCTCGTTCACGTTCATGTTGGTCTGCGTCCCGCTGCCAGTCTGCCAGATACGCAGCGGGAACTGGTCGTCCAATTTGCCACCGATGACTTCGTCGGCAGCTTGCACGATCAGCTTCGCGATGTCGGAGGGTAGTTTGCCGAGATCCTGATTGACCAGCGCACACGCCTTTTTCAGCGTGCCGAAGGCGTGGATCAGCTCCGGAGGCATGGTGTCGCGTCCAATGTTGAAATGGAGCAGCGAGCGCTGCGTTTGGGCTCCCCAGTACACCTGGGCCGGGACTTCGATTTTGCCCATGCTGTCGGATTCCGTGCGAGTCTTGACTTGAGTCGCGGTTTGAGCCGGGATAGTGGGTTCGGTAAGAGTAGCCATGATGAAATCTCCTTTGCCGGCGAGTCGGAGTGGCGGAATTGAAGGAACCAGCAACGCGCCCGGACGGAAATAATGAACCGCCTATTATACGGCGCGCTCGGACATCAGTTGTTGTCGGCGACCGGAGGAAGGGATTCGCATTTTTGGGTTTCTGGAAAGGGAATCGGAAAGTGATAGATGTGCCGAAGCCAGCGAATATAAAAAAGCTTGCAATATGTTCAAATGCCGTATCTCCTCGGTGACGCAGCCGTCGCGGAGTCTCGTGGGCGCACGCGGCTGGAACGATCGAGGGCTCCAGCCGCAGAGCATTTAATTCAGTGCATCAGAGGCGGTAGACCCGCGTCCACCTTAAAGACCGAGCCGAGCGGCACTTGATTCGGAGCGAAACCTCCGAGCCCGGCGACCCCGTAGAATGCGCCATCGCTGCCTTGGATCACGCCCGATGGGCCGCATCCCGTCGTCGCGCAGTCAAAAGCCGCAGCTGCGATCTTCGCCCCTTGCAAGTTGACTGCAAATATTTCACCGGGCAAAGTCGGCGCCGGCCCGCCGTCTCCGGTCAGCACCCACAGATTGCCGTCCGATGCCTGCTGTATCTGAAGCACGGAGATTCCATCCTCGCCCTGCAGGGTATAGAGCGTCGTGACCCCGCCCTCCGGTGTCAATCGGAAGATCGTCGACGATACCGCGCCATAAAAATTGCCATCCGAAGCCTGAATCAGCGCAGCACTGGGGAATTCCGCCGTGCCGAACGTGTGCAGGATGCTGTAAGTGCCCGTCGGCGTCATCTTGAACACGATGCCCTGTTGGTCGCACTCCGTACTCGAACCCAGCGCGCCGGTGCCGTAAAAATTGCCGTCCTTGCCCTGGATCAGACTTGCCGCCGCTCCCTGCGTCACCGGATTCAGCGCCAGCACCACGCTATACGTGCCACTGGGCGTCATGCGGAAAATGGCTGCGCCCGAGGATTGCGCCCCATAAAAGTTTCCATCCTGGCCGACGATCACCGGACCCGGGATATCCTCGCATGTCCCCGTGCAGAAATCATGCAAAACCTGAAATCCGCCGTTCGGCAGCAATTTGTACATCACTCCTCGATTCGTACTCCCACCATACTGGGTAAAGCCATAGAGATTGTGATCGGCACCCTCGACAAAGTTGATCACCGGATTTCTCCCGTTGGGAAACTTCCCCGGAGCACCCGGCTTAAACGTGTGCACCACCGAAGTCTGCCCCGCCGTGCTGACCTGCCACACCGTCCCTCCCGCATTCTTCCCTTGCCCGCCCAGCAAAGTAACTCCGTAAATGATCCCATTCGCAAACTGTAGCGGCGCGAGCGCAGGTTCAACGCCATACGGGCACGAAGTGTAATGTGAATTGCAGTAAAACGCGAAGAGCTGAGAAATAGTCGGCGACGATCCCTGAGCCTGAGCCAAAGAAACCACCAAAAGCCAACATCCGAGAGCAGCGAAAACGGTCCGCATTGAAGTTACTCCTTTCGAAGGAGACGGCGTGATCTGAGAGCTAAACCGACTCGGATGTTAGCAAGCTCGCGGACGCTGCTTGTCACGGAGTTGTCAATTCGCTGCCATTTACTTGTCAGGCTCCGCCGTGGGCCTTTGCCCTTTCGGTCGATGCTCTGGCTGGTAGTACCACGACCGTAAACCAATACTCGGCGATGGACCGAATGACTCGACAGAACTGATCAAAATCGACCGGCTTAATGATGTACGAGCTACAGCGCAGCCTGTACATTTTCAGGATCTCCTCGTCGCTTGCCGAAGTCGTAAGCACGACTACCGGGATAAATTTCAGTTCTTGATCCGCTACCATTTCGGCCAGCACTTCACGGCCATCTACCCGCGGCATGTTTAAGTCGAGAAGCAGCATGTCGGGCGTGGGGGCATTGCAGTATTTGCCTTGCTTGCGCAGGAAAGCCAGACATTCTTCGCCGTCCTTGACGTGGTGCAGGTTGAGCATCAACTTGCACTTCTTGAAACCCTGACGGGTCAGCTCCACGTCGTTTTCGTTGTCTTCCGCCAGCAGGATCTCCGCCGGTCTGGTGTCAATGTTGCTGGACATTTGTTTGCGCCGTCCCTTCGGGCAGGGTGAAATGAAATACACTTCCGTGTCCGGTTCCGGACTCTACCCAGATCCTTCCGCCGTGGCGATTGACAACGCGACGGCAGACGGCCAGTCCAATGCCGGTGCCCGGATATTCGTTTTGACCGTGCAAGCGTTTGAATATTTCAAAGATCCGCTCGTAATACTTGGGCTCGATTCCAATCCCGTTGTCGCGGACCGAAAAGGTCCATTCCTTCCCGTGGCGTTCGGCGGAAACGTGGACCTGCGGCGACTGGCCGCCATGGTACTTGAGCCCGTTGCCAATCAGGTTTTGCATCAATTGAACAAGCTGTGACCGGTCGCCCATCACGACCGGCAGTTCACCACAGGTCACCTGGCCCCCGGCGTCGTGAATAGACGAATCGAGCTGCGCCAAGACGTCATTGAAGACATCGAGGAAGGGCGTTGGCATGAAGGGACGGGAACGGGAATCGACTCGCGAATAGGCGAGCACACCGCTGATCAGACTCTGCATCTGTTCGGTGGCTTGAATGGTTCGGCGAATCCAGTCGATGGCTTGTTCGTCGAACTGGCTCGCATATTCCATCTTGAGCAATTGCACAAACCCGCTGATGCTGCGCAGCGGAGATTGCAGGTCGTGGGAGGCAACGTAGGCGAATTGTTGCAACTCCATATTGCTTCGTTCCAGGACTTGGTTGGAAACCGCCAGTTCCTTGGTGCGGTCGGCGACGCGCCGTTCCAGTTCCGCGTTGTCCTCCTCCGATTTCTTGCGCGCGCTGATGTTGCGGATGGCCGCCGTCACCAGAATGCCTTCGACGCTTTCCAGCGGACTCAACATGATCTCGATGGGGAACTCGCTGCCGTCCTTCCGCCGCCCGGAAAGCTCGATCCCGGTCCCGATCTGCTGCGCCAGAGCATCGACCGTACTGCGGGTAGCGTCGGCGATCAGCCGTTCCGCGAAACCGTCAGGAATAATGTTCTTTACTTTCTGACCCAGGAGTTCATCGCGCCGGTAGCCGAACTGCTTTTCCGCCTGTACATTCACCAGGACGATCTCCCCAACCTGGTTCACCACCACCATCGCATCCGGAGCCGCTTCCAGCAGCCCGCGATACCTGCTTTCCATCTGGACCAGATGCTCTTCCGCGGCCTTGCGCGCGCTGATGTTGCGGATGGCCGCCGTCACCAGAATGCCTTCGGCGCTTTCCAGCGGACTCAGCATGATCTCGATGGGAAACTCGCTCCCGTCCTTCCGCTGCCCGGAGAGTTCGATCCCCGTCCCCATCTGCTGCGCCAGAGCATCGGCCGTACTGCGGGTAGCGTCGGCGATCAGCCGCTCCGCGAAGCCGTCCGGAATGATGTTCTTTACCTTCTGGCCCAGGAGTTCATCGCGCCGGTAGCCGAACTGCCTCTCGGCCTGCACATTCACCAGGACGATCTCCCCAACCTGGTTCACCACCACCATCGCATCCGGAGCCGCTTCCAACAGGCCGCGATACCTCGCGTCCGATTCCCTGCTTTCGGCCAGGTCGCGCCTCATTTTGTTCCCAGTCCCTGAGTCGTCGTTGCGAATCATCGGCATCTCTAATTGGTATCGGCAACCTTGGCGTACTACTCCAATGCGACCTGCCGCAGCCCGAAGCGACCAGAGCCGGCGGTCGTAAATTCTGATGGCGGTTGACAGAAATAGTCGAGGCCGGGTTCAAAAGTCGGCTTAAGAGAGAGGGGCCAATCCCTTCATTTTATTGGGCGTGGCGATCCGCTCGACGGCTCCCGGGAGGGCCATAGGACCCCTCGCATCAGATCGACTTCACCGGCATCGCCATCACATCGTCCACCAGACCGACTTCTTTCTGCACGAAGGGCTCGGCATAGGTGACGCCGCCCAGCATGCCGTAAAAGCGGGCCATGGATTCCACGCGCGCCCGAATCTCTTTTTGTGCCGGAAAGATTCCGCTGCCCGCTTCCTGGTCGGTGAACTGAGATTTATATGCCATCAGCGCTGCTAATCGTGTTTCAAATTGCGCAGTGATGTCCACCACAAACGTGGGCCGCACGTCGCGGTACAGGCTGGCATAAATAATCTTGAAAGGACGATGGGGCGCGAACGGACCGTTGGCCGAGTCGCGGCTGGCTGGCTCCTGATGATGCACCGCTAATTTAGCCAGTCCCGAGAGAAACGCCGCCTCGTAGCCCAGAATCGACGCAGTGTAGTGATCCGGATGGCGGCCCTCCCAGTAGGGAAGTATCAGCACCCGCGGCCGCTGTTCGCGGAGCACGCGGACCACCTTCAATCGATTCTCCCAGGTATTCTCGACCCGGCCGTCGGGTATATCGAGAGCGTGCCGCCACGACACTCTCAGGATGCGCGCCGCCTCATTTGCTTCGCTCGCACGCTCCTCGGCCGTGCCGCGCGTTCCCATCTCACCCTGCGTCAGGTCGAGGATGCCAGTCCGGTACCCGCGCTCGGCCATCTTGAGCAGGGTTCCGCCGCAGGTCTGTTCTACATCGTCGCGGTGCGCGGCCAGGGCAAGAATTTCTAAAGGCATTTTGTAATTTTAGTAATCGGGTAATTTTGTAATCTGAAGCCTGACGAACTGCACGGTTCTTCAATTACCAAATTACCCGCAAATCGCCCTACGCCGCTGGCGTCGTCGTCCGCCGGTTCGCCAGCGCGAACGCCAGCCCAAACATGAAAAGCGCGAACAGCACCAGCGTCAAAATCGACGCCGTCAACGAAAACGGAAATGAGAACGAACTGGGCGCTCCCGGATACATCAGCGTCCTCAGCGCCTCCACTCCATAGGTCAGAGGATTGGCATACATCAGCCAGCGAATCCATCCCGAGGCCTTCGACAGAGGGAAGAGCGCTCCCGAAAGCAACCACAGCGGAATCAGGAATAAATTGATGATGGCATGAAAGGCCTGCGTCGAATCCATCGGCCAGGCGATGGCGAAGCCGAGTCCGGTCAGCGCGAACGAAATCAGGAACACCGTGAGCACGATCAGACCGAACGAGGCGAGCGTGAAGTGCACGCCCACAAGCGGAGCGAAGACCAGAAAAATCAGTCCCTGGGCAGCCGCCAGCGTCGTGCCGCCCAACACCTTTCCCAGAACAATCGCCGCCCGCGGCACGGGCGCGACGAGCACCGAAAGCAGGAAGCCCTCATTGCGGTCTTCGATCACCGACATCATGGTAAAAATCGCGGTGAAGAGCACGATCATCACCAGCGTTCCAGGATAGAAATAGTCCAGATAATTCTGCTGTCCGGCGGCCTGTCCCGACCGAAACGACGTTCCAAACCCAGAGCCGAGCACGACCCAGAACAACAGCGGCGAAAGAATCACGCCCACTACGCGCGCCCGCTGCCGGTAGAAGCGCACCACTTCGCGCCACCAGAGCGTAAAGGCGGGCAGCAGAATTCCGGCGGACGCCGGAGCGGTTGAACTCGCGGGGAACGGGGCCGTTTGGGTTGCCATAACCTCTAGTTTAACAGCGATCCCAGCTTCCAATGATTTGTAGTAGCTCGAACTCGACCTTGCCCACAGGGTTGGCAACGCCACGTATCAGAAACATCCCTGTATCGGATCGGGGAACTGTGAGTATAACCTGTCATCAATCCAGTTGACCGTTGGTCAATGAGCGACATTGCGATGTTACGACAACCACGAGATGGCCAAGGCCAACTGCGTGTCATCTCGCTTGGTGTTAAGGCATAATTCTATGAGCTAAGGCGGAGTTAACCATGGGTAAACTAGACGAGGTAGCCGGACGCTTTCTGAATCCGGTGTCAGTCGTCGCCGAATCCGATGCTCGCCTTGAGCGTTTACAACCCGAGGCTCGAACCGCCTTCGCGGTCCTTTGCGCGCAAAGGCTCATGGACGCCCATCTGAGACTGCCAAAATCTGAGCAACGACCGTTCACGCTGTCATGGGCTCCTGTTTTTCAGGTGATCTGGGCTGGGTTGGAAGCAGCCGATAGCTCTTCAGCAAAGACCATCATTGGTGAGCATTTGAAAGCATTCTATGAAGGCGGGTTCAATCACAATCTTGGACAGGACGGGCCGTCCGATCCAGATGACGACGCTGCTGCATGTTCGATCTACGCGGCACAAGTGTTCTGTCGGGGCGATGTCAAGTCAGCCCGGTGGGCGGCCGGTCGAATGATTGACGCATCCGATACGACTTTGCAGGCCGACACATCCGCACCTTCCTCTATGCAGGTCGAAGCCGATCGATTGTTAACGGCGCTGCAAATGCTCGAAAGCCAACCTTGGACACCTACCTTGATTCCCGCGCTTCGCGCTGCCTTCCGCTGAGACAGCCGTTGGACGCCGCCACGAGAGAGTCGCTCCACCGCGGAGGTTGCGCACCGCCGAGACTTGGTCATCAGGGGACTTTAGCTATACGATCTCGCAAACTTTCCAGCTCGTACCTATGTTTTGGCCTCGCTCCCACTCGCTGAGCCAAGGCGCTGTCCAGAATTTGCAGTGCGGCGGGTTTGTTCCCTTCGACCATTTGAATCGCTGCGCGCACGAGCACGCGGTCAGTTGTGTCCAGACCGACATCGTCGGTTCCATCGAGGGCTCTTGAAAGCCTGGGAAGCGTAGAGTATCGATCGATGAAGGGCAAGGCCTCATTCTCCAGCGAAGTCAGAATGGGGACACGCAAGCTTGGAAGGTCTTCAGCCCGAGAAAACTTCCATTCTTCAAAGGCCTTGTCCTCGCGAAGAAGGTGGAGCGGCAGGCCCACAGTTCCTATCATCTCCGTGCGAAGCCACGAACCCAGAGACTCAAATCGCAGTCCAACAATGCAGTTAAAAGCGGCGAAACCCCGTGGGTCAACGCGGCATGGCCAGGAAAGTGAGGCAATGGCCTCGTTTGCCGGACGTGTATATTCCAGATATTCCAGTCTTGCAGCCCGGCTGAAGCCTAAAGGCGACAGCAAGTCCTTCAGAAATGTCTCTAGTACCTTTTTCGCTTGGCTCAGCTTGATCATGGCTCACCAGATTGGCGGAAGGTTGCGAATCAGAAGGTCATCCCATCTATGCGGGATTGTTATTTGGCGGCCTCAATCATCGACCTACCAATTCTGTCGCAGGTGATGTTTTCTGTAAACAGGGCATTCTCCCACGTTGCGCCTCTGTTCGCTCCCGACGCCGCTACGCGCACGACGCATCGATCAAATTTTGATCTCCCCGTAACAATTCGGTAACAATCCGCCCATAACATTGCGCTTTTGTTTTGGAGGTTCATTGGCTCGCCCGGGCGTTTCCAAGGTCACTGCCGTATTCCCGCAGTCGCTGCGCCGTTGGCGTGATTGGCGCGGCCCGATTGCCTTTCCCGGACGCAAGAAGCCCGCCAGCCTGATCTACGACGTCGATGACATTCCGCCCATGGCGGTCCAGATTGGCGCCGCCTTTCAGCATCTTTTCGTGATATCGGTCGGTTGGATCTACGTTCTGCTCGTGTCGAACGCGATTGGAGGCACGTCGGCGGATGCGCAGAGCCTCATCCGCATGTCCATGATCGCCTCTGGAGTGGCGACCATTGTCCAAGCCAGGCGCGGCTTTGGCAATGGATACCTGTGCCCGCTCACCTGCAGCCTCACCTATTTATCCCCCGTCGTCCTGGCCGGGATCGCTGGTGGCTACTCTTTGATGTTCGGAATGCTATTCGCTGCGGGCGTCGCCGGAATGATCGTTTCGCGCGTCGTCCATCGTTTGCGGATGCTCTTCCCCCCCGAAGTGACCGGCCTCATGGTCGCTATGTCAGGGCTGCAACTGGTAGCGTTGGGCTGCCCGCGTTTTCTCGGCTACTCCAAAGAAAGCGCTGCGGCCGACCCCCGCGCCATGCTGATCGGCTTGACGACTCTGTTTGCCATGATTATCCCCACGGTTTGGACCAGAAGTAAGTTGCACCTGTATCCCATGCTGATCGGGGTCGCAGCCGGCTTTGCCATCGGCTGGGCGATGGGGGAGTTCCACGTCGCGCAGCTGCTGGCGCAGATGCCGCCAGGATTCTTGAGTTTTCCGCATCGGGCGGCGCCCGGCCTTTCCTTCAAGGCCGCGCTGTTGCCGCCTTTCCTCATTGCCGCCCTAACCGCCAGCCTGAAGACGGTTGGTGATACCACGCTCTGCCAAAAAGTCAACGACACCACGTGGAAGCGTACTGACATGAAATCCGTGAGCGGAGGTGTCTTCGCGAACGGTTTCGGAAGCGCCATCTCGGGCCTCCTGGGCGGGATCGGGCAGAACACGGCATCGAGCAGCATCGGTATTTCGCTGGCCGCGGGCACGACCAGCCGGGCGATTGCTTTGCCCCTGGGCTTGCTGGTTATGGGACTTGCCTTCTTCCCCAAGGCGGCCGCGCTCGTAACCGCTTTGCCCGGTCCCGCCGTGGGTGCGATGTTGATCTATTCCGCGTGCTTCATCATTTTGGGAGGTCTCCAGCTCCTTACATCGCGCATGCTCGATTCCCGGCGCATCTTCGCCGTCGGAATCGCACTGATTTTCGGCCTCAGCGTGGAGATCATACCCGACCTTTATCGCACGTTCCCAGCCTTCCTGAAGCCGGTCTTCAGTTCTTCAACTTCGGTCGCGACCGTGCTGGTTGTGATCTTAAGCCTGCTGTTTCGCGTGGGTATCAAGAAACAACGCAGTCTGGAATTGCGAGCCGGTTCGGAACACCTCGACGAGATCACCCAGTTCATGGAAGACCAGGGCTCTGCCTGGGGTATGAGAAAGGAAGTCGTCACCCGCGCGACCGATGCTGCCTACGAGGTAGTGAACAACCTGGGCCTCCTGCCGCTCCGCTCCGAGATCATCACTTTGAACACGTCCTGGGACGAGCTTCGGCTCGATCTCAATATCGAATACTCCGGACCCGCGATTGAACTTGCGAACACCATGCCCGCCTTGGAGGAGATGGGTACGGAGGCCGGCGCCGCACATCTCGCCGGATACCTGATTCGCCAATATGCCGATCGCGTGAAGATTCGCGAAAAGAACGGCGTCTGCCGCGTCTCGTTACATTTCGATCACTGAAGCCGTCTCGTCCGCATGCGCTGGCCGGGCCTTCCCGAAAAACGTGGAGCGTCTCTTTTCGACCAACAGGTCATAACAGTCCCGCGGGTCGCAAAAGAACCCGACAGCTTGGTGTGCAAGGTCAAGTCTTGACTATCGCAAATAATTGCTGGCTTGCAGATTGGTCATGCCGGCGTCTGGCTGCTGCGCACCCGGATCAAGCCAAATGAATGACAAAAGCGACACAAGTGATAAACTACCGCTGTGTTTTCCAGACCTGCCGCCGTTTGTGGAGCCTTTCTAGTCTCGCTGGCCTTTTGCGCGTTCGCCCAGACCACGCCGCCGGCGAACTCCGATTCAGGCAAGGACTCGCCGAGCGGTGAGGTGTTCAAGGTGGGTCACGGCGTGTCGATCCCTAAAGGGATTTACCAGCCGGAACCGGAGTATTCAGACAAGGCTCGCAAGAAGAAGATTCAGGGAACCTGTCTGCTTTCGCTGGTGGTAGGCGCCGACGGCAAAACTCGAGACATCCGGGTGATTCGTCCTCTCGGCTTCGGACTGGACGAGCAGGCCATCAAAGCTGTGTCCCAATGGAGATTCGATCCAGCCCGCAAAGACGGCCAACCGGTGGCGGTTCAGATCAACGCCGAAGTCGCTTTTAGATTGTACTGACTGCCCACCCGCGTCTTGTGTTTACCCGATCAGACTCTCAGGCCGCTTTCATTTGCTTTTCTTCAGCTTTTTCTTCATGGTTGGATTCATTGCATTCTCTGCGTCTTCGTTCCAAAAGCGATGGCCCGTCCGATGGATGAATACATCTTCCAGTGTCGGCTTGCTGACGCTGAGCGACTGGATTTCTCCAGGGAACGCTTCGACCACATCGGGTACAAAACGGTGTCCATTTTCAATCTCTATGCGGACTTGCTTGTCCATGACTGTAGCCTCTACCTGAAACTTGTCGCGTATGCGCTCGGCGAGCGATTGCGGGTCGGTCGCCTCCAGTAGAATTACGTCGCCGCCGATCTCGCGGGTCAGAGCCTCCGGCGTGCCGAGCGCTACCAGGTTGCCCTCGTTCAGAATGGCCAATCGGTCGCAGCGTTCCGCCTCTTCCATCAGGTGAGTCGTGACGATGACGGAGACGCGTTCCTGATCGCGCAGGATCTGTAAATACTGCCAGAGGTCGCGCCGGGCGCCCGGATCCAGGCCAGTCGTAGGCTCATCAAGTAGCAGAACTTCGGGATGATGCAGCAACCCCTTGGCGAGCTCGATGCGCCGCTGCATGCCTCCGGAAAAAGTCTCGACACGGTCCGCCGAGCGGTCCAGCAATCCCACTCGCATAAGAATCTCGTTGATTCTCGCTTTGAGTTCCGCTCCGCGCAGGCCGTACAAGTGTCCCTGATGCCAAAGATTTTCGTGGGCCGTCAGCTTGGGATCGACACTCTGCGACTGGAACACGACACCAATGTGCCGGCGCACCGCTCCCGGTTGTCGAACGGCGTCGAAGCCGGCAATCGTGGCGCCGCCGGACGTTGGGACCATCAGCGTCGAAAGAATGCGAAACAAAGTCGTCTTCCCGCTGCCGTTCGGGCCCAGCAGCCCAAACAGCTCGGCGGGTCGAACGTCGAAAGAAACGCCGTTGAGCGCGGTGCGATCCTGATAACGATGGACCAGGTCGCGTACCGTGATGATGGGCGCGCCCACCTTTTCCGCAGGCTGCGCGGCAGGAGCAAAGTCGATGGCGGATGAGTTCGGGGTCACAGGCTATTCTACGCTGGGACCGAGGGGATTATCATCCGGAGCGGCATTCCAGAAGGGAAGCACTCGTCTCCACGCCTCTAACTCTCCACCCATCGGTACGCGCCAAAAATACCTTACGCGGCTACCGCACTGCCGCCAGGAACGCGCTCTTCGAATGCCACCGGAACATGGCGCCAGACCTGAATGGCCAGAACCACCGTGGTCGCGAGCAACAACGCTCCAACCGCAACATGGACTACGGTCGACACCACCATGGGCAGTTCCGGTTGCGCCGCGTCTCGTCCCCACATGACCCGCGTGATAAAGGCCAGAAACCCGAGACAGAGTTGCGTCACCATCAGGCCCAGCATGGCGATTGCGGGACGCCGGACGGCATCCACCTCCGGATAAACCCTGATCGCGCGAACCGCCGTCCAGGACAGGACAAAAGCCACGACGCCCGCGTTGATCACATGCGGCCACCAGCTCAAGCCGTGATGTCGGAACATCGCTCCGAGGATCAACTGCACGTAAAGCACAAAAATCGAGAGCAGGGTCAAAGTAAAAAGAGCGGGGCGCCGGTGGTCGAACTCAGCCCGCGGCTGTTCCTCGACCCAGCGCCGGCCCGTAAAAACCGCGATCGAGACTGCAATGCAGAAGAAAGTCTGCGCCACCGCGGCGTGCGCGCTCGAGATGGGCGCGGGCAGGAAGAACAAAACCGTCAGTCCGCCGAGGACGCCTTGCGCGATCACGGTTGCGAGCGCGGCCAGTCCCAGAACGCGCAGCCAGCGCCGCTTCTCTACCTTCCAGGTCCACACCGCCAGGATGATGGTGAGCAGCCCTACGAACTCCGCGAACATGCGATGGCTGTGTTCATACTTAATTCCGCCGACCATGTGCGGAATTTTGTAAAACGATCCGAAGCTGGTCGGCCAGTCGGGAACCGATAACCCCGCATCATTACTTGTGACCAGCGCTCCCGCGACGATTAAGACGAGCGTGGCGCAAGAGGTCAAGACGGCGAAGCGGTGCAGTCCACGATGATACGGAAGTTCGATGCCCTTCACGATAGCCCCCAGAGAAACCGGCAATACAGCGACGCCCGGCACGTTACCCGAAACGCAGTAGTTTAGCAGACCAGGTCGCGGAAAGGATTCAGCACTTGAAGACCATCGATTTCTCGGCCATCTTCAAGATCTTCGGACAAAAGCACGCGACAGCCGGCCTGTTTAGCGGTGCGAACCACAAGAGCGTCCCAGAAAGAAAATCCATGGAGCCGGTGAAGATCGATCGCTGCCAGAATATCTGCCACCTCTGGAACGACTACATCGAACTCCGAAAGGATTTCGACCTTCCGACGCGCGACCGGTGAAGCGACCCCTAGTTTTTGCGTCACGGTGACGAAATACTCCTGCAGCACCTGGAGAGAGACCACGCCGGTTCCGCCGCGCC
>PLBE01000067.1 GCA_003134435.1 Acidobacteriaceae bacterium
AAACAGACGCTGCGGCTCATGAACCAGCGGCCGGATGCGCGGCTCACTCCGGATATCGCGCAGCAACTTTGCATTCGCACCGGAAGCACCGCGGTGCTGAACGGCTCCATTGCGAAACTGGGCAATCAGTACGTGCTGGGGTTGAAGGCTACTAACTGTGCGACGGGTGATTCGCTGGTCGAGGAGCAAGTGACGGCGGAAAGAAAAGAAGAAGTATTGAACGCCTTGGCCCAAGCAGCATCTCACCTGCGCACTAGGCTCGGTGAATCGGTAGGGACTGTTCAAAAATACAATACGCCTCTCGAGCAAGTGACCACGCCTTCGCTTCAAGCGCTGCACGCGTACAGTTTGGGACGCACCAGTTTGATCGATAAGGAAGACCGCGCTGCAGCAATCCAGCTTTTTCAACGCGCGATCCTTCTCGATCCCAACTTTGCCATGGCCTACGCCTCTCTCGGCCTGGCGTATGGGGAATATTCGGAAGAAGAAAGCGTGGCGAACTTCCGGAAAGCGTATGAACTGCGCGAGCACGTGAGCGATCGTGAGAGGTTCTACATCGAAGCGCACTATCAGGAATCGGTCACGGGTGACTGGGAAGAGGCCCGGGAAGTTTACAAACTCTGGAGCCAACTTTATCCACGAGACGATATTCCGCACCTCAACGTGAGTGAGATTTACTCCAGCCTCGGCCAATACGAGGACGCAAGAAGGGATTCGGCAGAGAGCTTGCGGCTGCTTCCCGGAGATTGCCTGAGTTACGGGGTCCTGGTGGGCTCGCTTATTCGTTTGGATCGCCTGGACGAAGCCCGCGCGCTGATGAAAAGCGCCGAAGAACAAAAGGCCGATTGCTTTCACATCCAGGTATATCGATATGCACTGGCGTTCTTAGAGCACGACAACCTGGAAATGGCGCATAGTGTGAAAATCTCCGGGAGTCTGTCGAATTTGCAGTTTTCTTATATCCAGGCACAGACCGCGGCGTATTATGGCCGCCTGCGGGAGTCCCGCGAGCTGATGCGCCGGGGCGACCAGTTGGCGCGGCAATCGGACCAGGAGCAATTATGCGGGCTTTTTGAGGAGCTGACCGCGATATCCGAGGCGCTCGTTGGCGATGCGGAATTGGCTAAGAAGAAGACGAAAGATGTGCGCGCGCGATCCAAAAGCCGGGATGTCGAAGGTCTCGCGGATATAGCCCTCGCGTTGGCGCACGACGATGCCGGTGCACAGTCGCTGGCCGATGACCTTGCCAGGCGCTGTCCTGACTGCACGCTTATGCAGACGAACTATTTGCCTTCAGTGCGTGCGCAACTCGCGCTGAATCATATGGACACACAGAAAGCCATCGAAGACTTACAAAAGTCGGTTCCTTATGAACTTGGGAGCCCTGATGGAAACAGCGCGATGTTTCCCATCTACCTGCGTGGTCAGGCCTACCTGATGGCACGGAGAGGCGGCGAAGCGGCAGCCGAGTTCCAGAAGATTCTGGACCACCGCGGAATTGTTTTGAACTCGCCCATCGGCGCCCTCGCACATCTCGAAATCGCTCGTGCATTCGCCACGCAAGGCGAAACCGTCAAAGCACGCGCTGCGTATCAGGATTTCCTCACACTTTGGAAGGACGCCGACCCTGAGATTCCCATCCTGAAGCAAGCTAAAGCCGAGTTCGTGAAACTGCATTAGCGCAAATATTCCAGCCTAGCTAGCCGAAGCCAGGTGTGAGCTTGCACTCATGGAAGTTGGGTAGCTGGCCCTGCCCAAAAAGAGCAGGTAGTGCGGGTCATTGCTCAATGCCTCCAAAATTGGGTCGGATTGAAACCCGAGACTCCAGAGCGATCCATTGCGAAAGGATTTTTCCAGCCATTCCACCGCCATGGGCCTCTCGTTCAAGCCGATCAGGATGAGCGCAATCGCGTAAGGCTCACAGCGCATGGCGCGAGATCCAGAGTCCGTGATTGCGTCGAGCACTTTCCTTGCCTTTCGATCCTGGCCGGTCGTTCCGTAAGTGTATCCGAGCACACCTCGTACGATGTCATTACGAGGAGAGGCCGCGACCATTGCTTCCAGGCGATCGATGTGTACTTCAGGCTCTTCGATTTGGATGAAGGCCATCGCCTCGACAGCTTCGGTGATTGGACAGGGTCGGCCGCCGGCCCGGATCTGCTCAACCTGGTCGAGAGCGTTCGCATATTCACCTGCAAGATACTGATTCCAGCAATACAACGCCATCGGTGAGGAACTGAGCGGGTTTCGTTCCGCGGCTTCAAGCAGCAGGCTGGAGGCTTCTTCAAGGCATCCTTCAACAATGTGGAGAAGAGCCCTCCCATTCAGGGCGCGTGTCCCCATCGACCTGTGATTCAAAATCGCATCGAACCCGCGACGGGCGCCCTCCCAGTCACGCGTCGATATTGTTTTCAGCCAGGCATCCGCACACTTTGCCTCGATCTCTTCGGAATCCATTTCGAATGCCCGCCGAACAGCCGCCCCCGCGGATAAATATGCAGCTTCAGGACGCACATCTCCCCACAGGCCCTCGGCGATCAGTGCAAGCGACAAGCATCCAAACGCAGTAGCGTTGGTAGGGTCCTGATCGCATGCCTCCCGTAGGAATCGAACGATTGCTTGTAAATTACCGTGCGAAAGCGATTCCCACATCTTGTAGGAGAGATCCACCAGATCCCGGGAGCGGGCCTTGGCTTGCTCCGGAATCAATGAAGAATTCAGCTTTTGGTTTGGGCTAGTTCATGCCTCTTCCCCAAGCGGAGTGCGAGCAGGAACAGGTTTGGAACTCCCCGCGCTCTCATCGGTAACGACGCTTCCGCGGTTCCGCATCCAGCCTTCCAACTCGTCAACATAAGCAAAAACGGAGCTCTTGATCCCGCCTGCACGGTGTACCGGAAGACCATTCTCGCAGTGCCAACGCTGCACGGTTCGGCAAGTTCTTCCAAAATACAGGGCAATTGACTTCCAACTGTCCAGCCGGCTCTGGGATTTTAGATCATAGCTCGGCGTCACTCTGCCTGCCTTTCGTAGAGCGTGTACAGGGCCTGCCTGGATCGAATTCAATTCTGATTGGACCACAGGGAATATCTTTCGAAGGGTTTGTGCATGAAAGCATTGTCGTTTCGATTGCGCTCTGCCAAGGCAGCCCCGCGGCCTGACAGAGCAGCTTCAGAGAGACGATACTCCTAAGAACGACAAGCCCCCAGAATTTCCTTCGTGAAAATCTGGAGATGGCCGGAAAATCATCCCCTTCTCTGGCATCAAGACTGCTCTAAGAAGATGCATTGGATCCTGCCTGAAAACTCTCAGGAGTGAAGGGTACGGGATCCATCCCGTACGTCAATGGCGAGTTCAGGCCTCGGTTTTATGGCTGGAACCCGCGCAATGCTCCGCTTAGCCCACTCTCATATGCGTCGATGAGCTTGTCCCACGCGGCATTGGCGGCCTCATCGATTTGTTTTCGCCGTGGGTCTGCATCGAACCAATCGATTGTTCTCTGAATCCCCTGCGCAAACGGAACCGTGGCGCAATACCCCGGCACAAAGTGCTTGATTTTGCCGTTATCGAAAACTACGCTCGCTGCCTTATCTCCGGTCAGGCTGCCCAGTTCATCGGGCATGCATGCGCTCATAAAGTCGGAAGCGATGTGAACGATTTGCGGCTCAACGCCTGCAGCCTGCGCAGTGATTTTGTAAAACTGGTCCCAGGTCATCACCTCGTCGCTGGTAATGTGGAACGCGTGGCCAATGGCCTGTCGATGTCCCAGCAGGCCTACCAGTCCCTTGGCAAAATCGCTGTTATGCGTAATCACCCACAGTGAGGATCCGTCTCCAGGCACAATCACCTTCTTGCCCCGCCGCATTCTGTCCACCGCCGTGTATGACTTCT
>PLBE01000077.1 GCA_003134435.1 Acidobacteriaceae bacterium
ACCGTCGCCTGGCGCCTTAAATGCGGATAGGCGACGTGGAATGAGCGTCATTTCATCCAAAGATCAAAATCAGGTTTTCGATTAAACCCTAGCGTACATCGGCCGAACACCCAAAAGGAGCCGAAACCGGATGCACCTTCGATTGTTGAGCTTCCAATCCGACAGAGATAGAGTGAACTTAGACTCCCCCTGAGTGGATCGGCGGGTCCCGCGAACGTCGGTGGTTCGGCGCGTTTTCGGTCCCAATGATCGCCTGCAATCAAGGAGGCTTTTAGCATTAGGGATAGAAGGGAGCCTAATTTAATGCTCGCGAGGTTAAATGAGAAACAAGTGCACTTTTCTAATCCCCCTTATCTTGATCTTGCTCAGCCTCTCCATTTCTTCCCATGCCCAACTCTGGAACGGTATCCTGCAGACCCCCTCAAGCTGTAGTCCAACAGCGACTACAACTCCCGGCCTGTGTGCTTACAGCTGGCAGGATTACACCGGCATTCCCGGCGGAATCCCGGATGCAAACTGGACTCAATCGGGTTCAACGATTACTTCGACCGGATCAAATCAGACATCCGCTATCAACTCTGCCTTATCCAGTTGCGGCACTAACCATTATGTACTGCTTGGTGGGACTCCATCGAGTCCACAAACATTTCAGATAAGTGGTCAATTAACTATTCCCGCTACTTGCGTGTTGCGCGGCGGAGGTGCGACCGCCACGATTTTGAATATGGCGAGCGGCACGTATGCGGCTGTTTCGCTCGGAGCTGGGGGAGTAACAGCAGCGCCAAGTTTCTCTTCACCCATTACCGTCAGTAACGCGAATGCCGGAGGAACAACTATTACGGTGTCGAGCACGAGCGGCTTGTCGGTCGGCACGCTCTTGATGATTGACCAGTTGCAGGATGGCGTTACGGTCTCCAATGTCGGAACTGAGGGCATTTGCACTTGGTGTGATGCAGGCCAGACCGGCGGAGGAACCAGACAGCAGGGGCAAATCGATAGGATCAGTGCGATCAATGGTCCAACCGTTACACTTGAGATGCCGCTGATGGTGAGCTATACACTGACGCCGCTGGCGGTTATTGTCCCCGCAAATTACTATTCCGGGCTAGAGAACCTGCAGATTTATCAAGGCAATGCAGGGAGCACTGATCCTCAGATTAACATGGTCGAGTGCGCCTACTGCTGGATAAGCGGAGTCGAGAACAATTATGCTGCTGCCGACCATATCGATGCCGACTGGAGCTATCGAGGAGAGATTGTCAGCAACTACTTCTCGAACGATTTCCTGCATACTGCCGGCTGTTGCGATTCCGATGTCGATCTACGTTATAAGACCACGGGATTCAGAGTGGAAAACAACATCTTCGAAAGACTGCATACGTCGTTGATGCTGGAATGGGGAGCAGCGGGCAACGTGATTGCCTACAACCTGTCTACTGGAAACTTTGACTCCGGCTCTACTTTGCCGAGTTCCGTCTATGCCATTCAGGACGTAGCGTTTCACGGTTCCCACCCGCAATTCAATCTATTTGAGGGAAACGTGGTGAACACGATGGGACAGGATGGTATTTGGGGGTCTTCGGCCAACAATACAGCCTTTCGCAACTGGTCCATGGGAACCGGGGAAGTATGTCTCCCATTGACCGGACGAGGCACCGTCAACTGTACGGGTTCGAGCGGTGCCCTGGCGAATCAGGCAGCTAAGTCCTTCGACCTCAACGCCCCGAACCACCTTTATTTTATAATCGGCAACGTCGAAGGCTCAACCCAGCAATCCACGCTAGGAACCGGGTACGCTCTGGCCGTCGCCGTCTGCGGGTCAAATGTGCCTTCTGGAACGCCATGCGGAGCAAAAAGCCGTCAATATCAGGCAGCTTACTATAACGAGACTTTCGGCTATGGCACCACAGGCGACACCGGTACCCAGCCCATCGACAACGATACACCCTGGAATACGTCTTTCATCCACGGGGAGTACGGCACCGTAAACAATTCGATTACCTGGGTGAGCGGCGTCACCCATACTTTGCCAAATTCGTTCTACCTTACATCCGCTCCGAGTTGGTGGACTTCCAGCATTCCTTGGCCTGCGATAGGGCCGGATGTGGCGAACGGCAACGGGCCAGGAGGTCACGTTTACTCCACCACGGCAGCGAATCCTGCCGAGAACTGCTACTACAACGTTATGCGTGGAGTATACGGAGGCGCCGGAAGTCCGTATTCATTCAATGCCAATACGTGTTATTCCAGTGGGCCCGCGCCCGCTGCACCGACGGGCCTTACTGCTATCGTCCACTGAGTAATCTAAGAACGACCGGTCGCTCCAAAACGTGGTTGGCCCCGGTAGGGTCGGACACTGTTTGGCAAAAAGCGCAGCCCATTCACGGGTTGCCGGTTGAGATCAATGAAGAACCCGACTTGCGCTCGTAACTGAGGCAAGCGGCTTCGTCGATTATCACCACGTGTAAAATTCCCGAGTTTCGAAAACAATTGATGGAAATGCGCACTCAATTCGAAGAGATCGTCAGCAATCATTGAGGCGTCCGTTGCAAGAGGCGTCCGTTGCAAAAGAAACAGCTCACCACTACCGGCTTGGTTACGACGCTTGGCAAAGTTGTAAGCATTCCTATTGTGCCTTCCCGAAGCCGGACACCGCCTCAATGTGGAAGTCGAGGTGTCCCAGAGGACGTGCGTAATAGCACTGCGGACTTCGTAGGCTACTTGCTCTGTCCTGCCTTGCTCGCCCTCGGCTGTCTGTGAATCTATCTTGTCGCGCGACGGCACGGAGTGCGGGTGTTGATCTGGTACTCTCGAACAGGTTAGGTCGCCTGGCCATTGGTATATAGACGCCTCAAGCCGCGTCCCGGTACGTGTGCCGCAGTATTGACTTGCGGCCCGGAATGTGTGATAGCTATTGTTAGCACATTTTCCCTGCCGTTCTACTACCACGTCGCTAGGNNTTCAAATGTCCAGAGCGTTATGCCCGGTTTAGTCT
This sequence comes from Acidobacteriaceae bacterium, assembly GCA_003134435.1. Taxonomy (GTDB): domain Bacteria; phylum Acidobacteriota; class Terriglobia; order Terriglobales; family Acidobacteriaceae; genus Acidiflorens. The sequence goes on from PLBE01000077.1 coordinate 2,996, forward strand.
GCGGGGACCCCTGTCGGCAGCCACGCGGTATTTCCATGTCGGTCCAGGAAACGTCTGTTTCGGGCGCCTCTGCCAGCCGCAAAATGGCTCGGATGCTGGGACGATGCGTGACGTTGTCCAGGAGGTGAAGGTCGAGGGTGGTACCGTCAGCCTACCATTCGATATCAAGGAGGTGGTCGACAATCTGCGATGCGAGTTGTACCCATCCTCCGCGCGAAACCAACAATCGCTGGTGAACTCTTTGTTTGCGGACCTGTATTACTATTTCCGCCCACTCCTGCCCGTTGGCGTCAGGAAGCACCTCCAAAGGGTGCATCTGAGGGGTTGGGACCGCATCTCCTTCCCGCATTGGCCTGTCGACCGTACTGTGAACGAACTGTTCGAACTCCTTATGATCTTTACGCTCCAATCGCAGAGCGTAGAGAGAATCCCGTTTATTTGGTTCTGGCCCGAGGGTGCCCCAAGTTCCGCAGTCATGACCCATGA